>JBQTIF010000224.1:0-45167 GCA_052388395.1 Gemmatimonadaceae bacterium | reverse complement strand
TTTTTGGCGCGCTTGGCGTCCACGTTTGGCCAACCTTCTGAAATCAATGGGGTCTGCTTAATAAATGGGTTCTGTGTCTATTGATCGGTATCAATCGACTCTGACCCCTTTTGATTGCTCTTAGCCGTTAGGCCTAGGCGCTCCAGCAACGCCGGAATCACGCTGAACGGATCGGCAAGCGGGACTGTTAACTCCGGGACGTCAAACGAACGATCCTCGCTCATGTCGCGCACGGACATGCGCACGCGCAACGAGTCGCGACCGCGCCTGCCAAGAGCCGCCGCGACGTATGCACCGGCTCCAAGTTGTAAGGCGAGGAAGCGTCGCTCGGCGCCGTCGCGCGTCGCTCGCGCTGTCGAGTCGCCAACAGCTTGTGCACCCATCCCAGCCTGCCGCAGAGCAGCAACTCGCAACGAATCCGTGAGCGCACGCGCGACAGACCCAAGGGAGTCGGCACCGGTTTGGTTTTCAATGTCGAAAACGATCACCTTCTTGGGATCCGCGCGGTGGCGCCAGCTGACGCGATTCAGCGCACGCATCGCGTCACGGACCACGACAAGCGACCCGCTAGGATCGCTGAGCTCAGCTCCGCCGCGCTCCGATTGCGTGGCGCTGCGCCACACGTCCACGACGAATACTTGCGCGTGCAACTCGCGCTCGCGCGTTATGAGCTGCGCACCAATCCACGCGCCAAGTCCGCTCGCTTCGGCGAAGCGACGCTGCGCATTCTGATCGCGTTCCGCTAACAAGCGCACGAGCTCGGCGTCGCTCGCCAGCTGTAGCCAAGCGCCGCCGCAGCGCGCTTGAGCGAGTCTTCAAGTGCGCGTGCTAACTCAGAGAACTGCGCTTGCGGCGTAGCATCGCGCACGGGCAGCACGGCGACGCGCTTCGGCCTGCCACTGGCCGTCACCAGCGGTGTACCCGCGCGGGGCGCTGTGTTGGTCGTCGCTGGCGCCGGGGTCGGACGCCGCGCACGTCCTGCCGCACCGGATGCCCGCGTAACGCTGTCCCGTGCGCGTGGAACGGAAACCGTTCTCGCGCTATCGCGCGGTACAGCCTTGGCCGATTTCGCCAACTCTGCGGCGCGTCGCGCCGAGTCGCCGACGACGACCGAAACACTGGTGTTCGCGGGCAGGCGGCTCGTTGGTGCCTTCGTCGTCTCCGGCGTTAGCAACCCCTGGGTCGGTTGCTCGTTAGGCAGCACCGGCGCTGTCTGGCGCGTCACGAGCCAAACGGTCGCGGCAGCCGCAACAATACCAAGCGCGAGGCGTGGCAGCGCGACGCGGCGGGACCGCGCTGTCGAGCCGGGTGCGAACTGGCTCGCAGCCCCAGTCGCCCGACGGGGCGGTGCGGCGGCCGTCGATAGAACGCCGCCACCTTGCGGCGTCATGAGCGCGTCGAGCTCCTCGAGTGTCGCTTCGGCCGAAGGAGGCCGCTCGTTAGGTCTCTTGGCCAGGAGGCGCGCGACAACCGATGCGAGCTCTGGTGGCACATCGGCGCGCCGCTCTTCGATCGGCGGCGGCATCCGCGTTAGCAAAGCAGCCAATGTCTCGGCCGGCGACTGCTCCGCGAATGGCTGTTCACCGGTCAGCAGCTCATACGTCAATAGGCCGGTGGCATACAGGTCTACTCGATGATCAGCCGATGGATCTGCCGCGAGTTGTTCCGGGGCCATGTAGGCCGGCGTGCCGATCGCCATCCCGGCTGTCGTTGTACCGGAATGCGGCATTGATGCCGACAGCGCCTTGGCGACGCCGAAGTCAGTTACCAGCGCGTGCGCGCCATGCGTTAGGATGTGGCCGGGTTTGATGTCACGATGCACGACGCCGCGTGCGTGCGCGTAGGCAAGTGCGTCGAGCACGTCGTGCAGCACGCGCACGACATCGCGAACGGAGAATTGCCCCCGCCGCAAGATCGCTTCACGCAGCGATTCCCCCTCGACGAACGGCATCGAGTACCAGAGAAGGTCGCCGCGTTCCCCAGCCGCGAGGACCGGCACGATGTGCGGATGTTGCAGCTTCGCCGCGAGCATGATCTCGCGTCGGAAGCGCTCGCGATTTACATCCGCGGCGAGATCAGGACGCAGAACCTTTACAACGACCGCGCGCCCCAGCGCTTCCTCGATCGCCACGAAGACGCGGCTCATGCCGCCGCCTTTTAGCTCTCGATCGAGTACGTAGGCTGGGGCGATCGCTTCCTGCACCTGTTCGCGAAAGCGGTCGGTCATTGTCCTGGCGGTTCAGTTCGGGAAGAGCAAAGCTACGGGCTAGACGACTGCTCGTACAACGTCAGCTGGCGTCAATTGTTGGATGCTACAGCTGTCCGGGAGGTTGGCTTCTGTGACTGTTGAGGATGGTTCCGCTCTTTTGGTGGAGTACTTCCCGGCACCTAACGCGGGACAGCCGCCTAGACGCGGTTCTGTCCCCGCTTCACCCGGTCTGGGGTGGAACGATCGATCGGCACGTCGTCAGCATGCGGGAGCGGTAGCTCAGCTGGTCTGCTCGTAGCGCTGGTCGCGTCGCGTTTCCCGCGGCGACGTATTAGCCACGCCGCCCATAGGCACTAGGGGCGGTCCCACGATCCAGAACGCAATTTCGGATGTCGGCGCGACGAGCGACCAGAGCGTCTCCGCCCGGGCCGCCATCGACGAAGCGAAAAGAGAAGCGGTGCCATCGGCAGAAGTTATCGATCGCAGAGTCTACTCGTTAGGAATATGCCGCCGGCGCGCGTTGTCGCGGGTATCGAAGTGACATTTCGCGGACCGTGCGCATTCCACTACGGAAGCACGCTGCCTTGTGTTTCGCCCCTAACAGCGGCCTTGGTGCCTAACGAGCATGCCAACAGCGCAACTGGTCCGCTAGCGTCTTTGGGGACGTACCCGCTTCGGGTAGACTGAGGCGGCGAACGCGAAATCCTTTTCGTTGATGTCCTTCCCACCGACGATTGGCTTCCCGTCCTTCGTTACCGCGCCAGGGATCTGATAGCACATGATGGAGTGCGGATCGCTTTCGGCGGTCCCCATGATGGACCGCTTGCGAAGGGGGGTTAGTACCTGCTCTTCAACCTCCTGCGGCGTCCAACCCTGGTCTCTGTCGTAGAACGCGATTGCCTTTGCACGATCGATCTTTTTCACGAGATCGCTGCGCATGTGCTCATGCTCGAAGCCAAGCGTGTGGCCAGCTTCATGGCGCACGACGCGGCGGAATTCCGCGTCGGAAACGCGCATGGTGAATCCCTCGAGATTGAGCGTTGGCTCGTCCTCCGGTATCTCCAGGATCTCAGTGCCGATCCACGACCAATAACCGGCGTCCTCAGGCGGTGAATCGAGCCGAGCGATGCGCACTTGGCCGACGCCTCGCGTCTCCCTGAAGAGCACGTTCGCCGTTTTGCCCCAGGAGTTCATGTGCAGCAGGATGCGCGCGCGCAGCTCGCGCGATGGGCTATCCATAAAGCTCACCGTTAGGCGAACCCCCGTTACTGGCCAGCGACGTCCGATGACAACGGCGAGTCGTCGCGGACCGCCGCGACGCCCAATCGGCGTGCGCAGTACTTCACGTCGCTCAACCGTATTCGCCGGATTGATTTCCGCGGCGCGCGTTGTGGCGCGACGTAGCCGAGGAACCGACAGGGACCTGGGACGGCAAACGATGCGTGACATCGACTCCCCCTTTGCTGAGTAAAGCCAGCACAGCCGCGACGTTAGGCCTCGATGCTGCAGCACAGCGTCCCGCTCGGTAATCGGTGAGGTTACATCGCGTAACCCTAGCTTCCCATCCAGGAAGTGACCGCGACCCGTCGTCGCGACCAGCTCACGTTGTGCTGTAGCGAAGCTCAGCCACGGGATCACTCCCGAAGTCGTCGGACATGAGATACTCCACAGCCGCGCGGCCCGCTCTGTCTGCGGGGATAAGGCGTCCCTCTCGATGCATCGTGACGAAGCGTGGACGATCGGGTACAAAGTCGTCGCGGCTCGATCGGATTTCCGCCTGCATTTCAGTGTCGATGACACCGGGGGCAATGCTTGCGATGCGCAGGCCAGGCGAACGGTCAGCCGCGACGGCGCGCGCGTGATTGTCCAGCGCCGCCTTCGAGGCGCAATAGACGCTCCAGCCGGCGTACCCTTTGCGTCCCGCCCCACTCGACAGATGCATGATCCTGCGGTCGCGACCATCGGTGGTTGTTGCCGCGAATGCCGCCGATAATACCAGGGCCGCCGATACGTTCACGGCTACGGCGCGTGCAACAATGACGACGTCCTGCTGTTCGAGTGGTGCGAGAGGCTGCAGCACACCGGCGTTATTCACAAGAAAGCGCGGCTCTGCGTCCGAGAAGTGCCGCTGCACCGCATCCGACTGCAGCCACTCAGTCAGGGCAGCGATGTCAGCCAAATCGAGCCTTAACTGGGACAGCGCATCACCGTACCGCTGGGCGAGGCTGCGGTTCTCGTGCCGCGCGATGCCCAACACGCGCACTCCACGCATGAGGAGATGCGCCGCAATGGCCGCGCCTATTCCGCGGCTATGACCCGTTACAACAGCGCGAGCATTGGAGCCTGTTGGCGGCATCGCGTCCGACCGCGTTAGGTTGCCTCAGCGCCTAACAACAAAACGGACGGTGTCGCGCCGCGCGGGCATCGCGGCATGATCGCCGAAGCCGATCACCGCGACGAGCTCGTGCGCACCGGGTGCGAGTCCCTTGAATGTGTACGTGGAATCGCCCGTACCGATGTGCACAACGCGCCCCGATGTGGGCGGAATCACCGCCCCCTCCTCCGTCGTGAGGGTATCCAGGAAGAGATGATGGTGCCCAACCCCCTCGACTCTCGTGCCGCTGGCCCGTTCGATCAGCACACCATCTTTGGCGAGGACGACAGTGACGTCAGGCCCTGTGGTGTCTCCATCAGCGGGAGCAAGGATGCGCACGGCAACGGCTGGCGCGCTTGGCGCCGGCGCTGCGATAGCCGCCGAATCAACCGGCGGCGCTTTGTTGCCTTCACAGCTCAGCAGGACCGCAAGCAAAGGGACCATCGCTCGTTTCATCGGCTCTCCCCAGGTGTCGACCGTATGCGTGCCCCAGAAACTAGCGACTTATTGACGGCGCGCATCGTCCTCCGCGAAAGCATGTCGCGGTCACTCTCCCAAGCGAAACAAAGCTGCGATAAATATCGGTAAGTCAGTCAGTCCCTGGAGATGTTGCAACCCATGATGCAATCGGAACGCACGCCGGCGCCGCGCGCTGCCGCACTGCGCAACCTCGTTAGGTGGATCACGACGCTCGCGCCGGTGATCCCGCTTGCCTCTCAGACCGGGCGCGCGCAGCAGATCGCGCTGCGCGACCTCCCCAAGCCAAGCCAAGAGATCGAGGACCCTTTCTCCTCAGTAACGGCTGCCGTCGAGATCAAGGGCGGCCAGGTCGTCGTTGTCGATGGACTGGAGACACAGCTTTTTGTCGTCGATTTCGCCAAAGGCACTCGCAGCTCCCTCGGTCGCCAAGGGAGTGGTCCCGGCGAATACCGCATTCCAGCCGGCGTTTTCCGTCTCCACGGCGACACGATATGGGCGCTCGACGCGGGCCAGATGCGCGTCGTCGTGTTCAATCCCGACCTCTCGCCAGGCACTGGATTTCCATTTCTCATGTTCGATCAGCAAAGCAGTAGCGCACTCACGGCCCCGTTTTTTAGCGATGCACGTGGCCGCCTGTACGCCAGCTCAATGTCCATTCAAGCCGCCCGCTCCGGCGCGACCGGTGGCTTAATGCAGTTCCCTGATTCGGTCGGCGTCGTGCGTGTTGACGCTCGGGACAAGTCAGCCCGTTCGGAGCTAACGCGTGTCCGTTTTCGCACGAGCGGCAAGCCTGAGATGCAGGTATCGGGGAGCAACGTGAAATACACGATGGCATTCCCCGGACTCGTGGCGTCCGATGCCTGGGTCGTCTTTCCTGACGGCCGCGTGGCCATCCTCCGCGGCTCGCCGTACACGGTGGAGTTCATCGCCGCAGACGGGAAACGAACGGGTCCGATCAAGATCGACTACGAGCGGATCAAAGTAACAGACGAGGACAAGAAGGCAGAAATGGAGGAAGCCAAGCGCGAGATCGCCGAGCAGCAGAAAGCGATGCGCAAGGTGATGCCGGCAAACGTGACTTTCTCCTTCGACCTGACAGCGCCGGACAAGTGGCCTAACGAGTTTCCGCCGGTCGCCGGCATCTCCGGTCTCGCCGCGCCGGATGGTAGTCTCTGGATCAAGCGAGCGATTCCCGTTAGGCGCGGTCGCGAACAGTGGGACGTGATCGATCCCGCGGGCAAGCTCGTGGCTCGCTGGCACTTGCCGAAAAAGGTGACCGTTGCCGGTCTCGGCAACGGGGTCGTCTACACGGTGCGCACGGACGAAGACGACCTGCGCTACGTGCAGCGCGTCACGCTTGCGCAGTAGCTCGCGGCGAAGTCGTTAGGACGTCTGGCGGCGCAGCTTCTCCAGCGCCGCGCGATGCGCCGTCTCACGTGCGGCGTCACTGGCCACTGGCATGTCCGGGCGCACGCCGGTGCCTTCCCAGTTCGTCTTGGTGATCGGATTGATGGCGCGACCGGAAGGGACAAAGACCCCAAACCCGTGACCCAGTGGTCGACCGCTACCAGGATGGGCGCCGCCGCCGGTTGTATCGCCGACGATCACAGCGCGCTTCTGCGTCTGGAGGTTGTATGTGAATTCCTCCGCCGCTGAAAATGTCCGCCGGCTCGTCAGCACGTAGAGCGGTTTGTCTGGCCCGAACCGCTTCCCTGGGACTGACGCGCGCGTCCAGAAGTGATCGGTGCGATTTGCGGGGCGCCAATACAGCGAATTCAGGTGCACCGTGTCGGACCCGAACAGGTAGCTCGAGACGAGCGCGACGGCAAATGGGCTGCCGCCACCATTGCTCCGCACATCGATGATCAGCGCATCGGCGTCAGCAACAGGCGTCATCGCGTCAGCGAGCGGAGGACCCATCTCGTCAGGCGATAGGCCGAAGGTGCGGATCTCGAGATAGGCGACGTTACCATCCAGCCGTTGCGGTGGGCCGATGCCGTAGTTGTCTGCGATGAGGCGCTCGCGGAAGCTCTGCTGCCCCGGCGGCGGCGGGCCACCACCTTGGCGAATTCCGTAGTTTACCCGCAGATGGCGATCGTGACTTATGCCTTGCAAGTGCGAAGTGAGCGAATCGGCGAAGCCGATGGCGTTCGTTAGGTTATCGTAGTTGCCCCGCGCCAGACGCGCCCGTAGGTCCTGCGCCATTTCCTTGGCCTTCTCCGGGAAGACGTACCCAGCATCGAGCCGCGCGATCAGCGTGTCGATGATCTGGCGGCGGACGCCGGCGTCAATGGTCGTGTCCCGAATCTCGCGTGGCGGCTGGCTCTCGACAGGTATTGGGTGGGTCAGCGCGAGGAGTGTCAGCGCGCCAAAAGCAAATATCGATCGCCGCATCAGGACCTCCAGAGAATCGTGGACGAAAGATATGACACCCTTACAGCCGGACGCCGTTTCCAATGCATGGATGTGAACAAAGGTCGGTCCGACGGCAGTATCGACCGTCCGTCCCGAAGCTCGGAGTCAACAGCTTTGAGTTAGCGCTACTTATGCGGCCGCGACTGCCACAGCACGTGTGTGATCATCCACCGCCCGCCGAACTTCCCGAGCAGCAAATAGTCCGTCCCCCACCACGCTGTGAGCTTGGCACTCGCGGTCTGGTCTAGCACATCCAGCAGCACGATGTCTTTTGGCGCGTTAGGCGGTGCTGGACGCTTGCTGGCCTTAACCCTCGCCGCATATGACAGAAATTCCGGCCACGGCATCTGCGGCCCCGCATATGACGTCGAGTCGCTATGGCGCCAGACGCCGTACTTGTAGACCTCGGGCCGGATACTTCGCACGAGCTTCGCAGCATCGCCTTCGTAGAAGCCCTCCACGTAGTCCAGTGCCGCCTGCCTAACGGCGGCGTTGTCCTCTGCTGTTTGTGCCGCCGCGCTTTGCGGCGCTGTGATGGCTCCAAACGCCGCCATGCCCAGGCCTGCAATATTTCGAGACAACCGAATCATGCCGCTTCTCCAGTGAAATGGTTCTTACCGTGCAATGTCCGCCGTCCGTACCGCGCGGAATCCGTAGGCGAGTGACCGCGGTGCGCACCCCAAGATCCGTAACGCCGCCACTCCACAGGGCTGTAGGGGTTGAAGTCTCGATCCGGCATGCCGCGTTCGTAATAGCCACCGCCACGGTAGCCGTAGCCGCCCGCTTCATGATCTCCCGCGGGCCAATCAGCGTTTGGAGCAATACCATACTCACGCAGCTCACCATCGCCGTGCGTGCCGCGAAACGCACGGCCTTTGGCATGCCCAATCGTGACGACTTTTTCCCAAACAGAACCGGCGAGATCCATCACCCAGTAGTACGAAGCGCCAAACATGTCTCGCGTCTCATGCGTTAGCCGCGACTCGTCGGCGTCACCAGTTTGCGGAAGGTCGCCATCCGTGCCTAGGCGACGGACCAAACGAGTATTGGAGTTGCTGCCCCATGGATAGTCCGCCGCGACAGGGTCGGCCGGACCACGCGCTGCTTTGGTGAACTCCAGCTCTGTCATCGGGCGCAATCCCGCCCAATCAGCAAACGCAACTCCGTCATCCCAACTCACCCAATTCGCCGGCCGACTGGGCCGCTCTGCGACGAACACGTTGCCTTCTAGGCGGATGGTGCCGCGCTCATCGTAATAGTCGGGCCCCGCGTGAATCGCGCGGAAAAATGCAGCTTGCTTGCCGATATGGTTTAGGAAGTCCGCGTACTGTCCCTGGAGCAGTTGGTACTTCATCGCGTAAAACGCGCGCGTCCCCTTGGGGAAGTCCGCCGGGATCGGTCCAGCGCGATCGCCTTCGGACTGCGCATTCGCGGCGCTGTAGTAAAGCGCCCCGGCATCTGGAGCCACTGGGATCGCTGCTTCAGATGTGACGCGAAACTGATCTGCTGGCACGCCGCCCGCGTCAGAGCGATAAAACGCGGCGTAGTCCAGCGATCGTGGATCCGGATCGCCGAGGCTGAATGGGCCCTCACTCACGAACACCATCTCGAGGCCGAAGACTTTTCCTGCGAGCTGCGCGGACGCGCGCACCCGCTCGGGCAGACTCGCAGCGTCCAGCTCGAGCCTAACGTGCACCGACATTGCGCCACGGTACGTCGTCGCGGGTGCGCAGAACGCGCCGATGCGATCCGCCGACACCTGACACGTGACTGGCGGCACGGTCGACGCCGCGACGACCGAAAGCACGCGGACGTGCATCCATCCCGCGTTAGGTGCCGGGCGTAGCTTGACGAACAGCCAGGCGGCGTCGTGGTTGCGCTGCGTTCGCCAGGCGTTCTTCCATGACACGTGTGCGGTAATTCGCAGCGAGCCGGAGCCCGACACGCGCTCTATCGGGCCGGTGGCACCGCGAATCTCGGTCGCCGCGGCACGCGACACGCCCGTGCCTAACAAAACGACGAACATCACGCCTGCTTTGGTCATCGTGTTGCTCACTCCAGCAAGGGTGAGCAGGAGGATGCGTGCCCGGCGCATGAGCTACCATCGTCGTCTCGACGAACCGGTAGCCAGAATCGACGAACCGGTAGCAGCGAAGAGCTACAGGCGACTCCCCAGCTGCCGGCCGAGCGATTCGCGATGCGTTCGGCTCAAGCGCAGCCGCGCGCCGGTCGTTAGGAGCACGACGTAGTCGCCGTTCGTCACCGGCTCGAGCGCGTGAATGCGTTCAACGTTCACGATCGTTGAGCGATGGATGCGCACAAAGCGATCGGGAGGCAGTTGTTCGGCGAGCGCTGTCAGCGTCGCATCGTGCAAGTAACTGCCACGCCCAGCATAGATGCGCACATAATCACCGTCGCTCTTAACCCAGTCGATCGCGCTCGGCTCCAGCGCGACAGCGCGACCACGATCGCGAATGATCACGCGGTCGACTCGCTGCGGCGCACGCTCCGCGCAACGCGTGATAACACGCTGCATTGTGCGCGCAAACCGTGTGTCGTCAATCGGCTTCAACACGTAGGCAAATGCCTCCGCGTCGAATGCTCGCAACGCGCGATCCTCGTGCGCCGTGACAAACACGATGATCGGCCGCTCCTTCGCGGGGAGTTGCTCCAGCAAGGCGAAACCGTCTGCTCCGGGCATCTCAATGTCGAGAAAGACAACGTCCGGGTGATTGCGACGAATCTCCTGCACACCACGCGCCACATTGCCCGCTTCGGCAACAACCTCGACCTGCGGCCACCGCTCGAGGCGCGCGCGGATCCCGCGCCGCGCCAATGGCTCATCGTCGACGATTGCGACGCGTACTCGCCGCGTCACGTATGCGCCGGTTCGAGCGCGACAGACGGCGACGCCACATGCGTCCGGTCAGCGGCGTACGGTACGCGCAACGTCACGCGAAAACGACCTGCGTTGCGCGCGGCTGTGAAGTGATAGCGATCCCCGTAGAGCATCGCGAGACGCTCACGCACGTTCGTTAGGCCGATTCCATCTGCGCCGTCCTGTGAGTTGACAGGTGCGTCGTTGGCTATCTCGATTTCTAGCCAGCGCTTTGCGCGGTCGTCCTGCGTGCGCGCAGTGATGGCGAGCGTCCCTCCTCGTTCCAGGAGCGCAATACCGTGCCTGATGGCGTTCTCCACAAGCGGTTGCAAGATGAGCAGCGGAACGGTCGCCGCATACGCATCCTCGGCGACGTCGAGCTGCACCGTTAGGCGGTCGTCGAAGCGGATCTGCTCGATATCCAGATAGCGCTGCACAAATCCGAGCTCGTCACCCAAAGTCACGGACGTCATCACGTCACGCTGCAGCGTCGCCCGCAGAAACTCACCGAGACGCGCGATCATGGCGCCTGCGTCGTCGTTGCGACGCTCGACGATGAGCGTGGAGATGGCGTTCAACGTGTTGAAAAAGAAATGCGGATTGAGCTGGTATTGCAGCGCGCGCAGCCGAGCGTCGGCGGCGGCCGCCTCGGCGCGTAACGCGCGTTCGCGTTCTTCTTGCCACGCACGGTGCTGCTTGATCCCGAGATACAGAAAGCCCCATGCGACAAGGCTGAACGCATGGTAGACAGTCCCGCTGAACAGCGACGAGAGCGAGCGGATACGCCAGTCGCCGCCAATCATCGCGCGCGCGATCGGCATGTCGATCACGTTAAACGCAGCGCTCCAGATAGCAGCGAGTAAGTACGACGCGACGACACTGATGCCGACGACCTTCGCGAGCGGGACCTGACGCGCGAGCAGTGGACGCAACACGGCACGTAGGGCGAGCGAGGCGGTCACGCCAAGCAGCGTAAGAACGACCTTCGCCGTCAGCATGTACGTGAGCGGGAAGCGTCCCAAACGAGAGAACGCCATCGCTACGTAAAAACCTGTCCAGCCCACCAGCTGGAGCGTCCAGAATGTCGATCGCGGTTGACGACTCATGCGCTCTTGTTGCATCGCTCGTTAGGTAACCCTTTCACTGTTCGCAGTGCATGATTTAGACACCGCCGTAACCAATCTCGCGCGCTGGCACAACAATAGACTAGGAGGAGCGGCGTTCACTCGCCCGTCGAAGCGGCGAGGGCCGCCGCTAACCAAAATCCAGCTTTGGCGCGTCTTGTAACATCTCCGCTTCGGATCGGAGCAGGTTACGGAAGGGCCGCCACGCCGCGTCGTTCCCGCTCGCCTGCGCCAAATTGCAGCAAGAGCGATGCGTTATGGCCAAGCTACCGACAACGCCGAGGCTTCCAGTGCCACGTTATACACCGCTGAAGTCGCCTAACGATGTCCGCATCGCGCAAGTCCTAACGCTAGAGATCGTGTTGTAATCTGGCGCGATCCCTGCAGGACTCGTTGCATCGTTACACCATCGCGTGCGGCTTTTCGTTGCGTTTGCCAGGCGGCGCACGCATGGCGCCGCCATTAGGCGTCAACGGAGGGGGAAATGAAATCGAAACAAGCGGCCACAGCATTCATAGCGCTGCTCCTAGCAGCTTCGGCGTGCGGCGGCGAGCGCGCACCAGCCACATCTGCGCTGCAGACGCAAGAGAGCGGTGTTCTCGTAGTAAAGAATGACCATTGGCTCGATGTGACCGTCTACGCCGTTCGCGCGGGAACACGGCACCGAATCGGCACTGTCCCAGGATTGCAGACTGAAACTCTTGCGCTACAGAACACGGTCCTGGCCGGAGCCGGGTCAGTGCGGTTTCTCGTGGAGCCGATCGGTACGACGGGAACGCACCTAACGGAGCCGGTGACCATCGAGCGCAGCGATCGTGTCGAGCTCAACGTTCGCAGCCCACTCAATCTCACCACGTTCACGGTGTCGCGTAGCTAACACGTGCAACGGAGTGCGAGCACACGCTGTCGCTTTCGCGTGGGCTCGGTGCGGATCCGTGCTCCAGCTCTTGTCGACAATGCTGCAGCGTTCAAATCGTGCGCCGGCTAAGTGTCGCGCAGGCACGTTCGTGTTGCGAAATCGTAAATAGACAGAAGCCGAGCAGTGAGCGGTGGATGAGGTGTCGATCTTGCTGCGATCCATTCGTCGCGCTTGCAGACGAAGCTGTGACGCGCCGCACTGATGCCATGAATTCTCAGAACAAATGACGAGGTTGCCACGATGAGAAAGCTCACGATCAACACGTTCCTCACACTCGATGGGGTGATGCAGGCCCCAGGCGGACCTGAGGAAGATCCGAGCGGCGGATTCAAACATGGCGGATGGTCGGTCAAGTATTGGGACCAGTCGATGATGCAGCAGATGAGCGAATTCATGGGCCGGCGAGCCGACTTACTGCTGGGGCGCAAGACCTACGAAATCTTCGCCGCGCACTGGCCGCATTCCGACGAACCTGGCGCTGCGGAGCTGAACAACGCGACGAAGTACGTCGCATCGAAAACGCTCAAGGGCGTCGACTGGAAGAATTCGCAGCTGATCACAGGTGACGTTGCCGAGGAAGTAGCGAAGCTCAAGCGCGGAGACGGTCCCGGGATTCAAGTCCACGGAAGCGCGAACCTCATACAAACACTGCTCAAGCATGAGCTCATCGACGAATTCAGCATCTTCATCTTCCCGCTCGTGCTCGGGACCGGAAAGCGACTGTTTGCGGAAGGAACGGTGCCGGAGGGACTCAAGCTCATCGACTCCACGACGTCAGGCACCGGCGTCACCATGGCGCGGTTTGCGCGTTTAGGCGCGGAGGCGATCCGCTACGGCTCGTTCGCGAAAGAGCAGCCTACAGAAGAGGAAGTGGCGCGTCGGGAGCAGGTCGCCGTGGAGTCGGCGAAGCGTTAGGCGCTGTCTTTCAATCACTTGTCATGATGAACAGTGGCGCCCCATCGAAATCATAGATGGGGCGCAGCCGTTCCGTGTTGTAGTACTTCTCTACATCCACGACCTTCTTCACCTCGGTCACGCTCTGGATCGGCACGCTGTCGTAGAAGCCACGGTGAATGCTCACTAGTTTGCCGTAGCGCTTTCGCAGAATCAGATCCAGCGCGAGGTTGCCGAACGCCATCGGGACGATCGAGTCGAGCGCATCGGGGTCACCGGACCTAACGAGATAACCCAGGCGCTGATTCACCACGTCGATGCGGCGCCCATTGTTGTACCGCGGCGAAAACTCCTTGAGTGCCTCGCCGACCTTGTCCCCGATGCCGCCGAGCTTGCGATGACCGAACATGTCGGTCTCCTCTCCTTCGAAGCTCATTCCGGCGTGCGTCGTTAGGTGCGACCCCTCCGAGACCAGTACCACGGAATAGCGGCTCGGGTGTCTGTTGTGGTCGTACACCATCAGCTCGGTGAGATGCTCTACATCGACCGGATACTCCGGAATAACACAGCGATCGGCCGCACCGGCCATCGCAGGAAGTAGCGCGGTGAACCCTGCATAGCGACCGAACACTTCGATCACGAGGAAGCGCTCGTGCGACCCTGCCGACGTCCGCAGGCGATGCGTCAGCTCGATTGTGCGCGTGACGCACGTACTGAATCCAATACAGTAGTCCGTTCCATATACGTCGTTGTCCATCGTCTTCGGAATGGCAACGACATTTACCCCTTCATCGTGCAGCCGCTTGGCGTAGCTGAGCGTATCGTCGCCACCTATGGGGATCAGGACATCGACGCCGATGTGTTCGAGGTTCTTTAGGACATCTTGCGTCACATCATTGATCGGCTGGTCGTAAGCGCTCAAGTGTTTCGGTACACGCTCGAGCGGTAGGTGACTCGGTCGCGTGCGCGACGTGTGCAAAAAGGTGCCACCGGTGCGTCCGGCGCGATTCACGATCGCTTCCGACAAGAGTTGAACGTTCTCGCTGTTGTCAGCGTCGCTGTCGTGCTCGTAATCCACAAGGCCCGCCCACCCACGTCGGATGCCGATGACGCGATAATCTTCGCGTAAGGCGCGAATCGTTATGGCTCTGATGGCAGGGTTGAGACCGGGGACGTCACCGCCGCCGGTGAGGATTGCGATCGTCCCTTTGCTGCTTGGCATGGGCTTGGTCTAAGTGCGGCGCGCGAGGGCGCTCTTGTTGAGTTCGCACCAATATGAACGCGCTACGATCGCCGCGCCTCTGCGACCTTCACACGAACCGATGCTGCACCGCGAGACTGTCAGTTGAGCCAAATCCCACCGCGCGGAATATAGAGATGCCCTGGGAAGTTCACCTTACGCTCGATAGGCGGCATGAGGTTGGCGCCTTCGTACTCCAGCGTGGCTACGCATTTGAACGTCCCGGTTTCGACACCGGTCACGCATGGTTTTTTATAACCAGCTGCAATGTGGCGCTGACGCACCGCATCTGTCCGCTTCTCAGGTCGCTCTGCGTTCTCCTGTTCGAGTTGAAACCTGACGATTACTCACGAACTGGAGACACCTATGTACCGACAACACTGGACGGTGCTCGTGGCGGCCGCCGTTGCGCTGCCGCTTCTCAACTGTAATGACTCGACGACATCACCAGCGCGCGCCGGTGTGCAAGTCGCCACAGAAGGCCTCATCCTGCACGACGTCAAAACAGCAACGGAGCTCCTGAGCTTCATTCAGGCAGCAGCGATCGGCCTCGACAGTGCCCGCGCTATTGTCAGTCAGGAATGTGCGCAGCGTGGCATCGCACTGGGGCGACTTCTGCGAACAGGTGGCTCGCTCGGCGCTGACGCATTCAAGCCATTGAATCCGCTGAATCCCTTCTGCGGTTGCCCGGCGCAGCCGAGAGACGGCGCCCCCGCGGGCCACACCTGCAAGCTTGTGCGCGCCGACTGCGACTCGACCGGGCGCTCATGCGCGTACCAGTGCACCCCAACACAGACGCGGACGTAGCAAATGGTAGCTCGTTAGGCACTCGTGACGCGTTTTTCGCCGACAACTATCGAAGTAGCGCACACGTGGGCGTGGCAATGCGCTTGACAATCCGCTTCACGTTGTCAATCCTTCTCCCCGGACCTCTTCCGGGGAGAAGGACCGGGCGATGCCAATCACTCATCTCGAGCTATTGCAAGGAACGCTCGATGTGCTCGTGCTCAAGGCGCTCACTTGGGGAGCTCGCCACGGCTACTCCGTCGCGGCGTGGATCAACGAAACGAGCGACGGCACGATCCAGGTCGAGGATCGCGCGCTCTACGTCGCCCTGCACCGCCTGGAGGAGCGCGGCTGGCTCGACGCCGAGTGGCGACTGTCGGAGAACAATCGCAAGGCCAAGTACTACCAGCTCACGCCGGCTGGTCGTAGGGCGTTGCGTGCCAAGACGGTGGACTTCGAGCGCTACGCGACGGCAGCGCTCAAGATCTTGCAGACCGCCTAACGAACAGCGTTATGCGCCCGGACGCTCGCACGCGACGACTGTTCGCGCTCGACAGTGCTCGCTCTCAAAAAGCCGCGGTCCAACGCTCGGTCGATGACGAGCTGGCCTTTCACATCGCGAATCGCGCGGACGATCTCGTTCGCAGCGGGCTATCGCGAGCGGCGGCCGAAGTCGAAGCGCGGCGTCAGTTCGGCGACCTGGAGGCGGCCCGCAGCGAGCTGGCGACTATCGATCATCGCCGCCTAACGCAGCGCGCGCGCGCGGCATGGTGGGGCGACATGCTGCAGGACCTGCGCGTAGCGCTGCGGACGTTGCGCGCGCACCCAGGCTTCACAGCGGTCGTCCTTTTGACGATGGCGTTAGGCATCGGCGCCAATGGCGCCATCTACACCGTCGTCGATGCGGCGCTGCTGCGTCCGCTCCCGTTTCATCGGCCAGAGCAGCTCGTGCACCTGTGGGAAACGAAAGAAGGCGTCGTCGACGACCGCTCCGAGGCGTCGTACCCGGACCTCGTCGATTGGCGCGCGCAAAACACAGCGTTTCAAGCGATCGAGGGATACGATCCAACGAACGTCACGATTGTTAATCACGGTGCGCCCGCTCGTTCACAAGGGGGCCGCGTAACGTCGGGGTTCCTCAGCATGCTCGGCGCCAGGCCGCTTCTCGGCCGCACGTTTGCTCCCGGCGAAGATCCGCCTAACGGTACCCCTCTCGTTGTGCTGAGCCACAACTTTTGGCAACGGCACTACGCCGGCGATCACGATGTGCTGGGGCGTTCGCTCAATATCGACGGCGCGCCGCACACGATCATCGGGGTGCTGCGACCTGGATTCATGTTCGCGCCAATCGGCGAAGCGGACGTTTGGCTGCCGCTGCAGGGTAGCGTCGAACGTCGCGCGGAACGCTTCAACCATTGGGTGAACGTCGTTGGCCGGTTTAAGGACGACGCATCGGTTGAAGGCGCGCGCAGCGACCTTGGGACTGTGATGGCACGACTTGCCGCGCAGTATCCGGAGACCAACGCCGGACGCGGCATCGCAGTCGTACCGCTGCGCGACGCGATCGTCGGCGACGTGCGACCGACGCTGATCGCATTGTTTGGCGCCGTCGCGCTGGTGCTGCTTATCGCGTGCGCGAATGTGGCGAGTCTCCTCCTCGCTCGCGCGATGGCACGCGGCCGCGAGATGGCAGTACGCGTCGCCCTCGGCGCTGGACGCGGGCGTCTTGTGCGCCAAATGCTGACAGAGAGCTTGCTGCTTTCGTTAGCTGGAGGCGTGATGGGCGTTTGGGTTGCGAACGTCGCCACGCGCGCCCTTGTCCACGCGATACCGGAGAACGTGCGCGTTTCGATGCCGTACTTGAGCGATCTCAGCATCAATGGGACCGTGCTCGCATATCTCGCAGGCATCGCACTTCTCACGGGAGTTGCCTTCGGGCTGGCACCGGCGCTGTACGCCTCGCGCCCCGCGTTAGGCGCTTTGGTTTCTGGCGACCGGCGCGCGACCGCTGGCACAGCACGTGGGCAGCTGCGCAATGCGCTCGTGACCTTCGAAGTGGCGCTCACTGTCGTGCTCCTCGTCGGCGCCGGCCTCCTGACGCGCAGCCTCACACGGCTCTTGCAGGTGGACCCGGGATTCGATCCGTCCCAGACCCTGGTGCTGCGGATAGCTCTGCCTGGAGGCGGCCGTTATTCAGATGACGTTTCGCAGCAACGATTCGATGAGACACTGCTCGAGCGGACGCGCGCGATGCCGGGGGTTCAACTCGTTGGTGCCGTCAGCAACCTTCCACTGATCGGAGGCGGAACCAATACGTTCCGAGTGGAGGGTCAGCCGGAGCCTGATCCTGCCCGTCGACATGAAGCCGTCGCTCGTGGCGTGGCCGGCGATTATTTCCGTGCGTTAGGCATCCGCCTGGTCGCAGGACGTGCCTTCGACGCCCGGGACGACTCCGCGGCGACGCCCGTGATCATGATCAGTGAGTCGATCGCGCGGCGATTCTTCGCTGGCCGCAGCGCCGTCGGCGCCAAGTTCCAGTTCTATGCCTGGGGCGACACCAGGTGGACAGTGATTGGCGTCGTCGGTGACGTGAAGACGATGCGGCTCGATGAAGCGGCACCGCCTACGGTCTACTACTCGCATTTACAAGGAGCTGAGAACCGGTTGACGCTGGTCGTGCGTTCTGCTGGCGACCTACCGGCGCTCGCCGCCAGTATGCGCAGCGCTGTGCGCGCGATGGATCCGACGCTCCTTGTGTACGCCGTTGGGAGCATGGAGCGAGTGGTGAGCGAATCGCCGGCTGTGTACGCGCGACGGTACCCGCTCGTGTTGCTCGGCGCGTTCGCGGCGGCCGCGCTCATTCTCGCGATCGTGGGTATCGCCGGGGTGATTTCGTATTCCGTCTCGCAACGCACGAGAGAAATCGGCATCCGAGTGGCGTTAGGCGCTGCACAGCGTTCCATCTTGTCCATGGTGATGCGGCAGGGTGGATCTCTCGCGCTGGCAGGTTTGGCTATTGGTGTTATCGCGGCATTGCTCAGCACGCGCTTGTTGGAATCACTGCTCTACGGAGTCGGGGCGACTGATCCTCTCACGTACGCGACCATTGCGGCCCTGATAGTTGGTGTAGCGCTTGCAGCCAGCTATGTACCTGCTCGTCGCGCCACGCGCGTCGATCCGATCACCGTGCTTCGCAGCGACTAGTATCCGACGGCGGTTCAGTTACCAGGTGACTTCGCTCCCGTGAGGTGCGCGGTACGGTCCGCCCTGACGACCGAGCATGATTGCGCCTTCTGCCACCGACAGCTGCGCATGGAAGACCACGCCTTCACGTTCAGCGCGGAGCCGCTCGGTGAAGCCGAAAACTCGGCAAAGCCATTGGATCGCTTCGCCGACGTCATCGTAAATCAAAATTGGGGTGACCGTCGCACGCGGTGCAGACCTGTTTTTCATGACTTGGATTCCGTCTGGATCGACGACCATCGCGCTTCTCGTTCAGCCGCTGTCGTCTCTTCGATGCGAGTGGCGACAGTCCACACATGTCCTTCCGGATCCATCATCCATCCCATGCGATCCCCCCAAAACTGGTTCGACACGGGGAACAGGACTTTCGCTCCGGCAGTCACAGCGCGCGAGACTGTCTTGTCAACGTCCTCGACGTAGATATAGAGCACGATCGGCGAGCTTCCATCCATCGCCGGCGCTCGACTCGTTAGGCCGCTCGACTCGGCTTCGATCATGATCGTCGCCGAGCCAATGTCTACCAGCGCGTGCTGGACATTGCCGTTGGCATCAGCTCGGTGGCCGCGCTCAACGGCACCGAATGTTACTCTGCAAAACTCGACCTCAGCCGCAGGATCGCGGCAGTAGAGCCGCGGTGTGACGACCGAGATACCCTCGGGAATCCCTTTCATGCCAGCGCTCCTTCTTCGCTGCGCTCAGAGTACCCGGCAGCGCGCGTGCTGTATTGTAAAAATGGGAAGTGGGCTCGAGCTGTGCGGCAGCTAGTCGACGCGAACGTGATTGCGAAATGGCCGCTCCGCTGCCGCATAGTCACCGGGTGTGAGGCCGGAGAAGTCGCGAAACTCGTGGCTCATATGCGACTGGTCGCAATAGCCGCCGGCAAACGCCACACTGGTCCAATCGACCTCTCCGCCCGACGCAATCTCCCGAACAACACCGCGAAAACGTCGTAGGCGGCAGTAGAGCTTCGGTGTCATTCCAACTTGCTCGCGAAACAGCTGACCAAACCGGCGCCGGCTCAACAAAGTCTCGCGGGCCACCTCGGCAACACGGCGGATGTGTGGACCACGGTGCAATGCGGCTAGCGCATGTTGCACGCACGGGTGCAGCGTTAGGCATCGCTCCTCGCCGCGCTGCGCCATGCGTGTTAAGGTGTTTTCGAGCACGCGGAACTTGTCTTGCGCAGTTGCCGCGTCATGCAGACGCTCGATCAGAGCGCTGGCGCGTCTCCCCCAGGCACCGTCGAGAGGAACAAACTGATTGTGGAAGTCGCTCGGCGGCGCATCAAAAAATCGACGGGCACCACCTGGCCGGAAGACAATCCCGAGGACCGAGCTAAGTGCAGCCGCGTTGATCTCGGTGTACTTCGAACGCATCCCCGAAACACCGGCGCGACCTGCCGCGAGGTCGATCACGATCTGAAAACGTCCACTTGGCAGCACGCGCTCTCTATTGTGCGTCGCTATCTGGCCGCTGGAGTACCACAGCGACTCCACACACTGTTGAAGAGCGAATCCTGGGCGATGAGTCAGAACAGTTCCCATTGACAATGAAGGGATGATGCAGCTCACTCGGCGCCGCCAGTGCTCAATCGATCAGCCCGCGAGCAGGCCCACGATGCGGTCCCCATCGCCTAACGGCAAAGGTTTGAGCATCACCGTGTGCAGGAACGAGAAGCTGAAGATCGAGAGACCCAGCTAAGAGGCGCAGCGCGTAGCGGAGATCGTGCGGATGCCACACGGCCGCACCTGGGGTTGTGATGAAGCGGGACGTAGTATGTGGCCGCCGGCGGAGCACTCGGGCGACCGAATAAGTGCGCTATGACTCTGCCATGCCGCGATTTACGTGCTCCGCAGACCTGCGTTTCATGCAGCCTCTTGCTTGCTTCTGCCTACTCGTGCCACTACTGTTCATCACAAGCGACACACGCGCGCCGCGCGTGGACAAGTTCCGAATATGTCTTTTGGGGCCTGCCCGAATTGCGAGCAGGTCCTTTTTGCATTCGTCGCACAACACGCCCGCATAACGCGGGATGCCCATCGTGAGGGCCGTGTTCACGAAATAACGTTGTGTCGGTCAGTACGGCATCACCGCACTCCCAACACAGCTCAGCCTCCTAGGAGTAGTACGATGCGTACGACCGGTACCGTGAAGTGGTTCAACGACAGCAAGGGCTTTGGTTTCATTGCGCGCGAGAACGGAGAGAAGGACTGTTTCGTCCATCATTCCGCGATCCAGGGCAACGGCTACAAGTCTCTCGCGGAAGGTGAACGCGTGGAGTTCGACGTTGTGCAGGGACAGAAAGGTCCCGCAGCGGAGAATGTGACACGGCTGCTTTCTTGAGCAGCACTGCCGCCTCCGGCAACGGAGCGGACAGGCGCCGCGCAGACGAGCCTCATGGCCCGGATGCGCGGCGCTTTGTTTCAATCGGTACGCAAATGCGTTGCCGCGGCGGATGGATTGCTTCCGCTACATCTACCTCCAAAGCGAAGGATGTATGACGGAAATCACTCTGACGGACACCGATAGTGTCGACTGGGCGCTCAAAGTCTTCAAACGCCGGATGCAGCAGGCTGGCATTCTCCGGGAGTTGCGCAAGCGACGTCATCACGTGAAGCCGAGCGCGGCCCGGCTCCTGAAGTCCAAGGCTGCGCAGCGTATGCGAGACAAGGCCAAGCGCAGAGAGTCGCGCTGATCGGTCAGCACGGCCGTAGTTAGGCACGACGCAGCGACACTTGCGCCGCTGACGATTCAGGCGAGATAGCCGCATGGAGGCCGTCATGGTTTTACCTGAGAAAGTGAACGCTCGCTGGATTGCGACGCTCGGCAACGATCAGTTGCTCGAAGCAGAGGCGCTACTACACGCCACGTTCGCAAAAGAAGAAGCCACAGAGAAACGGCGAACCGGTGCGCGTTACACAATGCTGCGCGGTCCCGAATCGCTTGTCAGCGCGTGGCACAGGTGGCTGCTCGTGAGCAACGCCACACACACGCGCGGCGTTGCCGTCCATCGTCACGCGAGGTCGCAGGCTTAGGTCTCGACCGCCGGCAGCGATTCTACGGAGTCCGCTGCGCCGCGGGCGCGCGTCCCACGTCGTGAGTGTGCAGCCCCGCTCCTTTCTCCACTGCTTGTTCGAGCAGGGCATCGATGTCCACAGCTTCCGTTCGGAAGTTCACGATGCACGCTCGCAGCGCGAAGCGTCCGTCCAGAATTGCATTCGATGGAAAGACGCGCCCACCAAGCTGTAACTCAGCCATCAGCCGCTCATTCAATCGATTCACATACGGCTCCGCTGCACTGTCGCCGCGCAGCGCACGCGGGACGTAGCGGAAGCAGGCGATCGAGAGCTCCGGGTAAGGGCCAACCGGTTCCAGCTCCGGATGCACCGCCGCGCGGTTGTACAGATACTGCGCTAGCGCGACGTCGTGCGCGATTCGGCGTTGATACGCATCCCACCCGTGTGCCAGCAGCGACACCCAGATCTTGAGCGCATGAAATCCGCGCGAGAACTGCGGGCCTAACGTCAAGAGATCGATACCGCGTCCGGTCAACTGCTTGTCCTCGTATACGTAGCTCGGGTCGATCGAGAACGCATTCGCGAGCGACTGCATGTCACGCACCACGATCACGCCACCGGATTGCGGTGTGTACAGCCATTTATGCGGGTCGAGCGCTACGGAGTCGGCGCGCTCAATCCCTCGAAAGAGCGGCCGCAGCGGATCGGTGAGCGCGGCGACGCCTCCGTAGGCGCCATCAACATGGAGCCACAGTCCATGTTGTGCGCACACGTCGGCAATGTCATTGATCGGATCTATCGCACCCGTCGAAACCGCTCCACCTGTGGCGATCACGGCGATTGGCCTGTGACCGATCTCGAGGTCGCGCCTAACGGCGGACCGCAGCTCATCCACCTCCATCCTGAGATCGCCATCGACAGGCACAATGCGCACTGCCTCGCGACCCAATCCAAGCATGTCTGCAGCGCGCGTGTTCACATCGTGTACCTGCGCTGACGCGTAGAACGTCAGCGGTGGCCCCGCTCGCGTTCCAAGCTCGCGAATCGACCACCCAGCCTTCGCATCACGGGCCGCCTTGAGCGCCATGAACGCCGCCATCGCGCCGCCGGATGTCACGTACCCGCCAGCTGTCTCCGGCAGACCGAGTCTACTCGCGAACCAACGACCGAGGTGCAGCTCGATCTCAGTTGCTGCAGGTGAGAGGCGCCACCCGCCAACGTTCTGATTGATTGCGGCAGCGAGAAGGTCAGCTGCTGCGCCAGGCACCGTCGAGGCGCCGGTTATGTACGCCATGAACCCCGGGTGGCCTGTGTACGTCGAATGTTCGAGCACGATCACTCGGAGCGCGGCGACGAGCTCTTCATGAGTAAGTGGCTCGTTAGGTATGGGTCGCGTCACCGCGGCGCGTACTTCGGCGGCAGTCGCACGCCGGCCGACCGGCAACGTGCCTAACCGCTCGAGCAACTCACCCCAGAGTGCGACGACGTCGCCACCTAAGGCACGCGCGCGGTCCGCATCCCACGCGAAATCGGTTACGGGGGGGAGTGGCCCCTGCCCATTCGCGATGCGGCGCTTATTTGCGGCGTCGCTCTGTTGCGAGCTGGTCCCGGTCACATTCTGTCCTGATGCTGTGTGTACTGGCCAATGTTACCGTCAGGAAACGTAGTCGCGCCGCGAAGGTGTGGTTCCTTACCTGTTGGGCGCCGGCCGCAAGAATTCCAGCACGATTCGATTGAATTCAGCGGGGGCTTCCATGATTGACCATGTGCCCAACGCTGTCGAGGGTAGCCCTGCGCGCGTTCGGAATCGTTCGGGCCAGCATGTCGACGATGCGATGAATGTCCTTCACATCTGCAGTGCCAGGCTGATGAGCGTTGGCGCGGCGGCGATATAATTCGCCATGCTTACGCGACGAACGTTCATCGGATCCGGAGCGGCGAGCCTCGCCCTCCCTGCGCTCCCGCACCTATCGACCGCCGGTCACTCGTGACAACCTGGCGCTTCCTCGTTAGGCGGGCGAGAAGCGGTCGGGGGGGTATCTCCGGAGGCGGCTGCGCTCGTTCTTCAAAGTCAATAAATGCCGCCGCGCCCTAAGCGATAACGAACGGCGTAACGACGTGACATCCATCAGGAACAGGATTGGCTGCTTTCTGAGACATGGGCAGTCGGCAAAGGCGCACACGAACTCGGCGACCGTCGATCGCAGTGATCTCGACTTGATGCAGGCCAATCGGATTCGGGCGGTGCGGCGAACGCGTACTGAACACGCCCTCCTCTGCCCTGCTCGTGTCGCCACGCGGATGCACGCTCAGCACGTCACGTCGCGCGCGATCGAGCCACGTGAGCACGATGATTTCATCGCCAACACGCAGGCTCCGCAGCGCTTCAGCAACTTCTGGTGAGAACACCAACCACGCTGAGGGAGCGCCTTCATCGGCTTGGCGCGGCGCAGAGGCGAGTTCGCGAAGCGGGGACTCGACCGTGCCGATGGTATTCACCTCGAAACTCGTCATACGCAGAGCTGATCTACCATTCAGAGACTCATGAGCCTAACGTCGCGCAGCTAGCGTGCTACGTTGCAATGGTCACTACAGAACACCTCGATCATGAAACTACCGCTCACCGGTAAGGTAGCTTTGGTCGCTGGAGCGACGCGAGGCGCTGGACGTGGGATAGCCGTGCAATTGGGTGCGGCTGGTGCAACCGTCTATGTCACAGGAAGGACGACTCGCGCGCAACAATCAGAAATGAAGCGACCGGAAACGATCGAAGAGACAGCGGCGCTGGTCGATCAGGCTGGAGGTCGCGGCATACCGGTTCAGGTCGATCACCTCATTCCCGAACAGGTTCGCGCACTCGTCGCGCGCATCGATTCGGAACAAGGCGCATTGCACGTGCTCGTGAACGACATCTGGGGCGCGACTGTCATGGAGTGGAATAAGTCTGTCTGGGAATCATCGCTCGACATCGGACTGCGTACACTGCGGCTCTCGATAGACACACATGCGATCACGAGTCATTTCGCCCTACCGCTGCTCATCAAACAGCCCGGTGGACTTGTAGTTGAGGTGACGGATGGGACTGATGCGTACAACGCAACGCACTACCGAGTCTCGTTTTTCTATGATCTCGCCAAAGCCGCGGTGAATCGCATGGCGTTCGCACTAGCGCACGAGTTGCGGCCGCATAACGCGACGGCCGTGTCTCTTACGCCCGGTTGGCTGCGATCCGAAGCGATGCTCGAGGCGTATGGCGTCAGCGAAGACAACTGGCGCGACGCGACAAAGATCCAGCCGCACTTCGCTATCGCCGAGAGTCCCGCGTACGTCGGCCGCGCCGTCGCAGCGCTGGCACAGGATCCGGATGTCGCACGCTGGACCGGGCAATCGCTCTCCAGCGGCCAGCTCGCGAAGGTGTACGGCTTCAGCGACATCGACGGCAGCCAGCCCGATGCGTGGCGCTATCTCATGGAAGTACAAGAGCCCGGCAAACCGGCCGACGTTGCGGGCTATCGTTAGGCCATGCCCACCGGTGCACTGGAGCTAAGGGCCGCGGACGAACTCGACATCGGCCGGCTAGCAGAGATTTGGCTCCACCGGCCAAAAAGCCGCCACACTAACAGCGTGCGGCGGCCTCTTGATTCTCATGAAATCAGGATCGCTGTAGTTCCTTGGCGACCTCTTCCAGGCGGTCGTAGCTGAGTGCAGCACCCTTCTCCATACCGCTGTTGAGCACCATGTCTCGCGTTTCCCGCGAATCATACTTCGCGGTGAGCGTTAGGCGCGTCTTCCCCTTCTCTTCCGTGAGCACGACGGTGCACACCGACGCGTCCTCGGGCTTGCTCGGTGGAAAGGGAGCGTAAATCTCGGTGAACACCAGTCGCTCGGGTGCTGAGACCTCGCGATACTCGCCATAGAACTCGGCCTCGCCGTGGGGATGGCGGCCGACGTAGCGCCACTTGCCACCGACGCGCACATCAGCCTCGGCCGCAGTGGAATAACCCGCGCCAAGTTGACCCCACCAGCGCGCGACATGTTCGGGTTTGGTGAATGCCTCGAAGACGACTGCGCGCGGGGCATCGAACACGCGCGTTAGGCGAATTTCGCGGTCCGACGGAGTACTGACTTTGAAGGTGTCGCTATTTGCGACGCTGCTTACGGGCATTTCTTGTCTCCTCTGCTGTAAGGGTCTCTAGGTAGCTCGTTAGGCGATCGAGGCGCTGCTCCCAAACCGTACGATAGCGCTCAGCCCAATCGGCGACTTCCTTGATCGGCGCGGCCTCGAGACGGCAGGGGCGCCACTGCGCTTCGCGACCTTTGCTGATGAGCCCAGCGTGCTCCAGCACCTTCAGATGTTTGGAGAAGCCGGGGAGGCTCATTTTGAACGGGGCTGCCAATTCCGTGACCGTGGCTTCTCCTGATGCCAGCCGCGCAAGAATTGCCCGCCGGGTGGGATCGGCGAGAGCGGCGAACGTGGCACTGAGATGGTGAGCAGGCATTTGACTTAGCCGTGTGGTTAATTAACTGAGTGGAAGAATACGTGGGACCTGAGGGTCTGTCAAGTCGTTGGCATCGGTCCCGGTCGTAGCTCGGGCAACCTGGAGCACAGCAGTCACCATTGCTCGCGGTGCTGTCTCCGTCAACGACCTAGGAGCCGACACCAAGGAACGCGTGCGCGATGCGTACGGATCGACCAAGTTCGCTCGTCTGTCTGAGCGCAAAGAGCGCTGGGACCCGTCGCATCTCTCGCGACTGAATGCGAACATTGTGCCGCACGGCGCGGCGACCCGTCAAGACGCCTAACGAGCAGCTCGGCGGCGATTCTTCTCCGCGGTCCCGCACACGCGCATCTCGCACCAGCGCCTGAGCCCATTGCGACTGCGGTCGACGTACAGCCAGCCGCAGTCTTGGCCCGCGCACAGACGCAGCTTGTCGGCGTCGCTCGACGCAATGAGATCGGCTGCTGCCCACACCACCGGCCATAGAAGAGAATCCGCTGAGTCGCCGAGTCCAGCCCACCCCCTAACGAGCTGTCCCTCTGCGTCACGGACCACACGTGTGTGCGGCGCCACCGCAGCGAGTGAAGTGTTGAGCCGCTCGAGCGCGGTCGTGCTGTGGCGCTTGGCGACTAGTGACATAAAGACGTCGCGCAATATTTCACGCATGTCGCGCGCGGCATCGACGGCAGCATCGGCGCGTCGCGGATGCCTAACAGCGCTCTGCCCCATGCGCCGTGCCTCGGCGGTGCCGACCAATCCCGCGCCACGGGCCCACTCGACCAGACGGTCATAGTCGGTAAAGCGGTCGCGCTCGAGGCCACGCGGCGTCCAATCCGCCGTATTTACGAAGTCGAGACTCGGGTCTCCACCGACGAACCGGAACGGCGCGTCCGGAGCGAAGCGTTCTTGAACGGGGTCAGGCACGCCGAACGATAACACCAGTATTACGGCCTTGACAGGTGCAAGCGTCGAGCGCTACGCTAACACCCGTAAACTCTTATATACTGGTGTACTGATGTTTCTGCGCTCGGCAACCATTGTCATCCTCAGCGCGCTTCCGGGCGTTGACGCCGCCTGTCAGGTCGCGACTCCCGCGCCCTCTCCACACAGCCTCTCTGCCAGCCGCGCAGCAGCGCCGCCGCGCATCGACGGTCAGGACAGCGACTCGGTGTGGGCCGCGGCTGAGCGGCGCAATGACTTTCGCACGTTTGCCCCGCGGGAAGGAAGCGAGCCAACGTTCCGTACTGAGATGCGAGTGACGTACGACGATCGCGCGCTGTACGTATTCGTCCGCGCCTTTGACCCTCACCCCGATAGCATCGTGCGCCTCCTGTCGCGGCGCGATACCCACGGACCACCTAACGATGAAGTGCAGCTCTGGATCGACTCCTTCAACGACCGCCGCAGCGGATACGAATACATCGTCAACGCCGCCGGCGTGAAGTCGGACTACCTGATCTTCGACGACACCGGGTTTGATCAGTCCTGGGACGGCGTCTGGGATGTGGCGACGCGCGTCGACTCCCTCGGCTGGACCGCGGAATACGCCATTCCGCTCCAACAGCTGCGCTTCAGCAATCGTGAGGCTCCTGTCTTTGGCATCATGCTGTGGCGCCTCGTCGGTCGCACAGGGGAGCGTGTGAGCTGGCCGCAGTATCGGCCATCGCGATCCGGCTACATGTCGCAGACAGGTACGCTGCACGGAATCAGCGATCTCGTTAGGAGCGCGAGCCTGGAAGCGGCACCATATGCGCTCGCGCGAGCTCGCAACACGGAGGCATTGAAAGCGAACTTTACCGTGGGTGGGGATGTGCGTTTGCTGCCGCGGCCTAACGTGAGTGTTGACGCAACGTTCAACCCGGACTTCGGACAGGTCGAGAGTGATCCTGCTGTGCTCGACCTATCCGGCTTCGAGGTCTTTCACCCTGAGCGGCGGCCCTTTTTTCTCGAGGGCGCCGGGCAGTTCTATCTGCCACTCGCGAACGATGGCAGTGCTGTGCTTTTTCATTCGCGACGCATTGGCCGCGCGCCGCTACTGGCGCCGCTCTATGGCGGACATGATGCGCCCACCGAGACGACAATACTTGGCGCTGCTAGACTCACAGCGCGTCTCCCTGGAGCAACTTCACTCGTTATGCTTTCAGCGGTTACCGCGGAGGAAGAAGGCGCGTTACGCCCGGTGGGCAGCCGCAACATCGTGGAACCGCGCACTTACTTCTCGGTAGCTCGGGTGCAGCGCGACTTTCGTGGCGGGCGAAGCGGTGTAGGACTCATGCTGACTCGCGTCGATCGCGACACAGAGGACTCGGCCGCGAGGGCGCTGATTCTTAGCGGCGCACAAGCCGCCGCGCTGACCACCCAACATCAAACGGCTGATGGCAACTATAGGGTGCACGGATGGATGAGCAGCAGCAGCGTGCATGGCACGGCTCAGGCGATACGGGCTCTGCAACTCTCGAACGTGCACGGCTTCCAGCAGCCGGAGGACGGCGTGCGATTCGACTCCACGCGTTCCGTGCTTCGAGGGGCTGGCGGTCAGCTCTTCGCCGGGAAGGTGGCGGGGGGAATCACGCGATACGACGCGTCGTACCGCTGGATCTCTCCGGGCTTCGATGTGAACGAGCTGGGATTCCTAACGAGGGCTGGAGTGCACAGCTTCACGGCGAACGCCGGGCTCCGGGCGACGCGCGCCGGACACGTCGCTGGCGTGCACTACCGGACAGCTTCCCTGATGCTCGGCTTCGCTGGTGAATGGGCCAATTCGGGCCTCTCCTTCGCGCGTGGAGTGAACCTAACGGGAACGATGCAGCTCCCCAGCCTGATAAATCTGCAAGGCACTCTTTCGCAACAGCTGCCTGGGGCGTATTGCACGATGAGTTGCACCCGGGGCGGTCCTGCGCTCGTTGACGCGCCACGGTCACGCGCTGTCGTCGACCTGACTGGCGATCCACGACGGCGCGTCATTCCGCACGTCAATGTCGAGTTGTTTCGCGACGACGAAGGGCGCTCGCACGGCGCCGCGGGACAGGTGGACGTACTGTGGCGCGCGCGATCGAATCTCGACGCTTCGTTGGCGCTGCACGCGAGCGCCGCGACGCACGACGCGTTTTTCTATCGCCGGTTCGGCGCTGTCCTATCGGATACAGCGCACGTGACGGTTGCCCGGCTCGATCAACCCGTCCGATCCATTACCGCACGAGTGAATTACACGGTGACGACCACGCTCAGCGTGCAGTGGTATACGCAAGCGTACGTGTCGCGCGGGACGTACTCGAACATCCGAGAGCTGGCTGAGCCTCGTGCCGAGCGGTACGAGGATCGCTTTCGTCCCTTCTCCGACGCGAGCCTAACGAGCGATCTCGGTGGCGTCGACTTCCGGCAGTTTAGATCGAACGCCGTCGTGCGCTGGGAGTATCGACCGGGATCGGCGCTGTTCGTCGTCTGGACGCAGGGGCGAGACTTGGCTTCGTCCGAGTCTGGCAACCTCCGACTCGGCTCGGATGTGCGCGAGTTATTTGAGGTGCGTCCAGCGAACGTTATTGCCGTAAAGGTTTCCTACTGGCTCAGTCGGTAGCTGGCGACCAGTAGGTCGCCTCCTGTTCACCGCGCGGTTACATCGCGTAACGGTGACTTGACATCCAGGATGTGTTTTCGTGACCGAAAGCTACAACGTGCCTCCGCCTCCCCCAACAGCGGAAGCGCCCATTGAGTCTGCAGCTCTTTGCCGAAGACGTGAGCTTTCTGCAGCGCTTTCTCAAGTGCTCCGGGTTCTACGCAGGTCGCGTTGATGGCGACGGGGGCCGAAGACCGACGCTGCCGTCAACGAGTTCGAGTCTCAAAGCGCCGCGGTTGCCGCTGGACTTGGGACCTTCCCCGATGGGCGTCGCGACAATGGCTCAGTCGGCGGGGCGCACCGCCTCTACATCGATCGTGATAGTGACCTCATCGCCGACGATCGGGGCCGCTTCAATCACTCGGCCGTACAGTAGTCCGAAGTCACGCCGATTGATTTTGGTCGTTGCACTCGCTCCAGTGCGGATCGTTGCGCCTTGTTTCACAGGCACCATCGGCCCTTCGACGTCGAGCACGACCTCGCGCGTGACACCGTGGATCGTCAGATCGCCCGTCAGCTTGAACGCCCCGTCGTCTACATGTTCGGCCTTTTTCGACACGAAGGTGATAGTTGGATACTTGTCGACGTCGAAGAAGTTGGCGCTACGGAGATCGTTGTCGCGCATTTGGACGCGCGTGTTGACTGACGCCGCTTCGATTGTCACGTGCACGCTGAGCGTGCGGACGTCATTCCCGTCATACTGTATCGTTCCAGACACCTTCTCGAAGTGCCCACGCACAGTAGACACGAGTAGGTGCTTTACCGCGAACTGCGCCGCGGTGTGATTCGGGTCGATGTTCCAGGAATGCACGTTAGGCTGAGCGCTGGCAGACGCTCCGAGCGTCGCCGCAAGAACTGTAGCGAGGGTGTACCGGAAAAGGCGAGTCATTTGTGCGCCTTCAGCTCATCCGGAGTCCGACCGCGAACTCGCCGGCATAGTTCTGCGCCGTCTTTGTTAGTGGGACGAGTAGCTGAGCTCCGCTGGCGCCCTGGCGATAGATGCCGTCGTTGACGTTCAACGTGTCGCGACGCCCCTTCGTGTTGTATGGCGGCGTGGCATGGATTTCATCGCTCACACGCTCGTCGAAATACAGCTGCGACGTGAACTCGTGTGCGCGACGCGTCCCCTCGAAGACGCGCACCTTGAAGTGGATGTGCACAGTCCGGCCGTTGTACCAGCCGGGATAGATCGTCAAGAATTCCACCGTGCCGTTTTTGTTCGTGATTTGGTGCCCGCGGAGGAACTTCCGCCCGGTGGTATCGAACAACCCGTTGAAGTCGCGAACATCCGAGTACACGCCGAGTGCGTCGCACTGCCAGATATCGACGTAAGCCCCCGTCACCGGCGTGCAGGCGCTGCCGTCAACTCGCGTAACTGCGAACCGCAGGCGCAGAGGCGTCCCCTCGCGAGACTTGCCGTCTGTCGGATCGATGCGGATGTCCGAGCGCTCGAGGCGTTCGTCGACAAAGTAGGGGCCTTCGGTTTGCGAGGGAGTGACCACGCACCCGATGGGGCTATGGTGTGTGGCGAGCAACGCACCACTCGCGGCGCGAGCCGAACCACCCGTTAGGACAGCAGTGCCGGCCACGCCGAGCAGGGAGATCACTTCACGGCGACTGAGTGATCCGGTGTGGAGGGCCCGATCGATGTCTCGTGACTTTTCCATGGCATGAAGCCTATGGCGCAGCGGGGATAGGTGCCAATACTTTGTCGTGACAGACTAATCAGTCTTTCTTATTAGTTGAGCTATGGAACTGCGGCATTTCCGCTACTTCATCGCGCTGGCGGAGGAACTGCACTTCGGTCGAGCGGCGCTGCGACTGAACATCGTCCAGCCGGCGCTGAGTCAGCAGATCCGTCAGCTCGAGCAGGAGCTTGGCGTGACGCTGCTCGCGCGCACCAAACGCCGAGTGGTGTTGACGGAGTCTGGTCGGGCATTTCTCGTGGAAGCGCAACGGACCTTGGCGAACGCGGAGCAGTCGGCGCTCGCCGCCCGCAGCGCGGCGGCGGGTGAGGTCGGACGCCTGCGCATCGGCTACGTGGATCTGGCGACATGGTCGGTGCTGCCTAACGTGCTGCGCACGTATCGCAAACGTTTCCCGAATGTCCAGTTAGTGCTCACGGAGCTACATCGTGAGCCGCAGCGCGAGGCGTTATTGCGCGGCGACCTCGATGTCGGCTTCTTTAGCCTGCGTGAGCCGCGGGGGATACTGACTGGCGCACGAGTAATCGACGACGAGCTTGTCGTTGCACTCCCGCGCGATCATAAGGCGTCGCACCGCGCGCGAGTGCGGCTGGCACAGCTCAGTACAGATCCATGGGTGTTGTATCCACGCGAGATGAAGACGTCATATGTGGAGCTCGTGCTTTCTGCGTGCGCGGCTGCTGGCTTCGTCCCGCGCGTTGTTCAGGAGGCAAGTCAGATGCACACCTTGCGCGCGCTCGTGATCGCCGGATTCGGCGTGACACTGCTGCCGAGCGCGGTGGCCAGTGCGCCGGCGAAAGACGTCACGTACTGCAAACTATCCGGCGTCGCGCCGCGTTTGCCGTTGGACGTGGTTTGGCGCGAGAATGATCTTTCGCCGGCGGGCGAGCAGTTCGTTGTGGTAGCACGTTCGGTTGCCGGAAAGTCCGTAGCGTCGAAACGAGCTCGCGCGGTAGACTAGAGCCTAACGAGCCTTCCCTGGGTGTCTCAAGCATGGCTGCACGCGCAGGACTATTCGACATATGCGACCGCGTGGCGGTCGTAACCGGCGCCGCGCGCGGACTCGGTCGAGCGCTGGCTCACGGATTGGCGCAGCATGGCGCGCAGGTCGTGGCGTGCGACATCAACTCGGACGGCGCGGCCGGCACTGCTGAGTCGATCCGGACAGCCGGCGGCAAGGCATCGTCAGCACATGTCGACGTGACCAATGCGGCAAGCTGCGACGCACTTGTGGTTCACGCCACGAGCACGTTTGGCCGCGTCGATGTCCTGGTGAACGATGCCGCGATCGACATCGTCGAGCCATTCGAGAGCATTACAGACAACGCGTGGGAGCGGGTCATCGACGTCGATCTCAAAGGCGTGATGCAGATGTCACGATCCGTCGTTAGGCACATGTTCGGGCGTGGTGGCGGCGGTAGCATCATCAACATCTCCTCGATCGCGTCGACAATCGCGATTCCCGGACTCGGCGCGTACAGCGCCGCGAAGGGGGGAGTCAATCAGCTCACGCGTGTCATGGCTGTTGACTTGGCGGCGCACGGAATTCGCGTGAACGCGATCGCGCCTGGTTACCTCGAGAACATCATGGAGGGCCTAGGTAGTGAGCACGCGAAGCCGGAGACAGAACAACGGATCGAATCACACACACCGATGCGACGGCGCGCACGGTTGGACGAGCTGGTCGGACCGGTGGTGTTTCTCGCATCCGATGCGGCGTCTTATGTCACAGGTGCCGTGCTATTCGTGGACGGTGGCTACACGGCCGCGTAGTAATCCCTAACGCGTCACGGCATCCGTCGGCGATTCCAGACCGCCACGCCGACGCGTGAGTCGGCAGCCCCGTAGTACAAATACCAGCGGCCACGAAACCTAACGAGCCACTCTACGAACGTTGTCCCTTCGGGATACTGGCCGGTGCGTTCGCATGGTTCGGTCGCTTGCCGGAAGGGACGATCTGTGCGGTCCAGCAGCTTGAGTGGATTGCGTGCGTCGAAGAGCGCGCCTGCCCCGCTGTGTAGATCGATGCGCGGATCTTCCACGCCGCCGGGCCATTCGTTGCTCGTCTGCTTGTCTTTGTCCGGATACAGCACCGGAGTTGGGCGCCGCGAGAAGCGCAGGCCGTCGGTGCTGTGCGCCAGGCCGATGCGCGATGTGTGATGCCGTCTCGCGGGTGGGAGCCCAAGAGACGTTTGGTGGAATCGGCAATCATCTATGCAATTCCATTCTAGCCGCACAAGGCGGTGCAATACCACAGGAGTCGCCACTCGTACAATTGCAGCCCGCTCCTCGGGAGCTCGGGCGCAGGCGAGCGGCGAGGGCGTTCGTGACCCACCCCTATGGAGGAATCCCATGCGTGTACCCCGTGCGGCAGTGAGCTGTCTCTTACCGATTGCGTTCGCGGCGTGTCTATCGGAGCGCGAGCCGAGTGCGCCGCAACTCCCGTCGGACGTGCTGCTCAACAATGGAAATGGTGTGGTGCTCAAGGTTAGCGGCGCGGGTGCGGTAGATCTGAGTGCGGCCGCAGCCGGTGAAGCCGACTTTCAGTTGGTCGCGCACAAGAAGGCTGACGGTACTGTGTGGGGCCATTTTCGCCAGAGCCGCTCAACGGCGGCCGGGACCGTTGATTTCGCAGGCGTTGTGACATGCCTAACGAATGACCCGAACTTCCCCGGTCGCGCGCGCATCGGCGGCCGCGTCACGGAGAATAACTCCACTGACCCTCGCTTCCTGACTCAGAACCACGAAGTCGGCGACGACGTCTGGTTCCGCGTGCAGGATGGTGGGAACGGTGGCGACGCGGATGATCGTTCGACGACGTACGGATTTAAAGGGTCCCTGGTCGATACGTCGGAGCAGTTCTGCGCCCTGCCCTTCGACGGTCTGCCGTGGTGGAATCCCGCCTCGATCTTCCCATTGGCGCGCGGCAACATACAGGTGAAAGACTGATCGATCGCGCGACAGTAATGCGAGGGCCGCCGCGCAGCCCGTGACGGCCCTCGTTAGGTTAGCGTAGGGCTCGCGCGGCGACGGCAGCAGCCACATCGCGCACGACCGTCGACTGTACTGTAGAACGCTGTCCGCCGAGCCTTGAAAAACTTGCGCCAACGTCGTCGAGTCGCGTGCGGCTTGAACGAGACGGACCGTGACGCGCAACATGTTTCTCTCGCGCTGAACGATCCCTTCGAGTAGCAGCGCTACGTCTAATGGTTGCGTGCCATCGGTGGATGCACGCAGTCGATCGCGTATTGCGCTCGCACTGGCGAGCGATGTCACGCGCAAACCAGCAATACCCGCCATCGCGTTCGTGAGCTCTGACGCGATCCCGGCCGCGACGTCGCGAGCGCGGCCATCGTTACCAACGCTTTCCAGCGGCAGCACCGCGATCGCCTGACTAGCGATCGGCGGCGGCGTGACGACTGGCACGGGGGGCGTATCGTTGCGCGTGCCACTTTGCTGTCCGGACCACATCCACGTCGCGACCGCTACTGATAGCAGGAGCGCGGTGACGAGCACGCCGCGACTGCGCTGCCAGCGGCGTCGCGCGCTCACTGGCGCGTCGAACACGCCGCTAAACGTCGCCGGATCTCGTAGCGTTCGCAGCACCGACGACGCCGAATCAGGGCGACGCGCAGGTTCCTTCTCGAGACATTGACTAATCAGATCGGAGAGGCGCTTGGGGACGTCATAACGGCGCGTGGAGAGCGCTGCTGGCTTTTCGGACAGTTGCGCCGCGAGAACGTCGGCGACAACGGCCGCGCCGGCTGAGAGCATCACCGTTGTCCGGCTTGCTGGCGCGGTGGATGATGCCGCGTCCGTGCGCGAAGGAAAGCGCGCGCGCTACATCCTTCAAAATGTTGATCGTCTCGCGCACCGATAGCGGACCACGCATCATACGTGCACGCAGCGATTCTCCTTCGATGTACGGCATGACGAAGTACGGCACGCCGTTTAGCTCTCCGGCACGCAGTACCGGGACGATGTTCGGATGCTGCAGCGCAGCCGACAGCATGATCTCACGGCGGAAGCGATCCGCCGAGATCGTCGCTGTCACGTTAGGCGGTAGCACCTTGATGACGACCTGCCGGTTGAGCGCGACATCGCGCGCCACGACGACACGCGACATGCCGCCACCGGTGAGCTCACGCTCGACGGTGTACTCGTTGGCGAAGTGCCCTTGTAGATCGCTCAGGAGGTCCGACATGTCGGTGTCAGCTCTTCAGACTCTTACGCTGGACGCAGAATCGAGGTCCCACGACTCTACCTACGGTCACCGCTGACAGACAGCTCTAGCGCTGCAAAAGAAGACGGCCCCGTCGACAGACCCCACATCAATAACGGAACGCGTACTGCACTTTGACCAGCAGCTGGTTCGACGCAAAGCGCCAGCCGCGGTGACGGTCTAACACGTCGCGCAACTGATTCACATTGTGGTTATAGACGAGAAACGCGTCGCCGACCGGTGAAAACGTCCAGCGCACTCGCGTATTCGTCCCAAAGCTGTGCGTCGCGTTGTCGTACTGCAGATAGCTGTTGACTTGCAGATCCGGAGACACATTGACGCGCGCGCGCGTTCCAATCACCTGCTGCGTGAAATTCCCTTGGGCGAGGCGCGCCACGTTGCGCGTGGCGTTGAACTCCAGGATAAACAAGGAGGACGGCTTCCACGCCCCTGTGACGGCGATCTCATCGAGCACGCCGGTATAGAAGTCGCCGAACCACCAAGTGATCTGGCCGCTCAGTTTTCGCTTGGACGCAAAATTGTGTTCGAGCCGCCAGCGCTTCCAGTGATAGCTGCCAGGCGGAATTACGACGCTGTCGGCGATCTCAAACGACTCTACCAGTCGCTCGCCGACAGGGACGTAGTTGAACTCGAAGCGATCGCCGCTTTCGAAGCGCCAGTTGATCGGCGCAAGAAAGATGCGATAGCTCTCCCACTTCCCGTCGAGGTCGGTCACGAGCGTGTTGAGGAACTCGTTAAGCATCGAGCGAACCTTGAGCCCAAGGATCGGCCGCTGCGGTCGAGGAACGAAGTTCACATTGAAGTTGACGATCTGCGCTGCGCGGCGCGGGACGAAGCCTAACGAGGGGTCGAAGTTCTCACCTACCCATCGGTACGTAAGTGCCACATCCCACAAGTCGTTCGGGTAGTCGATCTTCGCACCAAGCGCGTGACGCCTTCCATCCAGTCCACCGCGATCCATTGCCAGGCCCCAGACACCCACAAGGAAGTTCTTGTCGCCACGAAAGTGCGATGTCTGATACGTGAGATCAGCGCCGCCTGTCCAGCTACCGCCGCGTCCAATCGCATCGCCGGCTGTGAACATTGCACCCACCGACGACTCGCGCAGCACGTTCTGCTTGACGCGTACGACGGCCATGGTGTTGTCGGTGCCTAACGTGTCCAGCTCGCCAGTACGCACCACGAGCGCGCCGGCATTCGTGCCACCTTCGCGGCCATTCAGCTTGAGCCCAACGTCGAGGGGGACTTCGCGTCCACCGAGCAGGCCAATGCGCCGGCTGAAAAACGCATACGGATCGCTCAGCCCCAGCCCAAAATCGAAGATGTCGGAACCCTCGAGGAAGAACGTCCGCTTCTCGGGAAAGAGCAGTGGGAAGCGCGTGAGGTTTGTGCGCCGCGTGTCGACTTCCGTTTCGGCAAAGTCGGTGTTGAGTGTGAGCGAAGCGAGCGAGTTGGCGCCAATGCGCTGTGTCGCGTCGAGGCTCACGTCCGCTTCATCGCGCCAGCGTCCTGCGGGCCCCGGTATCCCTCCCCCCGCCGTAAGCGAGGGGCGCACGCTCAGTCCAACTCCGAGATCGAAGGATGGCAGGTCGGTCAACAGGCCCGCGCGACTCGTTAGGTTGAACTTCACGTCGCGATCGGGGCTTGCCCAGCGATCGGTCTCCAGGCGGCGTTGAATCCGGCGCTGGACGTTGAATGCCCACGTCGTGAGACCGCGTCGAAAGAGAAGGCTCCTCACCGGGATGCGAATCTCGACCGACCAGCCCGCGGGAGTTCGCGCGGTCGCCGCTTCCCACAGCGCATCCCAATCGGCGGTCTGTCCTTCGCCCTGATTGGCCACCAGCGCATCGTAGCGCGCGCCGTTCGGATTCACACTGAACACGTAGCCCGAGCGCCCGTCGAGATACGTATCGAGCACCAGTCTGATGTGGTCTTCGTTGTCGAGCGACGCATCGCGATCGCGCGCGAAGCTTGTTATCCGATCAGGCTCGGGATCATCGGCGCGGATACCGACGATGATCGCGGCGGCCTCGGCCAGCACACGAATGACTGTGCGACCGGCCGGCACCGTGCCTTCGTTCGGTTCGATTTGCGTCAGCTGAGCGATTGAGTCAGCGCCTAACCAGGCGGGCTCGTCCACCCTGCCATCCAAGGTGATTCCCGACGCCGTACCGACGCGCAGCGCCGGCCGCGCCGACTCGGCGGTGACGCGTGGCTGTTGTGTCGCCTGAGCAATACCGGGGACGCTCGTTAGGCTGGCCGCCAGCGCAATGCCGAGCAGTGCCTGGTGAGAGCATTGATTCACGGAGCCGATTTGCGCGAGTTGGTTTTGTCCAGCGCAGCGCGCAGTCCGCGCGCCAACTTCTCCGCATTGTCATTGGCCCAGAAATGCATGAAGAACAGGCGCGGCTCTTCCATCAGTAAGTGGCTGTGGAGCGACGTTACCTCGATCCCGTTATCGCGCAGCGCGCGGATCACAGGATTTACTTCGTGGGCGATGAGCACGAAGTCGCCTGTAATTGCGGCCTTGCCGCCACCTGTTGGCTGAAAGTTCATGACGCTGCCGAGACCCATCGACGGCGGCACCACGAAGGTCCCCTGGCGAATCGTCTCAGCGCGCGGAACGTTCACTTGATAGACGCCGCCGTTCACCCGCCCTGCGTAGCCAAGTGCCTGCGCGACACGACTCGTGTCTATTCCTAGTTCGCCGGCTGCGGCAGAGGGAGGTACAGGAGCGGGTATTTTGGTCAGGGTCACCGCGGCGCGTATCGTCTCGGCGATCTTCACGGCGTCGCCATGCCCGTGAATGTGCATGTAGAGCACGCGCGGCGATTCTCGCACGATATGATGATGCACGGCGGTCTGCTCCACACCTCCGGACTGTAGTCGGGTCATAACGGGCGTTACCTCATCTTCCGTGAGCACGAGGTCGCCCATTGCCATAACGCCGCCAGGCATCGCCTTCATCGCCAACCAACCGCCTAACGCGAGCGCTGGCCTGATCGTGACCCCGTCTGCGGTCACGCGGAGATCACCACGCGGGAAGTTGAAGCGGTAAACGCTGTCTGGTTGCGTTACTCCCGGACGTCCGATTGCTGCCTCCACTGCCTTCCAGTCGATTTGTTGTGTTGACGCGCCGAGGTCGACGTTGCCTCTGGCCACGTTTTCGGTGGATGGCTCACGCTCCGCGCTTGCGTCGCCGCAGGCCGTTACTGCGTAAAGGGACACGGCCACAACGTATGATTTGGTGCTGCTCATCGCTCCTCCAATCGTGCTGTATACGTCTTGTCTGGAACCTAACGAGCGCAAAACGAGTGGCGAATACGCTTGCCAAGGCATTAACGGTTCCGCTTGCCACCTCGGCCGCTCCCCCGCCAGCGGCGCAGGTGCTCGACCAACGCGCGTAGCGCGCGCGAGGCATGCCGCCGATGCGGATAGTATAGGTAGTAACCGGGGAACGGGGCGCAGAACGCCTCGAGAACTGACACGAGCCGGCCCTCGGTGACAGCGGCGCGCACATGGCCCTCGTACGCCAGCGTGATCCCCAACCCCGCGATGGCGGGACGCCGGTTGAGCGCCGAGTCGGTCGACAGCACGCGCGTCCGCACGGATACCGAGAAGTCGCGCCCGTTTTCGGTAAACTCCCAGCGGTAGGGTGGGGCGTCGGCCGTTGGGTGCCAGTTGAGGCAGTCGTGCTCAGTGAGCTCGCGCGGGTGCGCCGGCACGCCGCGCCGCGCGAAGTAAGACGGGGCGCCGACGATGGCGAGGCGTAAGTCCCCCGTCACGGGTAATGCGATCATGTCCCGGTCGATCACTTCCCCGAGCTGAATCCCCGCATCGAAACCCTCCGCCACAATGTCGACCGGTGCGTCGCTCACGACGAGATCGAGTTGCACGTGAGGGTGGTCCGTGACGAAGCCGACGAGGAGCGACTCGCTGATCAGCGTGTGCGCGGCGCTCGACGTGTGGACGCGCAGGGTACCGCGCGGCTCGTTCCCCAACTCGCCGACGGCGGCAACAGCGGCGCGCACGTCGTCGAGTGCGGGCCGCACCTTAGCGTAGAGCCGCTCCCCGGCCTCGGTGAGATGCACGCTCCGCGTCGTCCGCCGCACGAGAGCGACCCCGACTCGCTCTTCGAGCCGCCGCAAGGTCTGGCTTACCGCCGAGTGGCTTGCCCCGAGCCGCTCACCGGCGGCGCGGAAGCCCTTCGCCTCCGCGACAGCCACGAAGGTCGCCATCCCGTCGAGTGCGTCCGCCATTGGACGGGAAAGTGACCAGAGTGGACAGCGCTGGCAAGTAGATCGACCGCCACGCGCCCGCTTGATTCCGGAGGCGCCATCCACAACGCCGCACCTAACGAGGCTACTCGCGACTATGACGAGAGAACTGTGAGATGAAGACGCGCACGTTAGGCCGCTGTGGCGCAGGTTGCGCGCTTGTCGCCGCGTTAGGCTGCGCCGCAGCCATCGCGCACCGCGACGGCGGTACGCCGGCGCCGCTCGTCATACGGGAGCAGGGCAGTTTCGCGTTAGGCGGGAGAGTCGTGACGGCGCCCGGCACCTTTGACCCGATCGCGCAGGGCGCGTACACCCCAACGCCCGACATGAAGGGCCAGACGCTGCACGACGACCACGCGTACGCATTCTATCAAGTGCCGGTAAATGCCCGCCGCCTGCCGCTCGTCTTCTGGCATGGTCATGGTCAGTCCGCCAAGACGTGGGAGACGACGCCCGACGGACGCGAGGGCTTCCAGACCATCTTTCTCCGGCGGCGCCATCCGGTCTACTTGCTCGATCAGCCGCGTCGCGGCCGCGCTGCGCGCAGCACGGCGCCCGGCAACATTCCCGCGACACCCGACGAGCAGATGTGGTTCGGCATCTTCCGACTCGGCGTCTGGCCCACGCTCTATCCGGGCGTGCAGTTCTCGCGAGACTCGGCGGCGCTGAACCAGTTCTTCAGGCAGATGGCGCCTAACACGGGACCGTACGACGTCGAGGTGAACACGACTGCGATCGGCGCGCTTTTCGAAAAGATCGGTCCCGGCATCCTGGTCACCCACTCGCAGAGTGGCACGCTCGGCTGGCGCAGCGCGATTAAGAGCCGGCATGTGCGCGCCATCGTGTCCTACGAGCCCGGCGGCGACTTTATCTTCCCCGAGGGGGAGGCGCCGTCTGTATCGTTAGGCACTCGCACATTTACGCCACCCAGCATCCCGCTGTCGGACTTCATGCAGCTCACGAAGATCCCCATCATCGTCTACTACGGCGACAACATTCCAGAGCAGCGGAGCACGAACCCCGGCCAGGACCAGGGGCGCGTTTTCCGGGCGGTGGCGAGGCAGTGGCGGGACGCTGTGAACAAGCGCGGCGGCGACGTCACGCTCGTGGAGATGCCGGCGATTGGAATCCGAGGCAACACGCACTTTCCGATGTCGGATCTCAACAACGTCGCCATCGCGGATCACATGTCCGAGTTCCTTCGCACGAAGGGGCTGGACTAAGCAATGCGCCGCGAAAAAAACTCAACCAGGTATCACCCATGAAGCAGATTGTTGTCGCGCTTATTGCGCTTTCACTTGCCTATGCGGCGCCCACTACGGCGCAGGACAAAAACAAGCCCGCTGCGAGGAGCGCTGCGGAACAGGAAGTACTGAACCTTTCCCGGACGAAGTGGCGCTGGATGTCAGAGCGAAAAGTCGATTCCCTGGCTGCACTCTTCCATGAAGAAGCTGTCTTCGTCCATATGGGCGGAACGATGTCCAGAAACCAGGAGCTCGAAGTCATTAGAAGCGGAGGGATTCACTACAGGCACGCGGAGATCCAGGAAGCGTCGGTGCGGTTTATCGGCGCGACGGCCATCGTGTTGAACCGAATTCGTCTGGTCGCCGTTGTTGGCGGCAATGAAGTCACGAATCCTTTCATAGTGACTGAGGTGTACGTGCAGCAAAACGGCACATGGAAGTTGGGCTCGCTCGCGTTCACCAGGCTGCTGCAATAGTTATCGTTAGGCTCACATCCCGATTGCCTTCACTGAGGCACGGGCACCGAGACACTATCAATGAAGCACACCGCCATCATGCTCCTCGCGCTCCCTCTGGCGTATTCGGCGCCCGCACTGGCGCAGGACACGCGCGAGCTCGTGATCACGCGCGCAGCCGCGCGGCCGTCGCGCGTCGCATCCGCCGAGAACTTCACGGGGACGGCACGTGTTCAACCTCTGTTCGATACAACGGCGACGACGCGCGCATACGGCGCGTCAGTGTCCTTCGACCCGGGTGCCCGCACCGCGTGGCACACGCACGCCCGCGGACAGATTCTGATCGTGACCGAGGGTGTCGGACGCGTGCAGCGCTGGGGCGCCCCAATCGAGGAGGTCCGTCCGGGCGACGTGGTGCGGATACCGCCTAACGTGAAGCACTGGCACGGCGCAGCCCCTGCGAGCGCGATGGCGCACATCGCCATCGTGGAGAACCTCAACGGCAGGAGCACCGACTGGATGGAAAAGTCAACGACGCGCAATACGCAGCGCCTGTTCGTGCGCCGGAGACGTCCGCGCCTAACGCGCTTGCCGTCGCGGGCGACAGCGCACAACCCTCGCGTGCACAGCAGTTGATGGGCGACATCGCGCCCAAGCTGGCGCAGCTTACCGACAGCGTACTCTTCGGAGATGTCTGGGCGCGGCCGGGGCTTTCCCGTCGCGATCGCAGTCTGCTAACCGTCAGCGCGCTCATCGCCATGAACCGCCCCGATCAGCTGCGATCGCATCTCGCACTCGCGCGAGACAATGGCGTCACGCGCGACGAACTGATCGAGGCCATCATGCACCTCGCGTTCTACGCCGGCTGGCCTAACGCGATCACGGCGGTGACAGTCGCCCGGGAGGTGTTCGCCGGGTCCGGACGTTGATCTTATGAGCACCGACCGCATCGTTCCGTCGCAGCGCCCGCGCGTGATCTGCCACATGATGGCGTCGGTCGACGGCCGCATCGTCACCGGCGGCTGGCCGCTCAGCGCCGAGGGGCGGCAGCAATTCGAGCTCGTACACACGAGCTACGAGGCGGACGGCTGGATCTGCGGTCGCGTGACGATGGAGCCTTTCGCCGGCGGCGTGTTACCGGGTCCTCGTCGTCGAAGACAACCAAGACTCAACGAGCAGTCTCGTAGCGTGATTAGAGTTATCTGGCTGCTAAGCAGCATCAGCGCACGACGGCATTGAGGCGATTGCAAACGCCGCGGCGTGCCTTCCTGACGGCATCCTGCTCGACATTGGGCTGCCGAAGATGAACGGCTACGATGCGTGCCGTGCCTGCGCCCTTATGCGCTGGCGACCGAACCGCTAAACGCGACTACTGCGACAGCGTACTTGCTAGCGTGCGGATCGCGGCGATGGCGGGCAGATCCGGAGTACTATCGATCGGCGCGCCCCCACGGCGCTCAATGTCGGCGAGCCCCGTGTCAAAAGGCACCTCGCCAACGAGTCGCAGATCGTGAGCGCGGCAAAAGTCAGCGATGGCGGTGCGGTCTCCCTCATCACGCACCTTGTTGGCCACGACCACCACATCTTTAATGCCGAGCTCCGCGCCTAACACCGCGACGTTGCGCGCCGTCTCCATCGAACGGTAGTATGGCTCCAGCACTGCAACGAGGCGCGAGACGTGTCGTCCCGTGCCGCGGCTCATGTGTTCCAGGCCCGCCTCCATATCGACAACGATATGTCGATCGCTCTCGCCTCGAGCGACGAGCTCACCCAAGAAGCCACGGACCGTGGCGTGTGCACTGCAGAGTCAACCAACGCCGCTGTGTCCGACCTTTCCCATCACCATCAGGCGAACGTCGTCCGGTCCAGTAACGGCGTAGTCGGCAATCACGCGCTCAGGATCAGCGGCGAAGACAACCTGCGACGTGCCGTCCGCGTTGGTGCGCCGCTCCATCAAGTTCCGCGGTAGCGTCGTTATGCTCTGTGCTCGACCAGGATCGATGCCAAGCATCATCGCCAAATTGGGATTGGTGTCGGCGTCGATGGCGAGGACTTCACGGGCGCGATCGCTGCGCGCCAACGTGCGCGCAAGCGTGCCGGCGATCGTTGTTTTTCCTGTGCCGCCTTTTCCCGCAATCGCTAGACGCATGGGTTTCGAAATGTCGCTACGGCTAATGCTGATGACCAGCCTGACGCGCGCGGCAATCGGCTGCGCCACCTTTACTCGTGTGACAATCGCAGTTCGGATCGCCGCATTCGCCATGGCCTTGACTCAGCATCGGCGCGAACTCGGCGGCGAATCTCCGCGCGGCCTCGCGTCGCCCGGGTTCGCTGAGACGAAGCTCGCCGCCCTGCGCATTGTCGACGGTGATATCGCCGCGCGCGATCAGTCGATCCAGTGTGCTGCGCACGATCGACTCGTTCAACGCGGTGAATCGGATGATGCTCTCCACGTTCGCAACGCCGCCGAAGCCCTCGCCCTCGAACCAATAGAGCAGCTCGAGCAGCTCGTCCTCGCGGGCGATGCTCTCGCCCTTGCCGTCACTCGTTAGGTCGTCGCTCATAGCAAGCTCTCGATCTGCTGAATCGCGCGATCCACTGCTGCGGCAACGGGCGCGCTGAGGTCGGTCGTCAGCTCGTCGACGCTCGCCGGTTCACAGCCAACGAGAAAGACCTCACGCGGCAAAGCGCCGAATGCCTGGGCGACTTCCAATGCGCGCGAAGGCACAGTGGTGTGCATGTCAATCTCACGCGTCGGCTGCACGTCGTCGACGGCGAGTGTGTAAACCGTACCTGGCGTGCCGCCGCGCGTTGTCGCGTCGACGATGATGAGACGATCGAACGCAGTGAGCAGCTCCTGCGCGAGCCGGATGCCGCCGGTTCCCACGTCGAGCAGCTCCACAGTGTCACTCGCGATTCCGCGGTCGCTGAGTTGGCGCACGACCTCGACGCCGAAGCCGTCGTCGCCGCGGAGGACGTTGCCGAAACCGGCGATGAGCGTGCGCGTCACGCTTCGGCCCCCGCGCTCATCGCGCTCGTTCCAACGACGATCTCGATGATGCCTTCGCGCTCGCGCACCGGAAAAACAGTCAGCCATTCCTCGCGCGACGCCTGCGGACGATCTATGCGCCGGCCGGTGCGGATGTCGTAGACGCAGCTGTGCCAACTACAAGTCAGCTGTGTCTCATGCAACGTGCTGAAATCGAGGGGAAGGGGGCTCTCACCACAGGCGTTGCGCACAGCGAAAAACTCGTCGCCCACGTGCGCCACGAGCACGTTGACGCCATCGACAATAGCGCTGCGCATCCTGCCGTCCGGGAGGTCCGTTGCTGCGCAGACCTCGCGATAGACAGGGCGCTGCGCGCGCTGCAACGACTGGAGAGACAGGAACGTCGGCTCAGTCGCTTTCGCGCGACCCGTTGATTCGTTCCGGATCTCCAGCTCCTGAAATCCGAGCAGCCCTGCGCTCAGCGATTCCTCGATGTCGCGCCTAACGCCATCGTACGATGGATCGCCGGGCGCCGGCGCACCATGCAGGCGTACGGACACAA
>JBQTIF010000223.1:0-33898 GCA_052388395.1 Gemmatimonadaceae bacterium | reverse complement strand
AACGGGGGTCAGACTCGTTTGATCACAAGTTGGGGGGGTCAGACTCGATTTTTTTATATAAATCGCGTCTGACCCCTTTGATTTAGTTTTACGCCCCATGCGGGAGCACGCGATTGTCGATATCAGCATTATCGGAGCAGGCCCAACGGGTCTCTTCGGGTTGTTCTATGCGGGGATGCGTGGTGTGCGCGCGCAGATCCTCGACGCGCTTCCGCAGCTTGGTGGCCAGCTTACGGCGCTGTATCCGGAGAAATACATCTTCGATGTGGCTGGTTTTCCCAAGGTCCTTGCTAAGGATCTTGTGAAGGCGCTGAGCGATCAAGCACTGCAGTTCCACGCGCGGGTGCATCTGCTGCAGAACATCACTGGTTTGGAAACGATCGGGGGAGACTCCGAGCGGCACCTCGTCCTAACGACCGAGACGGATCGCTTCCCGACACGGGCGATAGTAATCGCGGCGGGGATCGGCGCGTTCTCTCCGCGGCGGCTGCACCAGCCGAGCGCGCAGTCATGGTACGGTCGCGGGATCTACGATGTGGTGACCGATCCGGAGCGCTTTCGCGACCAGCGCGTGGTGATCATCGGCGGTGGCGACTCGGCGTTCGACTGGGCGCACCAGCTGCTGGATCGCGCCAGCGCGGTGACGCTGATGCACCGCAGCGACCGATTTCGCGCGCACGCAGCCACCGTGGCGGAGGTCCAGCGCGCGACCCAGGCCGGGCGAGCGACGCTGCTGACGTTTCACGAGCTGCACGAAGTAACTGGGGACTCCGATCGCCTAACGGGGATTTCCATCCGCGACACCAAGACCAAAGCTGTGCGTCCGCTTGTGTGCGATGTGGTGCTGCCGATGTTAGGCTTCGTGAGCGACCTCGGTCCGATGGCGACCTGGGGCCTAACGCTGGAGAAGGAAGAGATCGTAGTGAACAGTCGGATGGAGACAGGGCTTCCGGGGATTTATGCCGCGGGGGATGTGGTGACGTATCCCGGGAAGCTCAAGTTGATCGCGACAGGTTTCGCTGAAGTGTCGACGGCGATCAACGAGGCTGTGCACTGGATCTACCCCGAGAAGAAGATCAATCCGGGGCATTCGTCGCACATGGCGATCTTCGGCCAGGAACCCGAATAGGGCTAAAAGCGGCAGCGCGGACCAACGCGGACAGCAGCAAGCCTAACGCGGACCGGTCATGTTGTTACCAGCAGTTTCGGCCGTGTTCGTCCCGTAGTCGTCTGCGTTAGTCCGCGCTTTCGCTTTTTCTATGCTTGCGGCCCTTCTCTGATTTTTCGCAGATTTGCGGAAGCCACATCGCCTAACGAGATGCCAAGGTGTGTCGCGACGGCGGCGAGACACCAGAGTGCGTCGCCGAGCTCAGTCTTGACGGCCTCGCGATCGAGCGGACGACCGAAAAACGTCTGCTTCCGCACATGGCTGAGCACTTCACCTGCCTCTTCAGCTAGCCCGGCTGCGGCGTCGAGGAGTGCGTCTCGCGGCGACAACCCTGGGTGCATCGTCCTGCGTGCTTGCTGCTGGTACTCATTGAGCTGCATGCGTGTAAAGCCTGAGATAGTTGTGCAAATCCGTTGACAGTGCGCCGCGCAACGCGAGAACTTATGGCGCCCCGCCACCGACCGCCAAAGCTGCGCTAAGTGCTGACAGTTACGTGAGTTTCCTGCTGTTCGCCGACGACAATGAGGACATGCGCCTCATGCTGCGCGATCTATTCCGATCGGTCGGCCATGAGGTGGCGCTGGCCGCTGATGGCGCTGCGGCTCTGCAGGCCATCGAGCAGCGCGAGCCCGACCTCGTCATCCTCGATCACTCGATGCCGACGCTCACGGGAATGGATGTTTGTCGCCGTATGAAAGCGAATCCATTTACCGCGCGGATTCCGGTCTTGATGCTGACGGCGCAGGGCGGGATGGAAAGCAAAATCGAAGGTTTCGCGGCTGGCGCTGACGATTACCTCGCCAAGCCATTCGATCCGCGCGAGCTGCGCGCCCGTGTAAGTGCGCTCCTCCGGCTCGTGCAGCGCGAAGGAGACCGCAATCCGACGAGTGGACTTCCGGGCGGCCGCGGCATCGATCGCGAGATCGGTCGTCGCATCGAGCAGCGCGAGTCGTTTGCCGTCTGCTATCTCGACCTTGACAACTTCAAGCCGTTCGCCGACACCTACGGTTTCGCTATCGCGGACGAGATCATTCGCGGCGTCGGTGCGGCGCTGCGCAACGTATTGGCGTTAGGCAACGGCGGCGACGCACCCGCGAATGGGCCGCCGAGTGAGTTCGTCGGTCACATTGGTGGGGACGACTTCATCGTGATCTGTCCCCCCGACCGGGCAGAGGCGATTGCCATGCTGGGGGCGGATCGCTGCCGCGAGGCCTTCGCCGCTGTCGTCGGACCTGAAGCAATGCAACGCGGTTCATTTCGCGGAGTCGACCGCGAGGGTGTGGTGCGGGAATTTCCGCTTGCAGCGATCTCCGCAGCGATCGTAATGGTCCGGCCCGACGCCTGGGTGAACCTGGCCCACCTCGGCATGCGAGCTGCCGACGCCAAGCGGCGTGCGAAACAGCGTGGGCCTGGCAGCATCTACGTGGACAACGCGTAGCGCGCGCGTCGGGCGGCGCGCGGCCGTGGGCTGCCTTCTGGCAGTAGCTGGCGCGACCTCGTTAGGCGCGCAGGACTTCGATCCATTCTGCGATCCCGGCGACAAAGAGGTCTGGGGGCTGCACTTCGACGGCAATCGCGCCTTCGACGACGCCGCCCTGGCGGCGGGACTCAACACGGAGCCAAGCGGTGCCTTGCGGCGCTGGTTCCGCGTGCTCGGCGACAAGCGCTGTCTCGACGCGGACGAGCTCACGCGTGATTCGGTGCGACTCCTATTCCTGTACCAGCAAAGCGGCTTTCCGCGCATCAAGGTCGGCACGCGCATCATCGAGGAAGGCCGCGACCGTGTCGATATCACTTTCGTCATAGAAGAAGGCGAGCCGCTGCGCGTCGACTCCGTGGAAGTCCTCGGACTCGACTCCGTTCCCGCACCGGACCGCATTTCCCGCAACCTCCCCATCAAGCCGCGCGACCGCTTCGACAGGGGGCTGATCGAGGCGGCGCGCGACACACTCGAACAACGGCTGCGAAACGACGGCTACGCGCTCGCAGAAGTGCTGCGAAGTTTCGAGTCGGACACGGTGGCGAATCGCAACGAAATCACCTATACAGCCATTCCTGGTCCCCGTCTTCGAGTCGGTGAGCTGCAGGTCAATGTCGACGCATCGACAGAGGGTGAGCGTCAACGCGTCAATCCTGGCAAGATCGCGCGACTCGTCGGAATTGAACGCGGCGACCTGTATCGCCAGCGCGACCTCGATGCGGCGACGCGCAGTCTCTACCTGACAGAAGCGTTCCGCCATGTAAACATCACTTTCGACACTGCCTCGTTAGGTCAGCTTGGCGACACCGCCATCCGGCTGAACGTGAACCTCGTCGAGAATCCACTCACAATCATGCGCGTGTCAGGAGGGTGGGCGACGCTAGATTGTTTTCGTACGCAGGCTTCGTATACAAACCTCAACTTTCTCGGACGTTTGCAGCGCCTCGAGCTCACCGCGCGCACCTCCAAAATCGGGAACGGTGAGCCGCTGTCGTTCGCCCGCTCGCTCTGTCCGCAACTCGCAAACGACGATTTCAGCGATACGCTGAACTACTACGTGTCCGCGACGCTCTCGCAGGGACGGCTGTTCGGTCTGCGCACGATTCCCACGCTCACGCTCTTCAGCGAACGCCGCTCGGAGTATCAGGCCTTTTTGCGAACGGTGCCGATCGGTCTCGCGGCAACGATCCAACACATGCCGCGTGCTGGATATCCGCTGGCGATTGCGTATCAGGTCGAACGCGGCCGCACCGAGGCACAACCAGCGTTGTTCTGCGCCGTGTTCAGCGTGTGCGAGGATGAAGCGCGTCGGACGCTGCTGGAGTTGCGCTGGCAAGCGGTGGCCAGTGCTGCGCTTACGCGGGACCGCGTCGACAACATCGCCAATCCAGCGCGGGGCTCGATCGCACGGCTCGAGCTGCGGCATGCGTCCAGGGGGATCGGATCCGATCCGCGAATCCAATTCAATCGTGCCGTGCTGGACGCTGCAACGTATCGCCGGCTCGACCCCGGGGTGATCCTGGCGGCGCGCGTTAGGCTCGGCACTGTGATTGGGGGCACAATTCAGGTGGACGGTGAAACGCGCCGCGCGTTCATTCCGCCACAGGAGCGCCTCTACGCCGGTGGCGCCAACACCGTTCGCGGCTTCCAGCAGAACGAGTTGGGTCCCGTGGTGTATCGCATCGCACCAGAGAGCCGCGCCTCCATCCGAGTGGGTGATACCCTGTTCTTCGACGTTAAGAGCCCGGCACGGGTGGAGCGCGTGGAGCCGTTAGGCGGCGACAACGTGATCGTTGCGTCATTGGAGTTTCGACTGGCGTCGCCGATCCTCAAGAACTACCTGCAATACGCGGTGTTCGCTGATGCCGGTGCGGTCTGGAATGAGCGACGGGCGAATGTGCGCGAGGAGTTTCCGGGCCTCAAATTCACGCCGGGCGTCGGCGTGCGTTTCTACACGCCGGTGGGTCCTGTTCGCCTCGACGTGGGCTACAATCCGTACAATCGGCCGGCGGGGGCCGCGTTTGTACTCGGAGGGAGCGCTGGCGGCGAGCAGCCACTGTACTGCGTGAGCCCAGGCAACCACTTGCCGGTGACCGAGCGCCCAGGGCGTCCCGAGTTGCAAGCGGAAGGGTCCTGTCCAGCCTCGTTTTCGCCACCGACCGGTCGCTCGCTGCTGCGGCGCCTAACGTTTCAACTGGCCATTGGCCAGGCGTTCTAGGTCCGCGAATGCCGCGCCGCCGAACCGTCGTGATGATCAGCGCCGCGGCTGTGCTCTTCCTCGGCTTGGTGCTCGTCGGCGTTGTCGTCCTCGGCACGCGTACAGACACCGGACGTGAACTGATCCGACGTTATGCGCTCTCGGAGCTGAGCCGCACGGTACGCGGCAAGGTATACCTCGGTCGCTTGCGCGGTTCAATTTTCGGCGACATCACGCTCGATAGCATCGAGATCCGGGAATCCAACGATTCACTGTTCTTTGCCAGCGGTCCGATTTCGGTGCGGTTCCGCCCCGGAGACATCATCGACCGTCGCGTACGCCTCGCGCTCGCGTCTGCGCAGCGACCGCACGTCCATGTGCGCCAGGACAGCACCGGCATCTGGAACTACCGCAAGATTTTTCCTGCCGGCCCGCCACGCACGCCGCGCACAACAACGCGCGGCTTCGGCGACTACATCGTTCTCGATTCGTTACGACTCAACGGGGCGTCGTTCGCTGTCACCATGCCGTGGACACCGGACGACACGTTGCGGGGAACGAAGCGCGATTCCGCCGTGACGTATAACCTAACGAGAACAGATCGCGAGGTGCGTCGAGCAGGGAGCGGCTTCGTGCGCACCTTCCGCTGGACCGATGCGATGCTGATCGCTGGATACACTCGCGTCGCGCACCCCGATTCTGCGGGACAGTTTTTCACATTCCACCGGCTCGATGTCACCGAGCAGGTGCCGCCATTCAAGTTCTCCAAGATTCGCGGTACCGCGCGGCTGGCGGGCGACTCCGTCATGGCGACTGTCACGCACTTCGAGCTTCCGGGCTCGAAGGCAAGCGGGTCCGGAAAGGTGTCATGGGGTGACGGCGAGACGCGGTATGACTTGCGCATCCTCGGCCAGCAAGTAGCGCTGGCCGATATTAACTGGGTCTACCCAACGCTCCCAACGACTGGTGGAGGGAGCGTTAGGCTGCACATCACGAACGCACGTAATCCTGACGTTATCGACTACGTACTCACGGATATGGATGTGCGCGCGGGATCGTCGCGCCTGCGCGGCGACATGACGTTCGCGGTAGGCGGTCCGGTTCTCGAAGTGCGCGATCTCGACCTCGACGCTGACCCCGTCAACTTCGCGCTCCTCGAAGGCTTGTCCGGCGAGAAGTTTCCGTATCCGTGGCGCGGTGACGTGTACGGCAATGTGACCGGACGCGGCGGGCCGCTGAACAACTTTGTCGTGCAAGACGCCAAGGTGGAGTTTCGCGATACGAACGTGCCGGGAGCTGTCACGCGCGGCAGCGCTCGTGGCACACTGAACATTGTGGAACCGGGGTTCACAGTCTTTCGCGGTTTCGATGTGCAGCTAGAGCAGCTCGATTTGCGCACGCTGCAGTTTCTAGATCCGGAGTTTCCGCGTCTCAACGGTAGCATCTCAGGTGCCGCGCGGCTGGATTCTGTGTGGCTCGACGTGCGATTCTCGAATGCGGACCTAACGCATCGCGACGGCGACTCGCCGCCGTCGCGCTTCCGTGGCAACGGTCGGGTCACTATCGGTGCAGAGACGCTCGTATATGACTTGGCGTTGACGGCAGACTCGCTCTCCTTTACGACCCTCGCCAGATCGTACCCGTCGATTCGGTTGCGCGGCCAATACGCTGGGCCGATGCGGATCCATGGCACACTTGCTGATCTCAGCATAACGACGACGCTTCGAGGGGCCGGCGGGACGCTCGGCGTCGACGGCATGTTGGACGGTTCTCCCCCTGGCTACGGCTTCAGCGGCGTAGTCGATCTGGCGAACGTCGATCTGCGGACGTTGCTCGATACAGTGTCCGTACCGACCACGTCGTTGACTGGGCGCCTAACGGCTGACGTGCGCGGCGATTCGGCGCTCGCGTCCCTCACCGGAAGTGCCCAGATCGACCTCGAGCGCGGGCATGCCGACAGTCTGCGCATCTTTCCCTCGCGCGCGCAGCTGCGGTTCAGCGACGGCCGCGCGCGCGTGGATACACTCATTCTCGAATCCGCAGCGGGGCGTCTCGAAGCATCAGGCGGCCTGGGTCTAACGAGGACGCGCCAGGACTCGCTGAGTTTTGTGTTGAGTGCCGACTCGCTCGGCGCGCTGCGGCGGTATGTTACGCGCGGCGATACAGTTGCCGTCGCCGCGCGAGACTCTCTGCTCGGGACGCTCGACGCGCGTGGTATGCTCGTCGGTTCCGTCGACACGTTTACTGTAGCGGCGCGCCTGGAGGGACGCACACTCCGCGCGTTTGGTCAGCGCGCGCGTGCGATCCGTGGCACGCTGACCCTCGACGGGTTGCCCAAAGATCCGCGGGGCGTAGCGGATGTGGCTATCGACACGGCAGTCCTCGGCGGCGTATCGCTTGTCGGTGCGGACGTTCACGCCGCCCTACAGACCGGCGGCACGACCGATCTGGCGCTGAGCCTCGAAAGCATGACGGGGCCGACGGCACGTGCGGTGTTGCACAGGACGACACTGGGTGACACAACGCACGTCGCGATTGACTCGCTCGCGCTGCGCATCGATGACAACACGTGGAGTTTGCAGCGGGCTGCACAACTCGTTCTTCGGGGCGGCGACGTGAGCTTGACGCCGCTCGCGCTGATCGGTGGAGGCGGTCAACTCGGACGCATCGCGGTGCAAGGGACCATGTCCAAAACGCTCCCCATGGACATGCGGCTGACGATCGATTCCGTCGCGCTGGACGATCTGGGAAAGCTGGCACAGACGCACTTGTCGTTAGGCGGCCGTCTGTCGCTCATCGCCGATGTCAAGGGGACGCGGCCAGCGCCGCTCATCGACATCAGCGGCCGGCTCGTCGGTGCCGCTTTCGGCGAGTTCCGCATCGCGCGCGGTGACTTGAGCGGCTCCTATCGCGACAGAAACCTAACGGCGAAGCTGTCCCTCTACCGCGATCAAGCCCTCGTGCTGTCGGCGGACGCCAATCTTCCAATAGATCTCGCGTTCGAAGGGCGCGCGGACCGCACGCTCGATCTGCCGCTCAGTGGAACGATTCGCTCGAGCGATGTCGATCTCGCGCTGCTCGAATCGTTCACGCCGCAGCTGCAACGCGCGTCCGGGCGTTTCAACGCCAACCTCGATCTTGGTGGAAGTTGGGACGCGCCGCGTTTTACAGGCGCGGTCAACGTTCGCGATGGAGCCTTTTCGTGGGCGCGTCTCGGCGCGGTTCGCATTAGGGACGTGCAGGCGGACATCCAGTTCCTCGGTGACTCGGTCCACGTGAATCGCTTGGTAGCTGTCAGCGGACAGGAGCGCGCGGACTCGGCATGGATGCGCGGATGGGTCGAGTTCAGCGACCGCGAGAACCCGCGCTTTGACATCGACGTCTTCGCGAACAACTTTGCGGCGATCGCCAACCGACGCACCGCCGAGCTCACCCTGTCCGGACAGGTCGGGTTGCAGGGTGCGCTGCGAGGATCCTCTCTCAGCGGGCGCGTCCTGGTGAACGAAGGCGTCGTCTACATCCCGGAGCTCGTGCAGAAAGAAGTCATCAGCCTGGATGATCCGAGCGTCGCGGCGCTCATCGACACGACGATCTTCACGAATCGCTCACTTCTGCCGCGCGCGCCGCCGACCCTCGTGCGGAACCTAACGATTCAGAATGTCACTATCGCCCTGGGCGACAACGTCTGGCTGCGGTCGCGTGAAGCCAACATCAAGCTGGAAGGATCACTAGACGTGACCACCGGCACATTGCTTGGCACCGCGACGCCGCAACTTTCGCTGGTCGGTACACTGGAGACAACACGTGGATCGTACGTGCTCGATCTCGCAGGCGTCGTGCGGCGTCTGTTTGACGTCGAGAGCGGGACATTGCGATTCTTCGGCGAGCCGGATTTCAATCCGACGCTGAATATTCGCGCTGTTCACACGGTCGCCGTGTTAGGCGCAGCAGACCTCAGCCACGAAGCGCGCATCCGCGTCATTCTCGAAGGGACGCTCGCCAGACCGGCGTTGCGCCTCGAAAGCGCCGATGCCAGGGCGCGCTACTCGCAGTCGGACCTTTTGAGTCTGCTCGTAACGGGAGCACCAAGCTTGCAGCAGGGTGCCACCGGCTACAACGCGTACCTGTCGAGTCTATTCGACGTTTTTGCGAGCCGGCCGGGGGACTGGGTGCGCCGCGCATTGGCGCTTGACCTGTTTGCGATTCGCGGCGGAGCCGCGGCGGGCACGTTTGGCGAACGACCGGAACTCGGGAACGTATTCCTCGGTGCGACACTCGCCGCCGGCAAGCAGGTTGGCGAACGATCGTTTCTCACTCTGTCGTATGGCCTGTGTCCCATTGTCCGGCAGGCCACGACACTGGGTCTCGCCGAAACGCTAGAATTGCGCTTCGAGCATCGGTTGCAGCGCGGCTTTGGTGTGTCGCTGAGCCGCGAGCCGGGGACACTGGCCTCGTGCGGTGCGACCGGTGCGCGGACGTTCACAGCCACACCGGCGCAATACGGATTGGATTTGTTTCGCTCGTGGCGGTACTAGTGCCGTTCCAAACTCTCCGAGACAGCTGCTATCCGCGTTCCTATTGCGACAAAACTGCCCGCGCCGGTTGGAACGGCACCAGCCGTTAGGCGCGTACTGCTCGTCGCAAACCCCGCTGCTCGCAGCGGTGCGCGGCGGATTCATGCGGCCGAGCACGCGCTCGCTCGAGCTGGGTGCCATGTCGATCTGCGGCAAACGACCGCGCGCGGCGACGCTGCACGCTTCGCCGAGGAACGCAGGCACGACGTGGACGCTGTCTTCACGCTTGGTGGCGACGGGACCGTCATGGAAGTGTTGCACACGCTGCGCACGACCGGCGTGCCGGTTGGAATCATTCCGGCGGGGACGGGGAATCTCGTCGCGCGGGCGCTGGACATTCCGCTCGACGTCGATCGCGCGGTGCGCGCGCTGACGAACGGATATAGGCGGAGCGTTGACCTGGGACGCATCCACGGGGACCCGCCGCGAGCGTTCGCTTTCGCGGCGGGCGTCGGAATCGACGCGACGATGGTCGAGCGCAGCACGGCCTATGCGAAACGCCGCCTTGGCGTCGTGGCGTATGCCCTCGCGGCAGCGACCGCGGCGTTGCGTCACGATCGCTTTCACGTGCGCATCGTCACAGAGCAGGGGACGATCGAGCACGACACCTCGCTGACGCTCGTCGCGAATTTTGGCTCTGTGCTCCGGGGGGGCTTTGCGTTGGGGCCCGGGATCACACCGGACGACGGTCTCCTCGACGTATGTGTGTATGCGCCGAGTAGCGGCTGGGACGCCGTCCGCATGGTGTGGCGGTTGGTGACCAAAGACTATCGCAGCAAAGGCCGGATGTATTTCGCCAAGGTACGCGAAGTCGTCATCGAGTGTGACCCGCCGCGTATTTTCCAAGCGGACGGCGAAATCATCGGCATGTCGCCGGTGCGGATCTCGGTCGACGCCGGGGCGGCCACGCTGCTTGTGCCGGCCGCGACGCAACAGGATGCCTAACGAGCTGTGAGCACCGTGAGCGAGTCTTTCTCACCCACCGAGTCAGTCGCCGGGGCGCCACCGGCGGTCATCCGAGACGCGGATGTCCTCCTGTCGCGCCTTCAGGTTGCGTCGCTGTCGCTCGCGCGCGCGGAAGGAGAGCGCGAGATCGTCGAAACGCTGGGACGCGGCGCGCTTGGGCTGCTCGACGGCGACGGCGTCGTCGTCTGCGACCCTCAGCTGGAGCGTGGCACGCTGCGCGTGCTTGTGCACCACTCGCGTGGCGTCGACGGCGAGCCCCGCACGGTGCCATCAGGCGACAGCGCGCTCGTGCAGGTCGCACGCAGCGGCGAGCCATTGCTCGTTGTCGATGCTGACGAGAACGCCGGCGTTCTGCACCCCGTCGTCGACACAGCTCGGGGGGGCATCGTTCGATCGGTCGCATGCGCGCCGATCACGCATGGCCGGAGGCTGTACGGTGTCGTCGCGGTGTACTCGGCACGCCCATACGCCTTCGACGACCGTGACCTGGATGTGCTGCGCACGTTCAGTTCGGTCGCGGCCACGCTCTTGAGTAACACTCAGCTCTATACCGAGAGTGAACGCGCGCGGCGGCAAAGCGATGCGCTCGCCGAAATTGCACGCGCGGTAGGGGAGTCGCTGCGCATGGGCGAAGTGCTGCGCCTCATTTTGCGGCACAGCATGTCGCTCCTGGGTGTCGAAGGAGCATATGTCGCGCTGGCGCGAGACGAGTATTTGCATATCGTGTCCTCGTTAGGCAGCGGCGATCTGTTGAGCGGGCTGCACCTCCCCGTGCGCACGACGCTCGACGGCAAGGCGGTGCGCGAAGGGACAGCAATCATCGCGAACGAAGCGCGGGCGCACCCCGGCGCGTATCGCCCGGCGTACGAAGTCACCGCGATCGAGAAACTGCTGGCGGTTCCCCTCGTCACAGCGCGAGGCACCATCGGCGTGCTGACCGTCTTCAATCGCGAAGCCGCGTTTACCGACGACGACGCGCGCGTGCTCCGGCGATTGGCGGACCAGGTCGCTGTAGCCATCGTCAACGCGCGCCTGTTCGAAGAAGTCACCGATTCGACGCGGGAGTGGACAGCAACATTCGACGCCATCGGCGTCGGCATGGTCGTCGTGGACGATTCCGGCGCGATCATGCGCTACAACTCACGCGCCGTGCAACTCGCCGGGCTCGATACACCGCGGGAGCTCGTCGGACGATCGTTCTACGAAGCGGTGCTGCACGAGCGGCGCGAGGGAGATGAGAAAGCTCCACTCGAGCGCGTCGCGCGCGAAGGACGGCTCATCCGCGTAATGCTGTCGTCGGCCGCGCGCGGCCGTGTATTCGACGTTACAGCGTCGCCGCACCCTAACGGCGGCGCGATCGTGACGTTCGATGACGTGACAGCGACGCGCTCGCTGAGCGAGCGCAATCGGCTGGTCGTGGAATCGGCTGTCGACGCGTTGCTCATCGCCGACCCCGACGGCGTGATCACGTTCGCGAATCTGGCGTCGCTGGAACTGCTGGGTCGCGAGGAGCTCGTTGGTCTGTCGATCTCGGAGCTGGTAATTCCGGAAACGAGCGACGAGGTGAAGGCGCACGTGCAGATGGCGGCGTTAGGCGGTAACGGAGAAACCGTGGCGCACACGCAGCGCCGCGAGTATCTTGTCGTGCGCGGTGATGGGGAACGCCGCGTGGCGGCCGTGAGCCTCGCACCGTTGCGCGAGGGCGATCGCACGACCGGCGTGGTGGTGGCGATGCGCGACGTAACTGAAGAGCGTCGCGCGCGCGACGCCGTAGCGCAAACAGAAGCGCGCTACCGCAACCTCTTCGACACTGTCAATGACGCGCTCTTCACTCTGGACGCGCGCGGGGCAGTGACATCGGCGAACCAGGCGGCGTGTCAGCTGCTCGACGCCTCGCGGGACGACCTGCTGGGGCGCAGTATCGTGCCGTTTCTCGACAGTGATGACATCGATCGCGTGACGGCCTACGCGCGTGACGCGCTCGCCGGTGTTGTTAGGCGGTTCGAGTGTCGTGCGGCGCGGCGCAGCGGGTTGCGTCGCGTGCTGTCGGTGACGATGACGCCGCTACGGCAGAGCCGCGTGGTGGTTGGCGCGCTCTGCGTAGCTCGCGACGTCACGGACGAGCGCAGCCGCGCCAACGCCGTCGCCGAGGTCGAGGCGCGCTTGGAGCAGCTCGTCGAAATCACATCGGACGGCATCTGCACGGTCGACGAGGAAGGAAACTTCACGAGTGTGAACGCGGCCTTCGAGCGTGCTACGGGTCGCACGCGTGATTCGCTGATGGGTGACCACTTCACCGTCTTCATCGACGCGCGCGATCGCGACGCAGTGTGGGGGATCTTCGTGGGCGCGTTGCACGGCGTGCGCCAGCGTGGCGACGTGCGCTATGTCGCCGCGAGCGGCGAGGCGCGCTGGGGGCAGGTGATCGCGGCGCCGCTGTTCTTCCAGGGACGCGTCGCGGGCGCGATCGCTGTGGTGCGGGATGTCACCGAGCAGCGCCAGCTGCGCGAGCGCGTGGCGCGCTACGAGCACGAGCGCGGTGCTGTTGTGTCTCCCGTCGCCGTAGATGCCCAGACAGAGCCGGTCGACGATGTGCCGACAGTGTCGCTGGCTGTGTTGGTTGTGGACGACGAACCGGCGATTCGGGCGGCTGTCGCACGTTATCTCTCCTCGTTAGGCCATCTCGTGGAGGTCGCGGCCTCCGGGCGGGAGGCACTGGAGCGCCTGACGAGCCGCGGCTTCGACCTCATTCTGCTCGACTTGCGAATGCCCGACATGGCCGGAGACGCGTTGTACCGCGAGCTCATCGCGCGCGACGCAGCGCACGCTGGCCGTATCGTGTTCATCACCGGCGAAGATGCCAGCAACCAGGCGACGCAGTCCTTCCTGGAGGCGTCCGGCCGTCCGGTGATCGGCAAGCCGTTCAGTCTCGACGATTTGCGCCGCGCGCTGGCCCTGGCGACGATGTAGCTCAGCCGCTTCCGCTACGCTGGCTGGTGATTTACCGTTAGGCAGCTCGCACGTGGGAGGGACGATGACCGACTTGCAGGAGCACGATCTCATGGTGTGCCGCGCGTGCGGTCGCGAGGAGCGCGCGTCCGAGGGGTACCCTTGCGACGCCTGCGGGACCTTCATCTGCCAGATCTGCACGATGCGCGGCGTCACGCGCTGCAAGTCCTGCGCGGCGCTGAAGGGAGATCCCCCGCCGTCGACAACTTCACCGCCGGCGTGAGCGGCATGGAACTCGGCTCGTTAGGCATCGCCCTCGGCCACGCGACCGATCAGGCGGGAGGGACCGGGGTGACCGTGATTCGCGCCCTGGATGCGCGGTACGTGTTGCGCGGCGCCGCGGCGATTGTGGGCCGCGCCAGCGCCACGCGCGAAGTGCCGACGGTTTCGACCGATCACATTTCCAAGCGCGTCGATGCGATCATGCTCACGGGTGGATCGGCGTACGGCCTCGATGCCGCCGCCGGCGTCATGCGCTGGATGGAAGAACACGGTCGCGGTTTTCCGATCGCCGGCGGCGTCGTGCCGATCGTTCCCGCCGCCGCCGTGTTCGATCTCGCCCCCATCGGGCGTTTCGATGCCAGGCCGACGCCGCAGATGGCGTATGATGCCTGCGAACGGGCGAGTTCATCCGACATCGCACAGGGGAGCGTCGGTGCCGGGACGGGGTGCACGGTTGGTAAAGCCGCGGGTCGCGAGCACGCAATGAAAGGCGGCTTTGGTTGCGCTGTCGAAACGGTAGGCGAGGTGCGCGTCGCGGCGTTTGCGGTTGTCAATGCGTTTGGTGACGTGCGCGACGCGGAAGGACAGATCATCGCGGGAGCGCGGGATGCCGACGGGCGCTGGCTCGACTCGGCGGCACTGATCGCGGAGACGGCGTTAGGCGGTGCCGTGCCGGTCACGGCGCAGCCTGAGCCGCAGACCACACTCTGCACCGTCGCGACGAACGCGGCGTTCAGTGGCCTGGAGCTGCAGCAGCTCGCGCGCGCGAGTGCCGCGGCGCTCTATCAGCGCATCACGCCAGTGGGAACGTCGTTCGATGGCGACGTAATTTTCGCGATCGGTCCGCAGACTGGGGCCGCGCCGCCGCCGCTGCCGGCCGTGGAAGTGCTTGCCGTGCGCGCGTTAGAAATGGCCGTCGAACGCGCAGTGCGGTTGGCAAAGGGCCGCGACGGCGTTCCCGGCTTGGCTGACTAGCGCCGTTTCGCTCCTAGCCGGGGTATCCCGCTACGGCAGCTAGCGCAATTGACGTCTGTCCGCTGCGGAAGGGGACGCCCGCGTCGACGAAGAACTAACTGATCATGCCTGATGCGGGCGGCATTGGGGCTGGCGCGCGCACTTGCAGTTTGAGATCCGCGCTCGGATGACTGTCGAGCGCGATTCTCATCGTATACGACCCCGGCTCGTCCAGCGGCAGATCGACGTTGGCGATCAGCGGCATATCCATCTCGTTCACGTTAGGCGGCGGCGCGGCGACGTCTAGTTGCCCGACCGACGACCACAGTTCCACGCCTGACGGATTCAACCACTGCAGCGAAACCGTATGTGCCCCCGATTCGATACGCGCGCCTTTCAGTCGCACGACCAGGCTGGCGCGCGGGTGCACAGTCGGAAGAGTGGCGACCTGCAGGGCATCGAAAACGCCTAGGATGTTGAGCTTCCCTTCCTGCGAGAGGTTAGCAGCATCGGCGAACATCGCGAATGTGACATGCATGCGTCAAAGTAGCTTGCCGCAGGATACGGCGTAATCCGGCCGCCTCGACTGCAGGGCGCGTCGAGCCGCGACTACTTTTCGCGACATGTCCGTCAGCGTGCACGACGAGGCTCCAGCCGCTTCACGCTCGCCCCCCCCCGTCGCGCGCGACGGCGCTGCCCCGAGACCCGGGATCGGCAGCACTGATCTGCTCCTCGCGAGCATGGCGCTTATTTGGAGCGTCAACTTCAGCGTCATCAAGTACGGCACACGCTTCGTCGAGCCGCTGGCGTACAACGCTGCGCGGATCGCGCTCGGCGCGGCCGCAGCACTCGCTGCGCTGGCGTTCTGGCGTCGGGGGAGCGGCCAGCCAGTCACACCGTCCCGGACTCGGTTCTTCTTGTTAGGCATGCTCGGCAATGGGCTGTATCAATTCTTCTTCATCGAAGGGCTGGCGCGCTCGCGCGTCGCCACCGCCGTGTTGCTCATGGCCAGCACACCAGCGGCCATCGCGATGCTCGGCCGCATCCGTGGCGTGGAGCGCATCGCGCTGCGCGGCTGGATTGGCATCGCCTTCCAGCTGAGCGGTGTCGCCGTGCTGCTCATCGGCACCGGAGCGCACCGAGGAACGGACTCGATTGCCGGAGCGATGCTCATACTCGGCGGTGTCTTCGCCTGGGCCATCTATGCTCTCGCCCTCAAGCCGATCGCCGGCGAGGCATCCTGGTTGGAAGTCATGGCGTACACACTGAGCGGCGGCGCGGTGGTATCAGCTGCGTTAGGCGCTCCCGCGATTGCCCGCGCGGCGTGGGAATCGGCACCGTTCGCGCTGTGGCCGGCGATTGCGTACAGTGGAATCGGCGCGCTCTTCATCGCGACGGCGTTCTGGTACGAAGGGCTGCGACGGCTCGGGCCGACCCGCACATCGATGTACTCCAACTTGCAGCCACTCTTTGCCATGGCGATTGCCTGGGCAGCGTTAGGCGAGGTTCCTACGCAATGGCAGGGACTCGGCGCGCTTCTTGTCATGTCGGGTCTATTGCTGGCTCGCGCGTGAAGCTCGTCCTCTTTGATATCGACGGGACCATCCTGCGCACTGATGGCGCCGGGCGCCGTGCGATGGAGCGGGCGCTCATTGCGGTATTTGGCACCGCTGGGGAACCGCGCTACCGCTACGACGGCAAGACCGACCGGCAGATCGTCCGCGAGCTGATGCGCGACGCTGGATTCGACGATGCCAGCATCGATCGTCGCATGCCCGACGTGCTCGAGACGTACGTCGGCGAACTGCACGACGAATTGCGCGTGGGCGCCGAGCGAGTTCGTTGTTACGTCGGTGTCGTTCAATTGATCGACGCACTCGAGACACGAGCAGATCGCGTGCTCGGACTCCTGACGGGCAACGTAGAGCCGGGCGCCTTCGCGAAGTTGGCCGCTGCCGGCATTGCCGGCGCGCGCTTTCGCGTGAACGCGTTTGGCTCGGATCACGAGGAACGCGGAGCGCTTCCGGCGATTGCGCTCTCGCGCGCCCGTGATGCGCTCGCCGCCGAACTTAGCGGCGACCGGCTCGTACTGATTGGCGACACGCCCTCGGACATTGCGTGCGGACGCGGTGTCGGCGCACGCGCGATAGCGGTCGCCACGGGCCAGTACAGCGTCTCCGATCTCTCAGCGCATCAGCCGCACGCGGCGTTCGCGGACCTCAGTGACACCGCGGCGGTATTGCAGGCGATCGACGATGCGTGAGTTGGAGCTCAAAGCGGTGGTACATGATCTCGACGCCGCGCTCGCGCGCCTAGTGCATAACGGTGCTGTTTGTCGCGAACGGGGCACACTGCGCGACCGACGCTTTGATACTGCGGATCGCGCGTTGCGTGCTCGCGACGTCGTCCTGCGTCTGCGTGAATTCAACGGCATGCCGCGCGGTTACGCCACGCTGGATTGGAAAGGAGCCGCGCGTTATGACAGCGGCTACAAAGAGCGCGAAGAGATCTCGTTAGGTGTCGACGACGTGGACCATGCGGCGCGCATCCTGTACGAGCTGGGTTTTCTGGTCTCCTTCGAGATCGAGCGCGGAATCGACGTGTACGAGCTGCATGGCGCGATGCTTCGCTTCGAGCGCTACCCGCGGATGGATTCGCTTGTTGAAGTCGAAGGCGAACCGCAGCATATCGAGCGCGCGATCGACGCGCTTGGTATGCCGCGAACGGAGTTCAGCACGGGACGTCTGGCTGATTTCGCCAGGGCGTTCGAAGAACGGACTGGCGTGCGTGCCGCGTTCTCAGCCGCCGAGCTTGACGCCGCCGCCGCGTATGCCAGGGACGATGCCTGACGAGCAAGTGCTTGTTCCGCGCGCGCACGCGACAGGCGACTGGCGGGGGAACACAGTCGCTGGTGACGCGCGCGTCCGCTTACATCAGCGCGGAATCGTCCTTGCCTGGCACGACGCCCGCGGGGGCAGTGGGGCGAGTGAGGGGAGGGAGGGAAGCGAATGGCGCGTTCCGTTCAGCGACCTGTCGGGCGTCGCGCTGCGCGGTGATGCGCTCGTACTGTATGGTGCTGCCGGAAGCGTGACCCTAACGAGTTCATACCACATGCACGGGCTCTGTCAGGCTGTTCTTGAGCGCGCCTGCGCCTTGCCCGAGTTAGCGCGCGGCGCGCGTAGCGTCGGCTCTCGTCGCGGAGGAGACCCGGCGACGCAGGCCCGCTTTTTCGCGCCGTTGCTGGATGCGCGCCGCCGCGCCGAACTGCAGGCCGACGCCGAAGGGAAGGTCCGAGCTTTAGACGGACGTGCGGTCGCCGCGCGCGTCACGGAGTTGCTGACAGCCGTTGCGCGTGCACGCTGGCCCAACGATCTCCCCGAACAACGCGCGTTAGGCGCCGAGCTCGAGGAATGTTGTGAAGGAATGCTGGCAGCGTGTCAGACACTGGCCGCCGCGGCCGACGCCTGGTTCGAGACACCGGATCAGGAACGGCTCGACGCCTGGCGCGCATGGGTCGCCGCCGCCGCTCGCCTCTTCGAGGCATCCGATCGCGCGTGGGGACGTGTCGTGACCGTTCTCGCGCTTCCGACGCGGGCGCCATGATCGTCGGCCTCGGCGTGGATATCGTCGACATTGCGCGTGTCGAACGTATGCTCGCGGCGCACGGCGAGCGTGTGCTGCGGCGCCTCTTCACACCTAACGAGGCAACGTATTGCAGCGCCAAGCGTCGCCCGGCTCCGCACTTCGCAGCGCGTTTGGCGGCAAAGGAGGCTGCTTTCAAAGCCCTGAGTGGCAGCGAGGAGGCGCGCGCGATCCTCTGGCGCGACATCGAGGTCAGCGTCGAGTCCGATGGCCGGCCGATGTTGTCGCTGCACGGACGAGCCGCTGAGCGAGCCGCGGAGCTGGGAGCGTTGCGCTTCTGGGTCTCCATGACGCACGATGCCGGATCCGCGCACGCGACGGTGATGCTCGAGGGAGATGCTGTCACGTCGCGACCAACCAACACGTGACGGGCCTAACGCTTACTTGTCAGGCAGTACTCTTCGACCTGGACGGCGTGCTCGTCGACTCCCGTGCCGTCGTGGAACGGACATGGCAGCACTGGGCGGCGCATCGCGGAGTGGATGGCGCCGATCTCGGGCGTCGGGCGCATGGTCGACGCACGATCGAGACGGTGCGTGAGTTTGCGCCGCATCTCGATGCGGCCAGTGAGGCGCGCTGGCTCGAGACGTTGGAGGTGCGCGATGTGGACGGGGTCGTCGCGCTTCCTGGCGCCGCGGCCATGTACAACGCGATAGCGGACTCGCGTCGCGCGGTTGTCACATCAGGGGGGCGCGCACTCGCCGCCAATCGCTTGCATGCAGTTGGTCTTGCACTGCCTTCAGTTCTGGTTGTGGCGGAAGACGTGGCGCATGGAAAGCCGGCACCGGATGGCTACCTGATCGGCGCATCGCGTCTTGGGATCGCGCCGAGCCTGTGTCTCGTTATCGAGGACGCCCCGCCGGGAATTGCCGCGGCGAAGGCGGCTGGTGCCACCGTGCTTGCAGTCGCGACAACGTTTCCTGCGGCCGACCTGACTGCGGCCGACATGACCGTCGCGTCGCTCGCCGCAGTGCGCGTGTCGGTGGCCGCCGACGCCATCCACGTGGAAGTAATGCGCTGAACGCACTTGGTGTTCCGCGCCAGAAAGCGGCGAAGTTCGTCAGCGATGATTCGCCGTGCCGTTTGCCTTGCACGTTGGCCGAAGTATGCAGAGCCGATAAATTCACTCGGGATGACGACCAAGGCGGACTCTACTGTAGCTGGAGAAGCTGGATGCCGCGGCGGCTAGCCACGAGCCTATTGTGCATCGGCTGGCTCACAGCGCTGTCTTTCATGACCGCGGGGGCCCAGGAGCGCCCGGCAAAGCGCATCGCGAACATCGTCGGCGTCGCGATGGAAGAGTACTCGAAGGCGATTGGCCAGGACGGCCAACTGGTATCCGACGTCGAATACGGCGAAGCCGTCGACTTCTTGACCAATGCGCGAGAGCTTTCGCTGCGCTTGAGCGGTGATCGTGCGGGCGCGACGCGCGCGCTCATCGATTCGCTGCTCGCTGCCGTCCGAGCGAAAGTGCCACCGCCGGCCTTGGCCGGTCTGCGCGACCGCTTCGCCCAATCGTTAGGCGCCGACGCGGCGCTCGATGTTCCAACGCGGATTGTCGACGTCGCTGCTGGCCAACGCCTGTATCAAGCTCGCTGTGCCAGCTGCCACGGAGCCACCGCGCTCGGCGATGGACCGGCGGCGAGGGGGATGCAACCTCCACCCCCAGCGTTAGGCTCCGCTGCCGCGATGCGCGATGTGACGCCGGCGCTCATGTACCGCTTCGTCTCGGTTGGCGTCGCGGGAACGCCCATGCCCGGCTTCGCCGAAGTGCTATCGACGGATGAGCGTTGGGACATCATCGGCTACCTCTTGACCCTGCAACATCCGCGCACGGCAATGGCCCAGGGGGAGGGGATCTTCGCGCTGCAGTGCTCCGGTTGCCACGGATCGGCTGGACTCGGCGACGGCCTGCTCGCGCGGACGCTTTCGAAGCTGCCCCCAGAGATCGGGACGTTCGCCTGGCAAGCCGAGCGAAGCGACGCACAACTTGTTGATGCTATACGCAATGGCGTTCCGGGTACCGCGATGCCGCCGAGCCGCGCGCTGCATGAGGGCGACGTCGAGGGCACGGTAGCATACTTGCGCCAATTGGCGCTGCGCGACGTCCCCGCCCGCGCGAACGGAGTTGCCGGCTCACAGCGCGACCCTGAAGCAGTCCTGCGGCAGGTTCGCCGCACGCTAGACGAGGCGTTAGGTGCCGCGCGCGCCGGCCGTGCCAGCGACGCGACTGACCGTGCGTTCGATGCGTATCTCGCGTTCGAACCGATCGAAACACCGGCGCGCGCAAAGAACCCAGGGCTTGTTGCGTCGGTCGAACGGCAGTTTGCCGACTTCCGCGCGGCGATCGCGGCCAACGATGTGCGAACTGCCGAGCGCGCACGCAACGCGATCGAGACAGCGCTACCTGACGTGGCGGAGCTGATGCGGCCTACGGGGGGGTGGTGGGGTGCGTTCCTGCAGTCGCTGCTGATCATTCTGCGCGAGGGTCTCGAGGCGATCCTTGTGATCGGAGCGATCGTCGCGTTTTTGATCAAAACGGGACACCGAGAGCGGTTGCGCAGCATCTGGGTTGGTACCGGTCTCGCGCTCGTCGCAAGCGCTGTCACCGCGGTGATTTTTGCGACTGCGTTGCGCGCGCTCCCCGCGAGCCGCGAGATCATCGAAGGGATCACGATGCTGATCGCCGTTGTCGTGCTTTTCTCGGTGAGCTATTGGCTCATCTCGAAGGTGGAAGCGGCGAAGTGGCAACAATTCATCCGTGAAAAGGTGACCGCGGCGCTCGCGCACGGTGGCGGCACGGCGCTCGCCCTGGTCGCGTTCCTGGCAGTGTATCGCGAGGGGGCGGAGACGGCGCTGTTCTACCAGGTGCTCTTCACGGAAGGCGGGAACTTCTTGCCGATCACGTTAGGCATCATTGTCGGTGGTGCCGTTCTGACGTTCATCTTTGTGCTCTTCCACAGATACGGCGTGCGCATTCCATTGCGTCCATTTTTCGGAGTGACAAGCGCTCTCTTGTACTACCTGGCCTTCGTCTTCATGGGGAAGGGAATCCGAGAGTTGCAGGAGGGGAACGTGGTAACGATCACGGTCGTGCCCGGCCTGCCACATATCGACGCGATGGGGATCTATCCCACGCTCGAGACGTTAGGCGCCCAACTGGTGCTCGTGCTGCTGTTCGCCTTTGCGCTGCTGAAAACGTTCTGGCCCAAGCGTTCTGTTGCGCTGCCGACTGTCGAACCCGATCCCGCGGTCATCGGCGATCTCGCCTCTGCGATGCAACGCCTCGAGGCAATGGAAGCCCGGGTGAAGCAACTAGAACGGGAGCTGAGTCCCGAGCCCAGATCGTAAAGCGGGAGCGCGGACCAACGCGGAGAACGGCAAGACAAACACGGACGGTCTGTTGTCAACAAACCGCACGTCCGCGTTCGTCGTGCGGTGGCCGCGTTTGTCCGCGCTTACGGTTTTCGCTGTTGCTCTAAGCCGTGGCGTAGATCGGTTGCCGCCCCGGACCCACCGTAGTGCGCCGCCACATGATAATCACACCGGCAGCAGCGATCGCGAGGGCGATGGCTTGTGCTGCGGTGAGGGGGCCGAAAAATCGATCATCCTTGGCGCGCAAGAACTCGATGAGGAACCGTTCCAGCCCCCCAAGCACGCAATACACCCCGAAGAGCCAGCCTTCTGCGTGCTTGTGATCGCGTAAGCGCCACAAGATAAGAAACATCACAAAGCCTAACGCGGTCTCGTAGAGCTGCGTGGGATAGACGCTCAGCGCGGTATCTGGTGCAACACCATCCGGCACAGGAACGCCGAACTGCGTCTCCATGTTGCGCGCAGTCGATGGCGGCGAGCCTTCGGGAAACGCCACCGCCCAGCGCGAATTCCACGGCCGGCCATAATCATCGCCAACGGCCCAGCAGCCTGTTCTTCCCACGGCGTATCCCGCGGCGATGCAGATGCCGGCGACGTCGCTGTACCGAACGAAGGAGAGCTTCTTCATCTTCACCACGAGGAAACACGCCACCACGGATCCGATGAATCCACCCCAAAACACAAAGCCTGCGCGCGTGAGGAAGTCGCGCCAGTCGTGCGTGATGACCGTGATGTAGTAGATCTTCCCACCGATCAGCGTGCCGATGACACAGGCGAGAATCAAGTCACTGACAGCCAGTGCCTCGCGCTCGTGACCACGCCGCGTGAGCTCGCTCTGCGCGATGATCTGCGAGATGACGAAAGCAAGGAGCACCGCGAGCCCGAAGCCTGTGATCGGCAAGGGGCCCAGATTGATGACCGTGGGATGATGGATGATCGCGTCAGGCATGCGCTGTAATGTCACACGCGCGATGGCGCCGCGCTATCGCGCAGCACGCACGACGTCAACGAGACCGGGTAGTGGTGCGGACGCGAATGCGCTCAGGTCGAACGCAGACCGCTCGCCGCGCTCGAGATGAAAGAGGCCGGCGCGAGCGATCATGGCGGCATTGTCAGTCGCCAAGCGCGCCGACGGCGCGAAAACGCTGGCACCTAACGATCCTGCGCGATCGACCATGGTTTGCACGAGCGCCGCGTTACACGCCACCCCCCCGCCAAGGACGATGCGCTGTCGACCAAAGGCCGCCGCGGCGCGCAGCGTTTTCGCCACGAGAGTCTCGATCACCGCATCCTGGAATCCGCGCGCAATGTGCGCCTTGTCCGCGTCCAAGTCCCGAGTGCCGCGCACGGCGTGCAAGACCGCGGTCTTGAGACCGCTGAAGGAGACGTCGTAGTAATCGGCGTCGCCGGGCTGCTGGCCACCGTGCAGCATCGGTCGCGCGAAGCGGAAGCGTGGGTCACCCGGATTCCCATCGCGCGCCAGGCGTTCGACGTGGCGGCCGCCGGGATAGGGGAGTCCGAGGAGCTTCGCGACCTTGTCGAAAGCCTCGCCGGCTGCGTCATCGCGCGTCGCGCCTAACAAGCGGTACTCGCCCCACGCTGCTGCATCGATGAGGAGCGTATGACCACCGGAGACAAGTAGCGCCGTGAACGGAGGAACAGCTTCGCGGTGCTCCAGAGCTGTCGCGAAGAGATGTCCTTCCATGTGGTGCACGCCGATCACGCGCCTGTCCGAAGCGAAGGCGAGCGCTTTGGCGTACGTCACGCCGACCAGCAGCGCGCCTACGAGGCCGGGTGCATTTGTTACTGCGATCGCCTCGACGTCACGCAGCTCGGCGCTCGCTTCGTGCAACGCCGCGTCAACGACCGGCACGATCGATCGCACATGCTCGCGCGACGCCAGTTCGGGAACCACACCCCCGAAGACGCGATGGATATCCTGCGACAGAATGACAAGCGAGCGGGTACGCACGTCATCGCCACTTCCCTCGATCACTGCGGCGGACGTCTCATCACACGAAGTCTCGATGCCGAGAAGAATCATTCGAGCAACTAGTCGTTAGGACTCAGCTCTCACGGGGTGAAAAGCGAAGAGCCAAGGCCCAATAGCTGCTCAATCAGCTTGCGATTCGATGGAGAGGCCCAGTTCTCCGCCGAGAAGACACGGCGCCGGATGCGCCCGTCGCGCCCAATAACGAATGACTCGGGAACACCGGCCGTCTGATACGCAGCGCGGATATCAGCGGCGTCGTGCAGAATCTCGAACGTGAGACCAAGGCGGTTCTTGAACTGACGGATCTGCTCTGTGGAACCCGGTGCATCGACGCTCATCGCCACGACGCGCAGCCCGTCGTTCGCGTAGCGGCGGTGCAGCGCTTCGAGGCTCGGCATTTCGACGATACACGGGGCACACCACGTGGCCCACACATTGAGGATCACAACGTTGTCTGCGTAGTCCGCGAGACGCTTCTCCACGATCGGCGCGTCGACCGTAAAGCCGCGGAACTCCGGGGCATGACCACCGATGTGCACTGGATCGATGTTGCGGGCGGCGCTCCAGCCAAATACTGCGAGGACGCCTAACGCGGCGATACCAAGGACAGCGGCGCCATTACGCGTCATCAGACCACCTGAGCGCAGAGTGAGCGCAGAGCGCCGATTTCCGCTTGAGGATCGGCCGCACCAAAGATCGCCTGCCCGGCGACAAACGTATCGGCGCCGGCGCGCCAGCATTTCGTGATCGTATCGCGCGTGATACCACCGTCAACTTCGAGGACAGCCTTGCTCCCGGCCGTGTCCAGCAACGCGCGGGCTCGGCGGATCTTCTCCGGTGACGCCGGAATGAACTGCTGACCGCCGAATCCCGGGTTTACGCTCATGATGAGTAGAAGATCGAACGCATCGGTCACATCGCGTATTTGCTCTACGGGTGTTGACGGATTGAGTGCCACTCCGGCTCGCGCCCCGAGCTCGCGGATGCGCGTCAGCTGCCGGTGTAGGTGCGGGCTCACTTCCTGGTGGATGGTGAGGAGATCGGCGCCAGCGCCGACGAAGGACTCGACATACTCTTCGGGCTGTAACACCATCAAGTGCACGTCCAGCGGAAGCGTCGTTAGGCGCCGGATCGTCTCGATCACCTTGGCACCGAACGTCAGGTTAGGTACGAAGCGGCCGTCCATCACGTCGATGTGGATCCAGTCGGCGCCGCCATCGACGCAGCGCGCGATCTCATCGGCGAGGTGAGCGAAGTCCGCGCTCAGGACGGATGGAGCGACCCGTACGCTCATGGGCGGCTCCCCGCACGCAGAACGACGCGATCCGTGAGGCGCAGACCGCTTCCCGGGCTGGGTTGCTGCCCAACCACAAACAGCGGCCCAAGGCCGCCGGCACTCGAGTCGACGCGCACTCTCGTTAGGCCCAGTTGATTGAGCACGCTGAGGGCATCGCTCGGGTCGCGGCCGATGACGTCGGGCATCGTGAGCTCCGGTGGACCGGCGCTGACGATTAACTCGACGGCGGCCCCCTCACCGACAAAGCGTCCCGCATCCGGCTTCGTGCGCAGTACCTCGCCGCGCGCTGCGCTGCTCGTTTCGTTCTGCACGCTGCCAGCCGCGAGGCCGCTGTCCGATAACACTTTGCGGGCGTCGTCTACAGTGAGGCCTGCGACGGCTGGAATACGAACTTGGCGCGGGCCGCTACTCACATCGAGCTTCACATTCGCGTTGCGAGCGACTCGGCTGCCGGCGCGCGGCGTTTGTGCCAGCACGGTATTGCGCGGCGCGTCGGCCGATGGCTGTTCGTTGCCTAACGAAAATTGCAAGCCAGCGGAATCGAGCAGGCGGCGCGCGTCATCGAGCGACAGGCCAGTCAATGACGGCGTCACAACGCGCCCGCGGCTCCGATCACCGGGCAAGAAAAAGAACGCCACAATCAGGTACGCAGAAACGAAGCCAGCCAACGCGATGAGTCCGTAGAATCTGACGGAGCGCCACGGGATCCGCGGCGTCACACTGCCTTGCCTCCGTCGATTCGGCGGAGCCGTGCGGCGAACGCACCATCGACGCCGTGCCGCTGCGGAAGGACGCGCAGGCGGCCAGCATCGAGCACCGCCGCGGGGACAGCCCCTGCCGGTGGTGGCTCCAGACGATACTCAGGGTGGCTGCCAAGGAACGCCTCGATCTGCGCGTCGTTCTCTTCTGACTCGAGCGTGCACGTAGCGTAGACGAGCAAACCGCCAGGCCTAACGAGCGCAGCCGCGGCGTCGAGAAACTCGCGCTGCAGCGCACTGAGCGCGGTGACGTCGGCGCCAGTGAGACGCCAGCGTGCATCCGGGTGCCGCCGAAAGGCGCCCGTACCACTGCACGGCGCGTCAAGGAGGACAGCATCCGCGCTGCGAACCGGCGGCAGCTTGGCGTCGGCCTGTACGAGCACGACGTTGCGGGCGTCAAGCCGCCGCACATTCTCACGCAGTCGGCTCAGTCGCGCGGTCGATCGATCGGCTGCGACGACAAACGACGCATCACGCGACAGCTCGAGCGCCTTCCCGCCCGGTGCGGCGCAGAGATCGACAACGCGCGCCCCGGACGGAAAACATGCATAACGCGTCACCAGTGTCGCAGCCGGATCCTGCACGAAAAAGAGTCCCTGGCGGAACGCGCCGAGCTCGCTCAACTGCGCGCGCCCTTCGCCGACCACGACGCTCAACGAATCAGGGACGAGTGGTACTTCGTCTGTGGCCACACCGGATGCTTCCAGCGTCGCTTCCAGCTGCTCGCGCACGATTCCGAACGGTCGCAGAACGAGGGGCGCTTCGCTGTTGTTTGTCGCGAGGAGCTGCGCAGTTTCGCTGGCACCCCAGCGTGCCACCCATCGCGCGACGAGCCAGCGGGGATGCGAGTGCTCGAGCGCAAGCCGATCGATCGGATCGGTTACGCGACGTTCACGCGCCGGGTCGAGCACCGCACGCTCACGGTCGACGCGGCGCAGCACGGCGTTCACCAGCTTGCTGGCGCCAAGGCCATGACGTCGCTTCGCCAATTCCACAGTCTGCGCGATCGCCGCGTACGGCGGCACGCTATGCATGTACAGCAGTTGATAGGTGCCTAACCGGAGCAGGTCGACGAGATCGACCTCCAGTCGCGCGAGACCGCCGCGCACGCGCGCCGCGAGCACGGCGTCGAGCCATGCGCGACGGCGCAGCATGCCGTAGAGGAGCTCCTGCGTCCAGCGGCGATCACGCGCATCCAGCCCTGCGTCCGCAATGATGCGTCGCTCGAACGCAACGTCCAGCTTCTCGCCGGCGCGCAGGTCGGCGAGGACATGCGCGGCGGCAAGTCGGGATTCGGTGAGGGCGCCGGTACTGGTGTGCAGCATATCCCAAACTTACTGACCGACCGCGGCTAAGTGCCACTGCGTTAAGGGTTAAGAGCCAAGAGTTAAGCGTTAAGGGTACAAAAACAACGACAGCAAAGGGGCCGCTTGCGGCACATCTGAGGAGACGCTGTGCGCTGCCACTGCCTAACGCGGTTGGTAACCCTTAACTCTTAACCATTCACCCTTAACTCTTAACGCTCTTGGGTGGGGCCGCACTATGCGCCCAGTCTGTCTCCGATGGCAATTCCGCGCCCCTGCGCCCAGTCTAATGCCGCTAAGCGGCGCCGGCCTGCTGGGAAGACGTAACCGATGCGCAGCGCATCCGCGCCGCATGTCACAAGCATTCCGGACTCATCGATCTCGAGTACCGTGCCTGGGGCGACGCCGCTGTGCCGTCCGTGAACCACGCGCGCGCCGTACAACTTTATCTCCAAGCCCTCACGAGTTGTGTACGCTCCCGGTCGCGGATCGTACGCGCGAACAGCGCGAGAGATTTGCGTCGCGCTCTGTGTCCAGTCGATGCGCGTCATCCCGCGCTCGACCTTTTGAGCATACGTTGCGAGCGATTCGTCCTGCGGCGCGTCCTGTGCTAACCCGACATCGACGAGCGCGAGCGCTTCGACGATCGCAAGCGCCGCCAGCTCCGCAAGGCGCAACTGTAACTCGCCGTACGTCTCATCCTCGGGGATCGGCGTCGGCAGACGCAGCAGAACCGGTCCAGCGTCGAGCTTGCGAATCACACGCATGATCGACACGCCTGTTTCGGCGTCGCCTGCCAAGAGGGCGGCCTGAATCGGCGCTGCGCCGCGCCAGCGCGGCAGCAGGGACGCATGAATATTCAATGTGCCGTTAGGCGGCACCGCGATCACATCCTCGCTGAGCAGCTCTCCGTACGCGACAACAACGGCGATTTCAGGGTTGAGAGCCCGCAGGTCGGCGAGGAAGGCGTCACCGCGTGGCCGTTCTGGTTGCAAGACGGGGATCCCTTCTTCATCCGCGACGTGCCTGACCGGCGGTGGCACCATCGTGTTTCGATGCCGCGCGTCGGGCGCATCCGGCTGTGTGACGACGCCCACGACGTCGTGCCCCTCGCCTAACAACGCTCTCAGTGCGGGTGTTGCGAATTCCGGTGTCCCCCAGAAGAGGACCCGCACGTCACATCACCTCGTCGGCTCGCGCAGGGGCTGGGGCTGGCGTCGAGGAAGGGTCGCCGCTCTCGATTTCCAGCGCGGTCCGCCGCAGGAGACCGGGGTACTGGTCGCGCATCGTCTCCCACTTTGCGATCGCCGCCCGCCGCTTGAGGAACGACAGGTAGTCGATGAACAGTCGGCCGTGCAGGTGATCGATCTCGTGTTGGAGGCAGCGCGCCAGCAGATCCGTTGCCTCGAGTTCCACTTGCGCCCGCTCGAGGTCGATTGCCCTAACGAGTACGCGCTGTGCGCGATCGACTTCTCCGTAGATATCGGGAATCGACAAGCACCCTTCCTCTGCGCGCTCGCTCCCCTCCTCCCAGACAATCTCCGGATTCACAAGGACGAAGCGCTGATCGTCGACGTCAAGGACGGCGATGCGTGCCGATCGACCCACCTGCGGTGCGGCGAGCCCGATCCCCTTTGCTTTGTACATTGTCTCGAACATGTCGTTGGCGAGCTTGCGCAAGTCGTCGGTGATATCGCTAATGACTTTCGTTTCGGCGCGGAGGATAGGCGCGCCGAGAACGTGAATATCGAGGATGCTCACGTCTTAGCCGGCGCCTCCGCAGCGGGCGTCACAACGCGCGCGATCCGTCCACGCTCGACGATCAAGCGCGACTCGCCACTCTTGATAGTGACCAGGTCCTCCATTGTCTTCACCGGTTGGCCGTCCTTGAGCGACTCCTTGATGTGCATGACCTCGGCGACGATACCACCCGTTGTCACGACCTGGTCGCCGCGCTTCAACTCACGCAGCCGTTGGTCATGCTGTTTGCGCTGCTTCTGTTGCGGTCTGATGAGCAGGAAGTAGATGATCCCGAAGATGGCGATCATCTGAAAGAGAAAACCGTACATCGAGATTCCGCCTCCGCCTCCTCCGCCTGGAGGTGGGGTCTGGCCCTGCAGCAGCGAGAATGCGAGCGCGTGCATTAGTCGGTTGGGTGAGCGGTATCTGGAGTAGAAGCGGAGAGTGCCGCGGATGTATTGCGCGCAAGCCAGTCGCGGCTCCACGCGTCAAACGCGCCGTCGAGGATACCCTGCCGAGCTTGGCGCATCAACGCGAGTACGAAATGTACATTGTGCAACGAAAGGAGTCGTAAGCCTAGCACCTCATCAGCAGTGAACAGATGACGCAGGTAGGCGCGTGAAAAGCGGCGGCAGGTGCTGCAGTTACACGTCGCATCCAGCGGTCGCTCGTCGCGCCGCAGCTCGGCGTTGCGTACGTTGACGCGGCCATCTGACGTAAACGCGGTGCCGTTGCGCCCCATGCGCGTTGGCGCAACGCAATCGAATAGGTCGAAGCCGCGACGGACGGCGTGAACTAGGTCCTCTGGGAAACCAACTCCCATGAGATAACGCGGCCGATTCTGAGGCAGCGCGTCATGCAACAAATCGAGGACTGCGTACATGTCGCTCTTGGCTTCGCCAACGGAAAGGCCACCGATGCCAAAGCCTGTCCAGTCATCCATCGCGGCGATTTGCTGAGCGGCAGCAACGCGGAGGTGGGGGTGGATCCCACCTTGTACGATTGGGAAGAGCGCTTGCCGGCCCGACGCGCCGGCTGCAAAGGCTGTGTGACTGCGCGCCAGCCATCGGATACTGCGCTCGCTCGCGTCGCGCGCGCGCTCCGCGTCAGCCTGGCCGGGGATGACGTGGTCGAACTGCATAACGACATCGGCGCCAAGATTGCGTTCGATCTGCATCACCGACTCGGGAGTGAAGAAACGCTTGGAGCCGTCAATGTGCGAGCGGAACTCTACGCCCTCCTCACTCACCGTGCGCAACGTCTCGAGCGAGAAGACCTGGAAGCCCCCCGAATCCGTGAGGATTGGTGCGTCCCATGCCATGAACGCGTGCAGCCCGCCTAACGACGCAATAACGTCGTCACCAGGGCGCAGATGCAGGTGGTAGGCGTTGGCGAGGATCATCTGGCTGCCGACCGCGCGAAGGTCGTCGGGGTCGAGCGCTTTCACGGTAGCCTGTGTCCCAACGGGCATGAAGCAGGGCGTCTCGACATTCCCGTGCGGTGTCGCGAAGACGCCGGCACGCGCCGCCTGGCATGTTGCGGCGACGTGAAACGAGAATGCCGTCACGGCGTGACGTCGATGCGCGCTGCAACGGAATCGCGACACGAATACGCTATGCGCGCCTGATACTCGCCGCGGCGTGGCATGCTTGCGGACAGGTCGAGTTGCGCGACAACGGTGCCGATTACGCCATCCATCACGGCATCGCCACTCGATCCACTGAGCTGCGCGGCAGTCGCCTTTCCGCCGGAGTCGACCCGCACGCGAGCCGTCAGCGTCGCGGAGTCGCGCGCCGGAGGTTTCGCCAGCTCGCTGCAGCGCAATCGCAGATAGTCGCGAACCGCGGCGCTCCCTCGCTCCGGCGTGTAGCGGGGATTCTCCGGAGACGGAAAGTATTCACGCAGCGTCGTCTTCACGCACGCGACGGCGAGTACTGCCGTTAGGCACGCGCTACAGTACGACCATCGCATCGCCATAAGAGTAAAAACGGTAGCCGGCTTCTATCGCGCTGCGATAGGCGTGCATCGTGAGGTCGTATCCCGCAAACGCGGCGACGAGCATGAGTAGCGTGGAACGCGGCAAGTGGAAATTCGTGACGAGCTTGTCTACGGCGCGAAAGGTATACGGCGGGCGAATGAAGAGCCGCGTCTCGCCGGTCGCCGCGCGCACGCGACCGGTTTCGTCGACCGCTGATTCAAGGGTGCGGACGGCTGTTGTCCCGACGGTCCAGACGTGTGCTTGGCGAGCTTGCGCGTCATTGATCGTGCGCGCCGCGTTCTCGCGTATCGTGTACCACTCCTCATGCATGAGATGATCGGCGGGGTCGTCGCTCTCCACCGGCTTGAAGGTGCCAGCACCAACGTGCAGCACGACATCGGCGCGCTGCACGCCGCGCTGCGCAAGCCTCGCGAGCAGATCTTGCGTGAAGTGGAGCCCCGCGGTGGGAGCAGCCACGGAGCCAGGGGTTGTCGCGTAGACAGTCTGGTAGCGCTCGGAGTCGGCCGGCCCATCACTGCGCGCGATGTACGGCGGGAGCGGAACGTGTCCGTAGCGTTCCAGCGCGGCGTCGGCGCCGGCTGCTGTTCTGAGCCTAACGATCCTCGTGCGACGATCGGTGACGGATACGATATCGACGCTCAGATCGTCCGCGATGTAGATGCTGCGGCCAGGACGCAGCTTGCCGCCTGGATGAACGAGCGCCTCGAAGGTTCGTTCGTCGGCGGAGGGTACGGGCTTGAGCAGCAGCACCTCCGCGCCAGCGCCCGTTGGCGAGTCGCGCGTGCCTAACAAGCGCGCCCGAATGACCCGCGTGGTATTGAGCACGATGACATCGCCCGCCGGGATCAAATCCACGAGATCGCCGAAACGGCCGTGTCGCAACTCGCCGGTCGCTCGCTCTACGATGAGCAGGCGGCTGTCGTCGCGCTGCTCGCTCGGCCGCTGCGCGATCTGTGCCGGGTCGAGCTTGTAGTCGTAGTCGGCTGTCCGCGTCCCAGGGGTTGGGCTCGCGGCAGTCAATGCCACGGCACGCGGCGCTCGCGCGTCACGACGGGCCCACCTGGAATGGACCGAGTCAGCGTCACGACGAGGCCGGATCGTTTGACGGCTCGCAGCGAAAGCTCGACATAGCGCAGCCGCGCGCGGCCGCGTACCGGCGCCAGGGGGACAGCGAGCGAGACTTCGCGATTCCCACGCTGAGTGCCGCCTTCTCCGCGAGTGCTTTCGCTCGAGCCTAACGCGCGTAGCTCGAGGCTAGCCGCACGCGGATCCGCCGCCATGCGCATCAGCGTCGCAAGATCGTCTTCGATGCTGGATCGCACCGTGATGCGCGCCGTCCCGCCACCGATGCCGGGTTCAGTCGTCCCTTCTTCCCAGAATACAACGAGCCGATCAGGCGCGCAGCTGCCGGTAGCAGTGAGCGCGATGCGTGCCTCGAACCAGCGCGCCGGCCGCTGGTCACGATTCGTGAGGCAGCGCGCAACCATGATATCGGAGACGTGCAGTACATGGTCAGCGAGCGGTGCGATCTCCGCAGCAGCGCGCGAAGCAGCCCTAGTAACCGTGTCGCGCACTTCGAAACGAACATACGCGCTCACTCCAGGTGCGCGTGCCTCGTAGGCGCTCCACGCAGAATCGCCGGCGAGGACGGCCGATCGTGCCGTCGGCATACGCTCGGCACGGCCCGCGCGATCGGCCAGGAAGACGGCCGCGTCGGTCGGCTGTGCGGGAACGTTAGGCACGAGCACGACGACCGAAAGCGAGTCTGCAGGCCTGTCGTCGCTCCGGCGTGGGAAGAAGGCAGCCGTTTGAACCGCCACATCGCGGACCGAGTACTCATCATTCGCGGCAGCGGACCATGCGACGGGGGTCGTAACAGCGAGCTCGCGCAATGCCGTCTCGGATTCCGGATCTAGTTGGGCGACACCCAGGAGCGGTTGTGCGATGAATCGCAGGCGCACGCCGCCGCGATATGACCACGTGATGTGCGGAACGCCGAGCCGGCTCGTATCCGCGCCGGCGATGCGAGTCGGCGAGCCAAACCGGACGTATACACGTCCTTGATCGGTATCGAGACCGCGCAAACCAAGCTCCGGCACTCCCCAACGCAATTCTGCAAACGTTAGGCGGCCGAGAAACTCCACCCAGCGCATGTTCCCCGGCACGAGCCAGAGTGGGTCGGAATGCAGCCAGTAGAACCGATCACCGGCCTCCCGCAGCGCGGGGAGTTGCGAGCGATACGACGCGGCAGCGTCCGGTGTTATGATGCGACTGGCATCGAGCAGGTACTCGCGCTCCCGCGCTGTGCAATGCGCGATGGCGCTGTCGAATGCGGCGCTCGCGGCGATGCGGTTGCCATGGCGGAGCTGAGCAAGGCCTAACGCGAGCCACGACCACGCGTCCCAGCCGACGTCGCGGACCTGCTGTTGGGCGACCTGCAACAAGTCTTCCCACCGCTCGAAGGTCACGAGGGAACGCAGCACGTGGTAGCGCGCGCGCGCGTTGGCTGAATCAGCGAAGACAGCGCGCTCGAAGTGCTCGGTCGCATCGAGGTAGTCGCTCTGCCAGCCGTGTCCCCACTCGAGAAAATTGAGCAGCGAGTCACGCCGTGAAGAATCTGTCACTGCTGCCGCGCGCAACTCGTTATGTGATTCGGGCGAGGCCGGCAGGTAGACGATCTCTTGTTCAAAGCGCCTCCAGTACCACCAGCCGATTGCTTCGTTCGCGCGCGCAAGGACAGGACCATCGCGAGTCAGGACTGCCAGGTCGCGACCTCTCTCCAGCGATTCCCGCGCCTGACGCCGAAGTGCGCTATCGCTCGACAGCGCTTGGACTACGCCGAGTTCGACCCAATAGCGGGCACTATCCGGCGCGAGCTGCACCGCTCGCTGCAGAGAGCGGATTGCCTCGCGCTGCAACTCGCTGAATTCGCGAGCGACGAGACCGAAGCGCCCCATTGGAAATGGGCGCTGTGCCGCCGCACTCAACCCGCGAACGAGCCAGGCGCGGGCGCTCGACGCCGCGTGGCTCGTGGCCTCCACGGCGACCGCAAAGGCTCGCGCGGACTCACCAAGCGCGGCGAGCGACTCGGCCTGCGCAATGAGACGCGCAGAATCCTGCGCCGGCAAACGCCTAACGAGGACTAGTGTAAGGATGCACGCGAATATGTGACGCAAGTTACGCATAACCATCCCCTATCAACTATCCCCTATCCCCTATC
>JBQTIF010000222.1:0-22383 GCA_052388395.1 Gemmatimonadaceae bacterium | reverse complement strand
GGCGCGCGCGGCGGCAAGCTCCGGTCCGGCCGGGATACGGGCGAAATCGCGAACGCCTTTGGCGCCATCGGTGGCGATCACGAGGTGGGTCTCGCGCCCCTCTCGCGCCAGGCGTGACAGCAAGGGGCCGATGATGCGCTCATCGTCAGGGTGAGCGAAGACGGCGAAGATCGGCCGGCTGACCTGAGCGTGCGTCGAGAGCGGCGGAACAAAGGCCAGCGCTGCGGCGACGCAGCTCCCACCGAATGAAGCGATAAAGCGCATCTGTTTACTGAGGTCGAGGCGCGGGAGTCCCGTTCTTCGAAGCTACGCTCAATCGCCGCCACGGAACAATGAGTTGCGGACTGCTGGCGATCAGCTGCCAAACAGATCGACCCAAGGTATTGCTGAAACATTCTCATGAAACTACCGTCATATGGGACTCCCAGAGGACGGACAAATGGCGGGCAAACGCGATGTGAAGCAGGGCACCCTCGCCCTGATGATCCTCAAAACCCTAGAAGGACTTGGAGCCCTGCACGGCTACGGCATAGCGCGCAGAATCGAGGAGACGAGTAAGAACCGCCTCACGCTGAACTACGGCACGCTGTACCCCGCCCTACTGAAGCTTGAGCAGGAGGGTTTCATCGCAGCCGACTGGCGTCCGTCCGAGAACAATCGGCGCGCGAAGTTTTATTCGCTCACAGCCGCGGGGCGCAAACAGCTCGCGCGCGAAGCCCGCGAATGGCAAGAGACCGCCGATCTAATCGCCGCCTTCTTCGCACCTCGAAGGGAGACCCAATGAGACACATCCGCGCTGCGCTCGCGCGCATAGCTGGATTTTTTACCGGACAGCGCGCTGACGACGATCTCCGTGCTGAGTTCCAAGCACACCTCGAGATGGAGACTGCCGAGAATATCCGGCGCGGCATGCAGCCGGACGAAGCGCGCCGCCAGGCAATGTTGGCGTCGGGCGGCCTCGTCGCAGCGGCGGAAGCAGTCCGCGACCAGCGCGGACTGCCATGGCTCGAGAGCGTCACCGCCGACATCAAATACGCGCTGCGCACTTTGCGGCACAGCCCGGCGTTCACAACCGTTGTCGTCATCACGCTCGCGTTAGGTATCGGCGCCAACACGGCGATCTTCAGCGTCGTCCGCGGCGTGCTCCTCCGGCCCCTGCCTCATCGAGACGGCCATCGTCTGGTGTACCTGCGGCACTCCATGGACGGACCCGGCGGCGCCAACCTCGCCTTCTCCGTGCCCGAGGTGCGCGATTTCAGGAATGGCGCTCCCTCGTTAGGCGGAATCGCCGAGTTTTCCGACTGGTCCGGAAGGCTGCAGCTCGCTGACGGGGCTGTGCGCATCCAGACCGGTCTCGTCACAGGCAACTACTTCGAGGTGATGGGGCTTTCGCCGGTGCTCGGCCGACTGACGAACTCGGGCGATGACGGCCCTGGCGTGCCAGCCGTCATGGTGCTCACGCACGAAGGCTGGATCAAGCGCTTCGGGGGCGATTCGAGCATCGTTGGCAAACATGTGCGTCTCGATGGACAGCCAGTCACGGTGATCGGAGTCCTCCAGCCCGCACCTTTTTTCCCAACGCGCGTTGAGGCTCTCAACAACATGGTCGTGAGTCAGCACCACCTGAGTGCGTTCATGGTGGAAGGCCGCGTGCACCGCATGACGGAAATGGTCGCACGTCTCGCTCCCACGGCCACGCTGGACCAGGCGCGCGCGGAGGTTGCGGCCGTCAGCCAGCGCATCCAAAGCGAATTCAAGGAGGCGTACGCCCCCGGGGATCATCACCGCGTCGCCGTCATTCCCTTCCAGCAGGTGCTCGGCGAGCGCGCACGCCTAACGCTCATGCTGCTCATGGTGGCGGCGGCTTTCGTGATGATCATCTCGGCGGCCAACGTCGCAAACCTGACGCTCATGCGCGGCGTTCGGAGAGAAAACGAGCTCGTCTTGCGAGCGGCGCTCGGCGCCGGCCGCACGCGATTGCGGCGCCTCCTGCTCGCCGAAAATCTCGTGCTGACGGTGCTCGGTGCCGTGTTCGGCGTCGTGCTCGCCATCGGCGGCGTTAGGCTGCTGATCTCGCTCGCGGAGCGCTATTCGCCACGCGCCAGCGAGATCCGTCTCGACGGGATGGTGCTCGGCTTCACGCTCGCTCTCGCAGTCATTCTTGCGCTGCTGCTCGCGTTTGTGGCGTCACTTCCAAAGGAGGGTGGCTTCGCCGGCTGGATCTCTGCCGGCGTGCGTCGCATGAGCGGATCCTTAAGGAAGCAACGGCTGCAGCGCGGACTGGTCGTCGTGCAGATCGCTGTATCGGTGGTCCTACTCGCGGGCGCTGGTCTCCTAACGCGGACAATGATCCGGCTCTCTGATGTGAGTACCGGCTTGAGGACCGAGGAAGTGCTCACGATCGACGTACCGCTTCTGACAGCGACCGAAATCCTGTACAACCCTAACGCTGACGCCGGAGCGAAACAGCGTTATGAACTCATGCGGCGGGAGATGCTGGCACTGCCGGGTGTCATCGAAGTCGGCGTCGGATCGCCGATGCCTCTCAGTAGTTCGGGCGTGCAATTCGAACTGAAAGCAGAGGGCAAGGCGCTCAGCTCCGGGGAAGCGACACCACGCGCCGAGATACGCATGGCCGGTCCGGAGTACTTCCGCGCGGCGGGAATTCCGTTGCTCAGTGGACGCGAATTCGCCGCGACCGATCAGAGAGGCTCGGGCCGAGTCGTTATCGTGAATAAGACGCTCGCCGACAAGTTCTTCCCGAACGAGGATCCGATCGGCAAACGGGTCGCGTGGACGGGCGAGTTGCTCAAATTCGCGCCCTTCAGCGGCGATTGGCGCACGATTGTCGGCGTCGTGGCAAATACGCAGGATGGCGGTCTGGACGCGAAGCCCGGATTGGCCGTTTTCATGCCCTTTGCGCAGGAGCTGGCGCTCGGTGGCGGCTTCGTGATCCGCGCCGACAGCAACGTTGCGGCCCTCACAGCCGCAGCGACGAGAATCGTCAAGCGCAACGCACCGACGGCTCCCATCGAGGAAGTGAAGACGATCAAGCAGATCAAGGATGAGAGCGTCGCGCCGCGGCGCCTGAACGCCGCGCTCATATCTTCGTTAGGCTTGCTGGCCTTGATCATCGCCAGTGTGGGGATCGCCGGTGTCCTGGCATTCTCGGTAAGCGCGCGCACGCACGAAATCGGCATCCGCATGGGACTTGGCGCCGCGCAACGTCAGGTGCAGCGGATGATTCTCAAGGAAGGTGGCGTGCTCCTGGTGATCGGGCTCACGTTAGGCGTCATCGGTGCGGTCTTCGCGGCGCGTATCATTCGCGGTCTCCTTTTCGGCGTGGCGCCAAACGATCCCGTCACCTTTGTCGGCGTAACCGCGATGATGGCAGCGATCGGGCTGCTCGCCTGCTGGATCCCGGCGCGGCGTGCATCGCGCATCGACCCGGCCGTCACCATGCGCTCGTAGCGGACGCTGCATGCGAGTGACGTACGCGGCACACATCGTCGCCGGCAGCCTGGCACTCCTTTTTGGATACGTCGCGCTCTATGCGGCGAAGGGGGGAAGGCTGCATGGAGGCTTCTATGGGAAAGCCATAGGAAGCCAACTATGACCATCGATCATCTGATCCTGCGGTACGCGCACATCTCCATGGGGACGCTTGCGCTCCTTTCCGGGGCCGCTGCCATGACGTTCCGCAAAGGCTCACGGCTGCACCGGCAGTCGGGAAACGTGTTCTTCGTGTCCGTGCTGATCGTGGCCGCGACCGGCGTATACATCTCGATTTTCATCACGCCGACAATGGGCAACGTCATGGGCGGTGCCATGACCTCTTATCTGACCGCCACGGCGTGGCTCACCGTGTGGCGAAAGCCGGCGGAGGTAGGTCTGCTCGAGATCGTTTTGGTTTTCCTGGGTTTGGCGACAGCCATTGCTGGCATCACATTCGGCGTCCTGGCGGCACACCGGCGCGGCTTCACCGGGTCGGCACGCCTAACGCGACACCTGTCGCGCATGTGTTTCGCATTTTTTATAGCCACTGGTTCGTTCTTCTTCGGGCAGGCGAAGCTGTTCCCTGCCCCGGTGCGCGAAAGCGGGCTGCTGGCGATTCCAGCGCTTCTCCCCTTCGCCCTCTTGCTGTTCTGGGTGATTCGCATCCGCGGGCTGCCGATGATCAAGAAGAGCTGGACGCCACGAGTCGTTAGGCAGGCGTCATGACGCGCACGGCGAACGCGCGCCTCGCCGGCGTTGCGTTCCTCTTCTACATCGCCGTTGGCCTCACCGGCATGGCCGTGTCCGGCCGCGCGACGAGCGGCGAGGGGATGGCGGCGAAGCTGGCGAACATCGCCGAGCACGCGACAGACATGCGCATCTACGCCGTGCTCGTTATGCTGATGAGCTTTTGTGCTCTGGTGCTTGGCGTCACGCTGTACGCGATCACGCGCGACCAGGATCCCGAGCTGGCAATGATTGGCATGACCTGTCGCGTCATCGAAGCTGTGAACGGTGCTACATCTATAAAGTGGACGCTGGGACTGGTCTGGCTCGCGACAGCCACTGGAGCAAACGCAGCATCACCCGAGTCGGCGCAGGGGCTTGGCGCATTCATTCTGAGGGATAGCGCGACAGTCAGCGCGACATTCTTCGCCGTTGGGAGCACACTCTTCTCGTGGCTGCTGCTGCGCGGTCGCATGATACCCGCCGCGATGGCCAGGCTGGGCGTTGCTGCCTCGGTTTTGCTCGTGCTGGTTCTTCCATTGCAGCTCGGCGGACTATTCATCGGCTGGCTCGCGTGGCTACAGTGGATGCCGATGCTGGTGTTCGAGCTGTGGCTCTCGTTTTGGTTCCTTTTCAAAGGCGTCGCCAAGCCGGTGACGCCGCTGCGCTCCGCATGATGGCGCGTATCGCTGGCGCTCTCATTTTTTCGTCGGTCGTTCTGAGCGAACGTGCCGCGAGTCATCCCACGCTTCGCTGCACCACGCCAGGAGCGTCAGCAGCCAGCGATGCGATGGCTGCGAAGTTCGCTGATCACCAGTTCGTTTTCATCGGCAGCACACATGGGGACTTCAAGATCGAAGAATTCCTCATGTGTCTTGTCACACGCCCCGCCTTCGCGCAGCGGGTAACCGACGTTGTGGTGGAGTGGGCAAGGTCAGGTCAGCAACATCTGATCGATCGTTACGTGCTCACGCTCGACTCGCTGCCTAACGAGCAGCTAGCAGCGATTTGGCTAGACACCGATCACCCGACGTTATGGGCGACGCTGCCGCACGTGCGCCAGTTCGTCGAGACGATGCGGGCGGTCAATCGGACGCTTCCGTCAGTCAAGCGCGTGCGCCTGCTCGGGGGCAACGAAGGAGTTGACTGGTCAAAGGTGCGTGTTGCGGAAGATCTCGCTCCGTATCCGTTCAAGACCAACTTCATGCAGCATCTGCTCATTGAGCACTTCGCAAAAACACCTGGAAACAAGACGCTGGTTGTGTACGGTGATGCCCACATTCGAATCGAGGAAAGCACGTTCATGGGCGAGGTCGCGGCGGCGGTCGGCCGCGCGAAGCTCTTTATTGTCGGGAGAATCGGCGAGTGTAGTGCCGAGGAGCGACTTTATCTCGCGGCAGTAGCTGATCCGAGCAAACCATTCTTCGTGGAGTCCGCGCGGTTTCCAACCACTCTTCCGTGGCCGGCCTCACTCCGCGTTAGGAAAGAAGACCGTTCGCGCTCACCCCAACGACGTCCCTGCCACGGCCGCGGCCGTGAGCATTTGAAGCACCTCTGCGCCTAACGAGCTGCTACGATGCGTCGCCGAACAACCTGGCTTCTGTCGAGCAGCGCAGCGCTTACGCTCATTGCTGGCTTTGCCCACGTCGCTGTCGACAAAGAGACAAAGACGCTCGACGCGACCGCGCGCGCGCAAGCGCCGGGAACGTTCGTCCAGTTACGCGACGGCATCACGCACTACGACCTCTCTGGTCCCGACACGGCACGCACGGTCGTCCTTCTCTCGGGCGCGACAGTTCCGTTCTATTTGTGGAGCCCGACGCGGGACGCGCTCGCCGCCAACGGATTCCGCGTGCTGCGCTATGACTACTATGGGCGCGGCTTCTCCGACCGACCCAAACTGCGCTACGATCTCGCGGCCTTCGAGCGACAGCTGACCGAGTTGCTCGACACGTTAGGCATTCGCGGCGCTATCGATGTCGCCGGGGTCTCGATGGGTGGCGCGGTCGCCGCGCATTTCGCCGACCGCCATTCAGAACGCGTCCGTACGCTAACATTGATCGATCCAGGGATCGGTGTGTTCAAGGCAACACCGTTCCCCATCAGCATCCGTGGCCTCGGCGAATACTTGCTGACACTCGCCGCGTCGGAAATTGCCAAAGGCCAGCTGACCGATTTTCTCCGGCCAGAGGATTACCCGGACTGGGTCGAGCGCTACGAAGTCCAGATGCAGTACAAGGGGTTTCGCCGCAGCTTCATCGCCACGATGCGTAGCGACGTAATGAAGCGCCCCGCCAAGAGCTTCAGCGCGCTCGCGCACAGCCGGATTCCGATACTCCTGCTCTGGGGAAAAGTCGATCGTACCGTGCCATTTGCGCTCAGCGACACTGTGCGCGCCGCCTTCCCACGCGCCGAGTTTCATGCGATCGACGGCGCAGCGCATCTGCCACACATAGAGCAGGCTGCACTCGTAGACTCACTCCTCCTGCATTTCCTGCGTAGCCACTAATCAAAGCAGCCGCGCCTAACGTGGCATGCCATGCCGCGCAGGCCCGGCGCTGGCTCGACATGGCCACTCCTGCACCGCATCCCCCTCCCCCTTGCGGCGGCGGCCGGTCGCTCTACGTTCGGTCAAAGAGCATTCCCCTCGTAACCACGGACAACTCATGCAAAGACTCCTCCCCTCGCTCCTGTTGGCGCTGGCTGTCGTCGGTTGCGCGACACCACGCGAAGAAGCGCCCGCGGCACCACCGATTGATGCCGCCGCGATGCGCGACACCATCTAGGCGCGCGAGCGCGAATGGTCAGCAGCCTTCCGCGCTGGCGATGCGGCCGCCATTTCGAACCTCTATACAGAAGACGGCGCGACGGTTCAGCCAGCGGGCGATTGGCACCGAGGGCGAGAGGCGATCGCCGCGGGGATGAAGAAGCAGTTGGACACGCTGAACGTCACCGCGCGCGAGGACATCACGGAAGAAGTGATCCCGGCTGGTGACTGCGTCGTGGAATTCGGCCACTATAGCTTCGCGGCAACGAGCAAGAACGGCAACAAACCGGTTTCTGGCGCTGGTCGCTACATGGTCCTCTGGCGCAGGTACGCTGACGGGCAGTGGCGTCTGCATCGCGACATGGGTAGCGAAGCGCCGCCACCAAAGATGTAGCCGCATCGCACTAAAATCGTTAGGCTGCAATGTATGCAACCTGGCTCGTGTCAGCCTAACGAGCGCAACGCAGTTAACAGTCCTTCCGGAGGACACATGAGACGCTTGATCAATACTACGCCGCTTGCAACGTTAGTGGCTCTCGTTGCACTACCAGTTGTTCTCGCCGCTCAAGAAAGCCGGCGATACATCGATCCGCGGACGGCCGGCGATACTACGGCGGGTCCTTTCAGTGCTGGGGTCTTGGTCGGCAACACGCTCTATCTCGCCGGCAAGATTGGCCTCACACCAGACCGCCGAGTACCTGCTACCGCGGCGGAGGAGGCGACACTTGTCCTCAACGATGTGAAGGCGACGCTCGAGAAGGCGGGGATGTCGATGGACGACCTTGTGTCGGTGCAGGTCTTCTGCTCTGACGTGGCACATTACGACGCCTTCAACCGTGTCTACCGCACTTATTTCAAGAGGGAGTTCCCTGCCCGCGCGTTTTTGGGATCCGGCACTCTCCTGTTCGGAGCGAGATTCGAAGTGCAGGCGATCGCCGTCAAGCGATGAAGCTTGTCGCGGCACAGGTGTGCTTCGTCGGGTTCTTGACTGCGGTTGGCGTCGTGGTGCCAGCGTCGGGGCAACAACCCCTAACGTTCGACTCGCTGGCGCGCCTAACGGCACCTTCCCCGGATCGTCGCATCGCATATGGTCCCGGTCCATTGCAGTTTGGGAACTTGCGCTTGCCAAAGAGCCATGGGCCGCACCCAGTGGTTCTGTTCATTCACGGCGGCTGCTATCTGTCGCAATACTCGATTTCCCACGTGGCGGCGCTCGAGCAAGCGTTCGCTGATTCAGGGTACGCGGTGTGGAGCGTCGAGTACCGCCGAGTTGGCGACGAAGGTGGAGGCTGGCCTGGCACATTCGAAGATGTGGGGCGCGCAGCGGATCATTTGCGTATCCTCGCCGGGCAGTATCCACTCGATCTGCGCCGCGTCGTTGCTGTCGGTCATTCCGCTGGGGCGAACTTCGCACTCTGGTTGGCGGCGCGAAGTCGCATCCGTTCGCAGAGTCCGTTGCGTGTTGCCGCTCCCCTGCCCGTTGCTGCGGTACTCGGGCTGGCCCCGGCACCCGACCTCGCGGCGCTGCACGCTCAAGGCGTCTGTGGCAACGTCATCGAGAAGCTCATGGGCGGCGCACCCGATCGAATGCCCGAGCGCTACGGCGACGTATCACCGGCGCTCATGCTCCCCATCGGCGTTCCGCAGCTACTGATCGTAGGGGCGCAGGATCGTAATTGGGGTCCCGCAGGGCGCTCGTACTACACACTAGCTGTCGCGGCGCGGGATACGCTCGTTAGGCTTGTGGAGGCCCCGGCCTCGGGCCACTTCGATGTCGTCGCGCCCACGACAGGCTCCTGGCATCTGGTCATGGAGGCGCTGCGCGATCTAGTCGTGCGCATTGCGCGATGAGTGCTTGTTATACCGCCGCAGGTCGCATAATGCTCTTTCTGACAATGGTTACGAGCAAACACCAATGACCGTCGCCCTCTCTTCTTTGCCTAACAAGCTTCAGACGCTAGAGCAGCGAAAGACCCGAGGAGCCGACGTGATCGCAGGCATCAGTATTCGACTTGCTACTGCGCAGGACGCCGAGTCGGTCTGCGCCACGCTGCACGACGCCTTTGCTCAGTTCGAACCTCTGTACACGCCTGCTGGCTTCAGGGCGACAACGCCCGCGGCGTCCGAGATCGAAAGACGCTTCGCGGAAGGGCCAATCTGGGTTGCCGAATCCGCTGGCTACGTTGTGGGCACCGTCTCCGCGTGCCGCGTGGTGCGGACCTCTATATCCGGGGTATGGCCGTCCGACCAAACGCCCAGGCACGCGGTCTCGGTGTGCGGCTTCTGCACATAGTGGAAGCCTTTGCATCGGTCCATCAATTTCGCCGCTTGGTGCTCTCTACAACCCCCGTTCTACTACGGGCGATTGAGCTGTACGAGCGGCATGGCTTTCGACAAAACGGCGAAGAGAGCAGCCTCCACGGAACTAGGTTGCTCACGATGGTGAAGGAAATGCCCGTTTGAGCGGTGGATCGTTAAGCTTCTCTGTCAAGCGACTGCGAGCGTGATATCCCTGGTCGCCGCCTAACTACTAAGGATCGCATGACCCGATCACTGGGAATCGTCGCTTGTCTCACAGGCTTGATCGCGGTCGGACATGCTCAAGCGCAGCAACGCGCGCCCACGCCTCGCCTCGTCGGTACGTGGCGCCTCGTGTCATACGAGAACGTCGACGAAGCGGGGCGCTTGACCCGTCCGTACGGCAATCCACCGCTTGGCTTCTTCGTGTATGACGCCGCAGGGAATGTCTTCATTCAGATTTCCAAGAACCCACCGCTGAACCGCGTCCCAGGTACTGACGACGATAGTCCGCTCCCCGGCGCATCATCGCTCGTTCTTCGTGAAACACTCGAAGCGTACATCGCCTACTTTGGGACCTATTCCGTCGACTCGGCTCGGAAGGAGATCGTGCATCGCGTGGTGAGCGACGTGTGGCGCGATTATAGCGGCACCGAGCAGCGCCGCTCATTCCGCTTAATGGGTGATACGCTCGTGATTGGCGATGGCAAGTCGTTCCGCCGCGTGCTAGTGCGCGTGCCTAACAGCTAGGCGTGAATACGGGCGGCCCCTAACGCGCAGCCCACGTCGAATGAAAACCGCGGCCGACATCATAGTCCGGCAATCCTTGCTAGGACGGCTCGCCGCGCTCAGACCGGACAGCCAACGGCGCTGGGGAACGCTGAGCGCTCATGAGATGCTCTGTCACCTCGGCGACGCAACGGACATGGTGCTTGGCATTCGACCACGCACCCGCCCAGTCCCGGCTCGCCGGCGGCCAATCATTAAATGGCTTGGACTCTGGAGTCCGTTCCGTTGGCCGCATGGTTGGCCGACGAATCCTTCACAGAACCCACGCATCGATGGCACGCGGCCATCGCAGTTCATGGCGGACTTACAGCGCGCCATGGCCGGGATCGAAGGGATCGCTGCCGCTGATCCACATGCGCTGGAGCAAGCTCACGGATTCTTTGGCAGCATGTCGCTAGTTGACTGGCAGCGTTGGGTTTACAAACATACCGACCACCACTTACGGCAATTCGGTTTATGAACCGTGAGGACTGCAGAGACTACCTAACGACACCGTTAGCTGACAGCGAGAGCTACGACGAGTTCTTTGCCAGGTTAGCGCAACATGGATGATTCCAGATCATTGAGCGATGCCCTCGCGCAGCATTACGTGAATCATGGCTTGCCGCTCGATGGCGGCGAGCAGGATCGCACATTTCGCGTGCGCCTCGGTCGCCTAACGGTGCGACTCCCGAACCCTCCGGCGCGACGGCGTGCCGTCTTCTTTCACGATACCAATCATATCCTCACCGGTTACAACACCACGTTCAGTGATGGGGAGATGGTGATTGCCGGTTTCGAAGTGGGAAGCGGTTGCGGGCGCTACTGGATGGCGTGGTTCATCAATCTGGCGATGTTCGCATTTGGTCTCGTGGCATGTCCGCGCACGATGTTCCGCGCGTTTGTGCGCGGTCGGCGCGCGTCAAGCATCTATCGCCGCACCGAGGATCGAGCGCGGCTCGGCTCCATGAGTGTTGCCGCGCTCAAGAGCATGATTCAGCTCGATCAACAGGCGCCTGTGCCTGCGCTGCGTGATCGCTTGATCTTTGCGGCGTGGGCCGCCGTGACGATTTTGATGCTGATCGTCCCTGCCGCGATCCTTTTCGTCGCCGGTCGCCTTCTCTGGCAAAGCTGACACACATGAATGCTCGCCCTTTGGGTCCCGCGTTAGGCTCGTACTGCAGCAATCCATAGCCACACTATCCGCCGCCGGGTTTCTCGCGAGTTAGCGCCATGTGCCGGTCAACCTCTCTGTGGACCTGCTGACCAATGGATGCCTTTGGTTATCTGACGGTTCTTATCTCGATCATCCTCGGCCTTGGAATCGCGCAACTACTCCTGGCCGGGGTCGGATCTTGAAATACGTGTCCTAAACAACGCACTCGCGAACCAAATTCACGCGGCGTGAAAAGGTGCGCGAGTGCGCTCGTTGGGACACATATTTCAAGATCCGACCCCGGCAAACTGATGCAAAACCTTCAACGGGTTGTCTTTGTTTGCGAGCATGGCGCGGCCAAGAGCGTTCTTGCCGCAACGGAATTCAATGCGCAGGCGCACGCGCGAGGACTAGCGCTGCGAGCGGTCGCGCGCGGCACAGCGCCGGACGCTGCCATAGCGCCCGTTGTCGTTGATCGTCTTGCACGCGAGGGGGTCAATCTAGGCACGACAACGCCACAGGCGCTGACGACCGATGACCTGGACGGAGCGCTTCGGGTCGTGACGTTCGATCAGCCACAAGTCGCGTCCATGCTCACGCGAGATACACCCATCGATACGTGGAGTGGCGTGCCGCCTGTCAGTAGCGACTTTGACCGTGCGCGCCAGGCGATTCGGTCTAACGTGCATGCGCTGCTGGATCAGCTCGCGCGTGACGCCGCTACGCCACGTTAGGCCCAACGACACACTCGGCAGACATGAGCGCCCATTTGCACACAATCATGGCGCTATGAGAGTCACGGCTACCGCACGACTGGACTTCGATTCGTGAGGTCGCTCAGCGAAGAAAGCTGACGTACCTCACCCGCCTTCGGCGCGCGGAAGAGCTCAGCGCGCTTGCGATCCGTCAACGCTCGACAGACTTTTTCGCACCACACTCTAGTCAGCACTGAGGTCTTGGTGAGTCAGTCATCCGGCCGCGCCCTGCTCGTCATCGACGTGCAGCAGGGCCTCGACGATCCGCGCTATGGGGCGCGGAACAATCCCGATGCGAGCAGCACATTGCCGATCTGCTCGCGGCTTGGCGCGCCGCCGGTCGGCCGGTCATTCATGTCCAGCATCTATCGCTCGAGCCTCAGTCGCCGCTGCGCGCGGAGTTGCCGGGAAACGCCTTCAAGGTGGAAGCCCTGCCGATGCCTAACGAGCCGATCTTTCGCAAACACGTTAACAGTGCCTTCATTGGCACCGATCTCGAGGCACACCTTCGCTCGCGTGGCATCGATTCGCTCGTAATGGTCGGCATCACGACCGACCACTGCGTGTCGACAACGGCACGCATGGCCGCCAACCTGGGGTTCACTGTCACGGTCGTCCAGGACGCCACGGCGACGTTTGCGCGACACGGACCGGACGGAAAGCACTACAGCGCCGATATCATGCATGGCGCCGAGCTGGCGAGTCTGCATGGCGAGTTCGCTACTGTTCGCAGTACGCACGATATTCTTGCCGGCGACGGCTAGACGGCCGCCGCTTGCCTAGCGCCATTCACTACGCCATTCTGTGTGCCGTCACGTTGACTGCGGCATGTTCGTCAGCACGACCGAAGCCTAACGTCAATGCCAGCAGCGCTCGCTTTCTTGATCCGGACTCCATCGTCGTTGTGGTGCACGAGGCGGTGCGGCCGGTCCGCGCTACGGGGAGTCCGCGGTATCCCGACACACCGCGTCAGCGAGGTGTCGAAGGAGCCGTAGTCGTGGCGTTCGTTGTCGACACGCTTGGTCGACCCGAGCAGCGCACAGCTACAGTGCTACTGGCGGATCCTGAGTTGGAATTCGTGCTGGCGGTGTGTACCTGGCTCCGGACCGCGCAGTTCGAACCTGTACTGATCGATGGACGCCGTCGGCGCGCACTCGTCGCTGTTCCTTTTGGTTTCGGCATCAACGGGGTGAGGCACGTCGATAGCGCGCCATACGAGCGACAGCTCCGCGTGCGACCCGTTGTCGCTACTGCTGCCGCGCTCGAGAAGATGCGCCACTGTTCGTAGCGGCGGTTACTGACCTCTATGCTCCTTTCCGCGATGAGCAGTGAATCGTTGCTCCACACCAAACTCCGCGGCGTTGGGTCTTAAGTCAAAACCGGCTCAGCTAAGCAAATATCTTCAACAACAGTAGCGGCCCTCGGTGAACGCAGAACGTATTTCGATCTGGTGCGCGTGGCACAAACCGTCGACGAGGCACCGTTCGCCGAGTTGGTTCACATGTTTCAGGACCTCGCTGTCGCTTACGCGACTTGGCTCCTGCGCGATTACCATCTCGCCGAAGACGCCGTGCAAGAGGCATTCGTGGACACGTATCGCCTGCTCCCTTGGCTGCGCGAGCCAGCCGCGTTTCCGCATTGGTTTCGCACAATCGTATTCAAGCAGTGCGATCGCCTAACGAGACGGAAAGGACGCTGGCTTAGCGGCTTGGATGCGGCACTCGAAATCGCCTCGTCGGACCCTTCTCCGCAAGAGAAGTTAGAAATGCACGAGACGCGCGCCTCTCTCCGCGCCGCCATCGGCACATTATCAGAGGCCGAACAACAAGTGGTCCTGCTGTACTACATGGGCGACCATTCGCAACAAGCGATTGCCAAGTTTCTAGACATCACACCTAACGCCGCCAAAACGCGCCTGTATTCGGCGCGGCGGCGGCTGAGAAACCATATGGCGAATATCGAAGAGAACCTCAACGCCGCGCGGCCGTCAGGCGATCCAAAGTTCGCCGAGAAGATACGCCTCATGATTCAGCCGGAGGCGCTGAAACAAAAGAAGCCATGGCCCTGGTCGCCCGGAATCGGAGCCGATGTGTGGGAGATGTTCGTGGCGTGTATGACGGGCGACCTCGACGCTGTAAAGCGACTGTTGGAAAAAGATCCTTCCCTTGTCCGGTCGCATTACGAGTACCGCACGCCGCTTTCGTTCGCTGTGCGTGAGAATCAACTCGCGGTGGCGGAATTCCTGCTGGATCGCGGCGCCGCGACCGTCGGCCTCGGCGATCCGATCGAGATGGCACTCGATCGCGGCTATGCCGAAATGGAACGACTGTTGGCGAGCAAGTTTCGCAGAGTTGCACGGTGCGTCGTCGAAAGGAGATGCGGTCGCCGCAGCGATTCGCGAATACAAGCCACTAAGAGTGCGCGAGTTGATCGATGCAGCACCGGCGCTCGTTCATGCTTGTGATCATAGCTCCAATCAGCCAATTCATTGGGCGACGATGACGCGTCAGCTGGATGTCATCGATCTACTGCTCGAGCGTGGTGCCGACATTAATGCACGGCGACTCGACGGCGCGCTTCCAATCCATTTGACAAATGGCGACTATGGCTACCGCGGTTGGCGCGATGTGCCTGGTCACGTCACAACGACGCCGAATGACGTGTTCAAGCATCTCGCTGCCCGTGGCGCGAACGTCGACGTCTGGATGGCGGCGGTGAAGGGCGATATCGATCGCGTGCGCACGTTGATCGACGGCGATCCATCGCTGGTGAACAGGGTCAACGATTACAACTCGTACTACGCCGGTTGCGGATCGGCGCTCAAGAATGCGGCCGTTGCCGGGCACATCGAAATCGTTAGGCTCCTGCTCGAGCGCGGCACTGATCCCAATCTCCCGGAGGAAGGGATTGCGCCTAACGGGCATGCCTTGTACTCAGCCGTGTAGAATGGCCACTACGAGATCGCCAAGCTACTTCTCGAACGCGGAGCCAATCCCGACGCCCCGGTAGAGCGCTCGGCGGACGCCGTGTGGATCGCGATCCACAGTGGTGACAAACGAATGATCGAGCTACTCGCATCATACGGCGCCACATGGGAAATCCCGATTCGGCCGGAAGGTGCGCTTACGTATGAGGAGATCGCCGCCACCGGCCTGCGCCGCACCGTCGAAGTGCTCGCGTATTTCGGTGACATCGCGACGGCAGCGCAGCTCTTCGAATCCAATCCGTCGTTGGCCAACCAACCTGACGCCCTAGAAGCCGCGGCGAAGGGCAAGCACGAAGCGTTCGTACAGCTTCTGCTGCGGTACCAGCCGGATCTCGCCAAACGAGTCACCGTGGCGAAACCGCGTGAGATGGCTGAATTCCTTTTCACAAACGGTATGGACCCGAATCGACCGAATTGGGTGCGCCGAACACCGCTGCATCACCTCGCAAGCGACGGCGACGTGGAGAGTGCCGCGCTCTTCATCGACCACGGCGCCGACATCAACGCGCGCGATGCCGAAGATCGTTCTACACCACTCGCCTTCGCTGCCAGAAAAGGGAAAGTGCAGATGGTGAAGTTTTTGTTGCAGCGCGGTGCAAAGCCGCGACTACCCGATGACCCGAGTTGGGCAACGCCGATGGCATGGGCGACGCGACGCGGGCATGAGGACGTCGTGCGACTCCTCAAAGAATACGAACGGACGGGTGCTCTGCCGCCGAGTTGATTGGTGGCGTTGCGCAGGGCCGGTGCGGCCAACAGGCTTCTTGATGCAGAAGGCTGTTGTCCCCCGTTTGCCGACCCAATGCGCGTCGAATACCGACCGGCGACACCAACGGACGTCGATGACATAGTTGTCTTGCTTTCAGAGTACATGCTGGAGACGTATCACAGCATTTGGCACGGCACTGCGGAGCGTCTCAAGCGCGACGGCTTGGGTTTGCATTGCAACATGACGGTCGCGACCCGCGACGGGACGTGTATTGGTTTCGCGGCGTGGCGCCTAACGTATGATTTACACCACTGCGTTTCTGGCCTCGAAGTGATCGATATGTTCGTGCGCCCGGCCTTTCGAGGGCGTGGCGTCGGTGCCTGTTTGCTTGCGCAGGTCGCGGCGTACGGAGTTAACCTCGGCGCCACGTTCATGACTGGTGGCGCGGTCGACACGGGGTCGGCTCGGCGCCTCTCCGGCCGTGCGACGATGAGACACGGCGGCCAGACGTATCTGAGCGGTCGCGCCTTTCGCGCGTTGGCAGCACAGGCAGGAGCATCACCGAGAGAACTACTCGAGCGTCTCCCACCCCCCGAGTGGAACCTGCAGCCGTAACGCTGCTACTGAGGCCACATCGGCCTGAACGTTAAGACAGTGACGCCCGATGACGGCTTTTCGGCTGCTGTCACCAATGCCCGTAGACTAGCCCATTCACCTCGCAAACATCCGTCGAAGAATGCCCGAATCCAGGCGCGGGTTGTCGCGACAGTCTGCAACTTTTCCGCACGCGCGGCTTTTGTGAGCGCGCTGTTCCAGAGCGATTCATCGGAAAAGTCGATGTGCTCGATGCCAGATCGATCGAACGTGATCCGCATCGCACCGCCACTCACTGATTGCAGCTGACGGCCCCACCCAGCGAGTATGTTGTTGATGGTCTCGTTGTACTCCGCCATTGTGCGGTTATTGCGCTTCAGCTGCTCTTCGCTCGGCGGTGGGGGAAGCGATTTGTGAATCCATAAGAACGGCTGCTTGCCAGCGTCATCTCCCTTCACCGGTTGCACAGCGTTCGGGCCCGCCATTCCATCGAGGTTGACTCCACCGCGCACCCGCGGCTCGAAAAGGCGCACGGCGCCGGCTACTTGACCGCCGCGCGAGTGGCCTAACGCTCCAACCCGCTCCACGTCGAGCCTGCGCGCGAACGGGCCCTTCCCTCGATCCAACATTGTCAACTGGTCGAGCACAAAGCTCATGTCGCGCGCCCAGTGCGCCACGCGCTCACGATAGGTTTTCTGTTCCTCGTCGTTGTTCCGCGGCTGCGGCCACCCGCGCTGCGCAGGTGTGAGATTCCCGAGCACTCGCCCGTCAGGCATCCGCACGGCGCGCGCATTGTATGGCGGCTCGATTGCGGCCACCACATAACCGTGACTCGCCAAATCTTCAGCGAGCACGTGATACGTTAGGACCCGCATGCCGCCGCCCGGCGAAAGAAGTACCAGCGGCAAGCGTGCATTCCCCCTAACGATTGCGACGTTCTCGCGACTGTATGCTCGCATGGCATTGAGCTGCGCGATCTGACTCTCATTCCACGGACCACGCATGATCTCCGTGTCGGGCATGTACGGCGCTCGCGCTGCTCGAACGTTAGGCTCCGATGGGTAGAACAGGTATACAAGCAGCTCACGTCGATCGCCGGCGTCGCTCGTCTCCAGTTCGGGTCGGCCTCGGTCGATCCAGTGAAAGGTCATACGCCCCACGCTGTGTGAACCGGTGGGAGCTGGAAGGACGTCCGCTCCAGCAGCTATTACCTGGAGCGCAAATACCAGTTGAGTGATTAGCATCGACGGGACTCCAATGGGCGCACTGCGCTGCGCCGCCTAACCAGCGGCGTGGGGTGTTCTGGCTGAGCGCGTCTTCATACCGATGGCGGCACCTAGAGCGCCAAAGAGCACAGCGAGAACTGGCAACGCGACCAGACCGTTCATCGCGGCTGCGAGATGCTCGCCCATATGTTTCCTGAGGAAAGACTGCAGATCCGGCGCCGGGGAGCGAGGCCATACCTCGCGTAGGTGCGACTCGAAGTTCAGCCCCTGCACGGTGCCGATCAGATCAAAGCTGAATCCGAGCAGCGCTGTTACCATCCCGGCCCATAACACGGCAATCACACCGGCGCGAAATGACCGCTCGCTGGCGGCAACGATGCCACTGCATGAGATCAGCGCACCAAGCAGCAGCACCGCCATGAATAGCGAGCCGATCGCGTCGTCGTCAAAGTTGACTTGTCGGACGGATTCGATGAACCAGAGGCCAAGCCTGACGACAAGAAAGAGCGCGGCGCCGCTCATGACGCCGATACGCACCACACGCTGGTTGGGAACCAGCGCGCGCGGTTGGGCGAGCGCCACCCAGAGAAAACCGAGCAGAATGATGACGAACTTCACCCAGGTGCCGCGCGTCTGCGTCGCCATCGGGTACGCGGCGAGCGTGTACGCCGTGGTGCCAACGCAGGCAGCCACACCAGCGAGAATCGTTAGGGTCGCAACTCGCGGCATGGTGACATCCGGTGGGCGCGGCGCGACGAGGGACGCGCGCACGCAGCTGAGCGCGAACTGCAGTCGCGACGGCGTACCTCGGATCTGAGCTAGCTCCGCCGTCATCGCCCTAGCCCATTCATGGCGCTCCCTTGGGAGCAGATGCGCAGCGACACGAATGATGCGAGCTGAGAGGTCCATCACACCCCCGCTGCACCGAGCTTGAAGCGCGGTCGCCTAACGCGCCCAGTTGTCGCCGCCAGCTGCGCCGCCAGCGCTCGTCCCGCAGCGGTGATTCTATATAGATGCCGAGGCGGGCGGCCTCCTTCGACACCGGTCTCCCAGGAGGTTTCCAGCAAACCGCGATCGGCGAGTCGCATGAGAATTGGGTACATCGACCCGGCCTTGAGCCCCACATCCTGGCACAACTCATATCCGTGACGCCACGCTGCTGGCTTTCCCGCGAGAGCGAGCAGGACTGCGATAGTTTGTTTCGACGGGCGTCGGCTGCGCTGCATGGCAATAACTCTACCTATATAGAGTTATCTCCGCAAGCGATGTGTTAGACCATTCGTATTCACATCAGCGCATGGTGTTCAAGAGTCCGTGCTTCGTGCGAGACGAACTTGAGCAAACCGATTCGTTGATCCAAGTTGCGGGCCAATCTGGTACGATCCACTTTCGACCACCTTATGGAAAACGGCTCGTCATCCTGCCGTGGATCCTGTCGCGCAATGATCGCACGACAGTGCTATGGAACTTGGAGCCCGACTCGTATCCCGACATCGCACAGATCCGGAGCGGATCGTCGCTCACGTTATGGAGCGTGTGCGCCCCGGATCGATTATCCTGCTGCACGTGGAGACCCGTGGCCGTGTCGCGGGGAGGGCGGCGCTGCCAAAACTCATCGCTGCGCTTCATGGCTCTGGCTATAGGCTCGTCACCGTGTCTCAGTTGCTGCAGCGTGGCTCGCACGTGGACTGATCATCACACTGACGGAGCCTAACGACTCTCTCAAATCGAGCGAATGCCATCCAAAACGAAGACGAAGCCCACCAAGGGAGCGAAAGCGCACGCAACGCAGTCAGCGAGTCACGACGTGCAGTCCGTCCTCGCTGAGCTCGAACGGCGAGGAACAAGGGCTACGCGCGACGGCATGGCGCGCTACGCCATTCCTTCTGACAAAGCGTTCGGCGTGACCGTCGGGACGATGCGACAGATGGCCAAGGGACTCGGACGAGATCACGATCTCGCGCTCGCATTGTGGGAAAGCGGTTGGTACGAGGCGCGTATGCTAGCCGCTTTTATCGACGAGCCAGCGCGCGTCAGCGCAGCTCAAATGGATCGCTGGTGCCGCGACTTCGGCAATTGGGCCATTTGCGACACAGTCTGTTTTCATCTGTTCGATCGCACGCCGCATGCATGGACGAAAGTGGCGCAGTGGTCGCGTCAGCGCGAAGAGTTTCGAAAGCGCGCCGCGTTTGCGTTGCTGTGGAGCCTCACGGCGCATGACAAAGATGCCGAAGACGCGAAGTTTCTTGACGGACTGGTTCTCGTGGAACATGCCGCCGCAGACGAACGCAACTTCGTCAAGAAAGCCGTGAACATGGCGCTGCGCGCAATTGGCAAACGCAACGCCAGGTTGCATGCAGCCGCGCTGGCTGCGGCAAAGCGCTTGTCCGGTTCCACGAACGCTTCGGCCAGGTGGGTGGGTACTGCTGCAGCGCGCGAACTCAACAGTGCGGCGGTAACTCGGCGCTTTGCATAACGCGGCACTGATGGACGCCGGAGCGGTGATTCCATTGCCTCCGGTCGCATCCTGCTACTGCTTCGGTGCGATTGAATTCTGCTATACCAGAACAACGGAAGCGGCCAGGAAGTGCCGCACTTCATATGTACGTCGTGCCGAATCGCAGAGAACGCGGAGGGCTCAGCCCTCTGCGCCCTCTGCGCCTTCTGCGGCGAAAGCTGTTCGTTAGGCGCCGCGGTTCAAACAGCCCTGGAAGTTCGGGTTGTTCCGTTCCTCGAAGGGGATCACCAGATTGACATCCGTGCCGTAGTTCCCGACGAGCGGCGCCGCGAGGGCTCCGGTTGGGAAGACCGTTTCAGCGCCGCGTCTGTATTGGCGAATGAGACGTCGCAGATCACCTAATCGATGCCCCGTGAGCCACATCCATGCCGCCCGCTCTGCGAACAACAGGTTGACCGCGGCGTCTTGTGTTGTTGGAGCAGATCCCGCGATCGGCGGTGGAACTACACCCGCGCGCCCCGATGCTCGTAAGGTATTGAGTCCAGCGAACACGGCGTCGCGGTCGGCTTGCGTCCCTCCCTGCAGCCGTGCCTCGAGCTCAATGAGCCGCGCCTCTACGCCATCCGACACGATCACCGAGGTCGTTCGCCCGTACTTCGTCTGGTTAGGCAGATTGCGGTGCAGACTGTTGAAGCCGACGCGGGTCGACGCAGCCCATGGCATCCGCGGGTCAGGGGGCGTCTGCAGGAAGTTGAGCCCATTGACGCCTTCCTTATCGATGACGGTGTAACGCGGCACGCTCACCGAAAGTGCATTCCACACACCGTTCTCGTTGCGTCCCGCCGACGTCGAGTGGAACGTCTCGTACTTGAACGACGTGGGGACCGCCGCGACAGCAGCCGCGGCTGCGGCATACTGACCGAGGTTAAGCAGCGCACGACCCTTGCCTAACGCCGCGATGTTGCGGATGCGGGCGTCCGTCACGGCGGGAATCATCGCCGTGTCGAAGCTTGCGACGGCGCGACTGAGTACCTGCGTCGTCGTCTCCGGCATGCCGTACACAGTGCTCACACCGTCCTCTGCACTGAACGGCACGCCCGAGCACCACAACTCGGCGAAGAAGATCTGCGCGAGACCGCGCAACGCGTACAGCTCGGCGACGTTGTTCGGCTTATCCGGCGTGAACTCCTTGAGGATGGGAATTGCGCGCTCAGCGGCCGCGTGCACGCGGTGCAAGTTGCGGTACGTCCCCAGCATCGCCGGGTTGTTCTCGATCGCAGTGCGCGAGCTGACCGAGAGCCGGTCTTCGAATGTATCCGTCGAGCGGATTTCATCGGCCATGTTTCCAGTCGTCACAATAAGACCATCGATGCTGCCGGCTAAGACAAGCTGCCAGTCCGAAATCACTCCGTTGCGCAGCGGATCGGCACCTTGTGGGCTGCGATAGTCATCGACGTTGAGCACGTCCGGATCGACGACCTCGAGAACCCCGCTCGGCTGACAGCTGACTGCAAAGGCAAGCGCTACGAGCCCGATCGTCGCGCGGCCGCGCATAGAGACGACGTGCGCCGTTAGGCGCTGGATCAATGATGTCTTGTTCATGGTCGCGTCTCCTCAGAACGACAGGTTGGCGCGGAGCGTGAACACCCGCAGTGGAGGCGTTGAGAAAAACTCCTCGTTTCCACGTGTATCACTGTTACCGACAGTCGCCTCGGGATCGACGCCGCCGTACTTGGTCCAGACGGCGAGGTTACGCCCCGTACCCGTTACGCTGAGGCGACTCGCGCGCAGTCTTTGTGCCCACGCGTCGGGGAGTTGGTACGTCACGCCAAGCTCGCGGAAACGGGTGAAGGCACCGTCGTCATAGAAGCTTGTAAAGACGTTCGCGTTCGCCGCGATGGCAGCAGCTTGGTCGGCGAGCGGCGCGTCTTTGTCGTAGAGGCCGCGGCACGATTGACCGCCCTGACATTGGTGCCGCAGCGTGTTATTGAGTTTGCGCATCCCTCCCTTATGATCGACTTGCGCCGTGACGCGCAGCTTGTTCTGGAGCAGCCCCAATGTCGGAGTTACGGTGAGCTCGTGCGTCGGGAATGACGGCCCGATGAACCGCAGGTCAGCGTAGGTAATTTCGCTGGGGACGATAAGGCCGTCGCCGTTGGCGTCGTTAAAATTCACTGGTCGTCCCCAGAGGCCGTACAGGATGTTCCAGTCGCAGATGACGATGTCGGCCGCAAACACCTTCATCTCCTTGAACGCGTCGGCGCCAGCGTCGGACGTGCGCACGCTCATCACCCCGAGCGCCCGAAAGACCTCCTTCAGGAGAATCTGCATGTGTTTGTTGTCGTCGACAATGAGGATGTTCAGCCGCTCGAGGTTGTAAGTCTGCATGGGCCGGCCTCCGCCACAGCCGTGGCGTCAAGAGGTGCCGACCCTCTTCGCGCCATG
>JBQTIF010000221.1:0-8655 GCA_052388395.1 Gemmatimonadaceae bacterium | reverse complement strand
TCGATCGTCCGGCTGACCCCGTCGCGCAACTCAACCTTGGGCTCCCAACCAAGCAGCGTCCGCGCGCGCGATATATCGGGCTGCCGGACCTTCGGATCATCTTGCGGAAGCGGTTTGTACACGATCGCGGACTTGGTCCCCGTCAGATCAACAACGAGCTCGGCTAGCTGCCGGACCGTAAACTCGGTCGGGTTCCCCACGTTGGTCGGCTCACTGTCGCCGCGCATGAAAAGCCGATAGATGCCTTCGATCTCATCCTCCACATAGCAAAACGATCGCGTCTGCATCCCGTCGCCATAGATCGTTATCGGCTCACTCGCCAACGCTTGCACAATGAAGTTCGAGACTACGCGTCCGTCGCGCGGTCGCATGCGTGGACCGTACGTATTGAAAATCCGCACAATGCGCGTGTCGACGTCGTGCGCACGGTTATACGCCATCGTCATCGCCTCGGCGAAGCGCGTGGCCTCGTCGTATACACCGCGCGGTCCGATCGGGTTCACGTTCCCCCAATACGACTCCGGCTGCGGATGCACGAGCGGATCGCCGTACACCTCCGACGTCGAGGCGAGAAAGAAGCGCGCCTGTTTCGCCAGTGCGAGGCCGAGCGCGTTATGCGTGCCTAACGCGCCAACCTTGAGCGTCGCAATCGGATGCTCCAGGTAGTCGATCGGACTAGCGGGCGACGCGAAATGCAAAATGCCGTCGAGCGGGCCGGCCACATACGTGTACGTCGAGATGTTGTGGCGTACGAACTCAAAACGCTCGTTCCCGCTGAGATGCGCGATGTTATCCGGGCTTCCCGTTATGAAGTTGTCCAGTCCGACCACGTGGTGCCCGTCCGCGAGAAAGCGATCGGCGAGGTGCGAGCCGAGGAAGCCCGCCGCGCCCGTGATCATCACCCTCACGCTACGCCCGTCCGTATGCCCTCTCTTCCAATAGACCGGTACGTGAAGCCTAACGAGCGCATTTTGGCGGGGTCGTAGAGGTTGCGGCTGTCGATGATGATCGGGCGTTTTAGCTGCGTGCGGATGCGATCGAAGTCCGGGTGTCTGTACGCGTTCCAGTCCGTCACGACGACGAGAGCGTCAGCGCCGTCGAGCGCGTCGTAGTTCGACTCCGCGTATGTGATGTCGTTGCCGAGTCGTCGCTTCGCCTCGTGCAACGCTGCCGGATCGTGCGCCGCCACCGTGGCGCCGTCAGCCAGAAGTTGTTCGATGAGCGCGAGCGCGGGTGCCTCGCGCATGTCGTCCGTGTTCGGCTTGAACGCGAGACCCCAGACTGCTACGTGGTGATTGCGCACATCGCCGCCAAATGCTTCGCGCAGCATCTCGAACAGCCGGCGCTTCTGCCGGGCGTTCGCCAATTCCACTGCCTCGAGAACGCCTAACGGCGACTGACATTCCTGCGCAGTGCGTACGAGCGCCTTCACGTCCTTCGGAAAACACGACCCACCATATCCCGGTCCCGGGAAGAGAAACGACGGCCCGATGCGCGAATCACTACCGATCCCTTTGCGCACGAGATCGACATTCGCGCCGAGGCGCTCGCAGAGGTTGGCGATCTCGTTCATGAACGAGATGCGTGTGGCCAGCATCGCGTTGGCGGTGTATTTGGTCATCTCCGCCGACGCGATGTCCATAAAAATGATCGGCTTCCCGGTGCGGACGAACGGCGCGTACAGCTCGGCCATCACGCTGCGCGCGTGATCGCTCTCGACGCCTAACACCACGCGATCGGGTTTGAGGAAATCATCGACGGCGGCACCTTCCTTGAGGAACTCGGGATTCGAGCACATATGAAACGGATGCTTCGCTCGTTTCCCGACCGCGGCGGCGACTCTGGCTGCGGTGCCAACGGGTACCGTGGACTTGGTGACGATCACCGTTTCACCGGTCATGTGCTCGCCGATCTGGCCGCCGACGTCGAGCACGTGACGCAGATCCGCTGAGCCGTCCTCGTCAGGCGGCGTACCGACAGCGATGAAGATCACGTCGGCGTGAGCGATCGCGGATGAAACATCCGTGGTGAACGTTAGGCGCCGCTCCTTCTGATTGCGCGTGACGAGATCCTCGAGCCCTGGCTCGTAGATCGGCAGGGCGTTGCGCTTGAGGCCTTCGATCTTCCCCGGATCGACGTCGGCGCAAACGACGTCGTTTCCCGTCTCGGCGAGACATGCGCCCACGACGAGACCTACATACCCCGTACCGATGACCGTGATCTGCATGACTAGCGAGTGCCTAACGCGATGTGCGTTGCGCTCACGCCGAAGCCAGCGCCACGAGCTTCGCCTTCGATGGTTTGAGGCTGCGCGTCGCGTTGCGCGTATCGATGACAAGCGCCGCGTGGTCCACAACGTCCTGGTAATTCACCGTCGAGTGGTCCGTGATGATAACCACAGCGTCTGCTGCCCCCAGCCGCTCTGGCGTAAGATCGACCCCCTCGAAGGCGTGCCCATTCTCAGTAAACGACGGCACGAACGGATCGTGGTATTCGACATCGGCGCCGCGTTCCTCTAGTAGCCGGATCACGTCCAGCGCCGGACTCTCGCGCATGTCGTCGATGTCTTTCTTGTACGCGACGCCTAACACGAGGATGCGGCTGCCGTTGACCGATTTGCGGTGCTCGTTAAGCACACGCGCGATTTTGCGCACGACGTATTCGGGCATTTCGGAGTTGATCTCGCTCGCCAGATCGATGAAGCGCGTCTTGTAGTTGAGCGTGCGCATCTTCCACGCGAGGTAATGCGGATCGAGCGGAATGCAGTGCCCACCGATGCCAGGGCCCGGCGTGAATTTCATGTAGCCAAACGGCTTGGTGGCAGCGGCGTCGATGACTTCCCAAACGTTGACGCCAAGTTTGTCGCAAATGATCGCCATCTCGTTCACCATGGCGATGTTCACGGCGCGGAACGTGTTCTCGAGAAGTTTGACCAGTTCCGCGGACTCTGTGCTGGTGACAGGAACGACGGTGTCGATACACGCGGAATAAAGCGCCGTAGCTAGCTCAGTACATGCCGGCGTCACTCCGCCCACGACCTTGGGAGTGTTTTTCGTGTGCCAGACGGGATTCCCCGGGTCGACGCGCTCAGGGCTGAATGCGAGAAATACATCCTTCCCAACAGCAAAGCCGCGTTCTTCGAGGCGCGGCTGCAACACCTCACGGGTCGTCCCTGGGTACGTGGTGCTCTCGAGAACAACCAGGAGACCGGCATGCGCCTGACGAGCGATCGCGTCGGTCGCTGCCTGGACATAGCTCATGTCGGGGTCGCGGGTCTTCGAGAGCGGAGTGGGCACCGCGATCGAGACCGCATCGCATGTCGCCAGCTGCGACTCGTCGGTCGTCGCCACGAAACGGCCGGCCTTCACCTGCGCTTTCACGTCGGCGCTGGGGACGTCCTGGATGTGCGAATCGCCCTTCATCAGGCGCTCGACGGTGCGTTTGCTGACGTCGTACCCGATGACCTTGAAGCCCGCCTTGGCGAACTCCATGGAGAGCGGAAGGCCGACGTAGCCAAGGCCTACGACTCCGACAACAGCTTTGCGTTGGCCGATTTTCTGTAAGAGATTGTTTTTCATCAGGTTAGCCAACGCGGCGTCTTATGCGTTCAGGACGATTGGCGGCGGTAGAAAGCACGAATCGCGCCAATCACCCTGTCCTGTTGCGCGCGCGTCAGTTCCGGGAAAATGGGGATGGAAAGTACCTCTTTGGCGGCTCGCTCGGATTCCGGACAGGACCCCTCTTTGTAGCCGAGGTAAGCGAAACAGGGCTGCAGGTGCAACGGCAGAGGATAATAGATCGCGGTACCGATCCCCCGCTCTTTCAAATGCGTCTGCAAGGCGTCGCGCCGTTCGACACGCAGCGTGTACTGGTTGAAGATGCAGTTGTTCGCCGGCTCGATGTAGGGCGTAACGAGTTCGTGTATATCGCCTAACGCGGCCGAGTAGTATTCGGCGTTGGCGCGACGCTTGGCGCTCCACGCTGCGAGATACGGCAGCTTCGCCTGCAGCACTGCGGCTTGGATCGTGTCGAGACGGGAGTTGAAGCCGACGATGTCGTGGTGATACGTGCGCAGGCCGCCATGCGTGCGCAGCTTGCGCAGCGTGAGTGCCAGGCGCTCGTTCTGCGTGACGATCATTCCGCCGTCGCCGTACGCGCCGAGGTTCTTGGACGGATAGAAGGAGAAGGTGCCGATCGTGGCGACGGCGCCTGCCATGCGCGTCTCGCCGTCGATCCGGCGTGACGCGCCGATCGTTTGTGCTGCGTCTTCAATGACTGGTACGTTAGGCATCAGTCGCGCGACATCCTCCACGGCTGCCATCTGCCCGAATAGGTCGACAGGGATGACTGCCTTGGTCTTGGAGGTTGTTGCAGCCGCAGCCGCTTCGGGGACGATGTTGTACGTGCGCGGGTCGATGTCGACGAAGACAGGTTTGGCGCCGACGTTATGGATCGTCCCTGCAGTCGCGAAGAACGTGAATGGCGTCGTGATGACCTGGTCGCCGGCGCCGACGTCGAGAGCGCGCAAGGCCAGCAAGAGTGCGTCGGTTCCACTGGCGCAGGCGATCGCATAACGAGTCTGCGACAGCTCAGCAATGTCCTTCTCGAGCTTTTCGACGGCCGGGCCAAGGATGAACGTCTGGCCCTCGACGACTTCGCGCACGGCCGCGTCGATAGCGTCTTTTATTGTCGCGTATTGCGCCTTGAGGTCGAGGAGCGGGACGGTCTGCGTCGCTGGCGGTGCCGTGGCAGTCATGCGGAGGAGTGCGTTTGGGCGAACCAGAAACTTCACTGGTCTGCACGACACGGTCAACAACTGATGGCTGCGGCGAACCATTCCGTGTCACCCGCCGCCGCACCGTCACCGGGCACTATACGATATGACTAGAAGTGACTATCTTGTAGTCATGAGACACGTGGGTATCGCCGAGCTCAAAGCCCGATTGAGTGAGCACATCCGCTATGTGCGGCGCGGGAACGTACTCACCATTCTTGATCGGGATACGCCGGTGGCCCAACTGGTGCCGCTGGAGCACGTGGCGCCCGTCGTGATCAGAAAGCCGGTCGCCGGCGCGCCTCGACTCCGGGACGTCCACATACCGCGCGCATCGCGCGCCCGGCGTGATCCAGTGGAAATCTTGCTTGAAGACAGGGAGCGCGGCCGCTGATCGCATACACGGATTCCTCGATCCTGCTGCGCGTTGTGCTGAACCAACCCGGTCGCGTGAAAGCGGGAGAGTGGAACTCGATCGACCTCGCGATAGCCAGCGCTCTCGTCGAGGTTGAGTGCCTGCGCACATTGGATCGCATGTCCCTCGAGGGATCACTCGAGCACTCGCGCCTGGCACCTCTGCGCGAGACGATCTACCGGCTGCTCGAGTCAGTGGAGGTTGTGGAACTCACAGCGACGCTGCTACGCCGCGCGTCGTCGCCTCTGCCCACGCCGTTAGGCACTCTCGACGCGATTCATCTGACGACCGCCCTACTTTGGGCGGAGTCGCGCGGGCAATCGCCCGTGATGCTCACGCATGATCGTGCGCTTGCAATGGCTGCACGTGCGTTTGGCCTCCGCGTGCTCGGCGTGGAATAGCCGTGCCCTGAATCTTCAGGCAGGCCGCGGAAGCGTGCCGTCAACTAGAAAGTCTCGTCGCAGAAAGGCAAGCGCGTCGCGGCCGAAGTAGTCGCGCTTGGCCAATTCCACGAGCACCTTCGTTGCTGTGCAGTACCACGTCTCGAAGTCGCGTGGTTTGGATCTTCCGAAGACCGCTGGAGAAAATGCGGCGACGTTTGTGCGGCCCTGCGGATCGCGCGCGGACGGATAGCGAATGAGCTCAACGCCCGACTCACGCATCGCGCGACCAAGGGCCTGCGTCTCCGAATAGCTCACGGGTGACGCGATGGTCTTTTGGCACGACGCAAATGGCGGCGATGTCAGGTCTACGCCGTGCTTGGAGCGCACAGCCGCACGAAACACTGTCAGCGTCGTCGTTAGGGTACCGAGATCTGCCCGCGTCCCTTCGAGAAACACCAGGCGATAATACGCCACCTCGGCAAACATCGCCCCGCGCGATTCCGAGCCGTACCAGATGCCGCGCTCATGTTTGGTTCCGAAGCGCGAGCCCCAGCGCAGCGGCGGATAGCGGAACGGCGTGGTCAGCAGATAGTGCAGCTTCCCACTCGTTAGGTCCTGTGGCTTCGCGCGATCGATCAGCTCCTCGAGCAGCTGCTGCTCCTGCGCACTACCGACGAGTTTGCGCGTGGAGAGCTGATGCTGAGCTTCGACAGCGCGCCACGGCACGAGCCGCAGCGCGCGGATCTCAGAGTCGCCCGCGCATTGCGTCCAGATATTGGACGACATCTACGAGACCCTCGACTGTTCGCATGCGCTCGGCTGGGACGCCGCCCACGTGGTCATTGGATGCGTGCAGCCATCGGCGCGCTTTTTCGTCATCGCCGCCAACAAGGGCATCGAGCGAGCGATAAACGCGCAGAAACAAGAGGGCCAGCTCCCCTTCTTTGGATTCCGGATCGAGGCTGCGCGCTCGCTGCAGTCGTGATATCGAGGCTTCGCTCGATCCAATAACGGCAGCCAGCTGCCGGTTGCGCAGTCCCAGCCGCTCAGCCGCGGAGAGCACAGCCCGCGCGAGAACCGATCCCGCTTCAAGTCCTGCCAGGGACGGGCGGAGGGGTGTGGCCATAGATGCAAGAATATGCCAAGAATCTTGCAATTGCAAGCCGAGCGATATTACGCGGACGTTGGCGGCCAGCGACCCAGCTTGACGACTTATGCTCGCCCATGTATCGTCGATATCATGAAAGATATCAGACCTGTAGCTGCGGTCATCGTCGCCACCGCGCGTTTGAAGGCAAGCCTTTCTCAGCGAGAGCTGGCGGCACGGGCGCGGACGACGCAGGCAGCCGTTGCACGGATCGAAGGTGGGCGCACAAGCCCCACGCTAGCCACAATCGCGCGGCTCGTCACGGCGGCCGGATTCCAGCTGCGCGTTGATCTCGTGCAACCAGAACGCCCCGACGCGACAATCGACGCGTTCAAGCGTGACATCGATCGCTCGTTATTGCGCGAGAACCTCAAGAAAACGCCGGAGCAACGCGTTAGGAACCTAACGGCGCTCGCCCACTTCGCGCGTGAGGCGCAGCGCGCCGGTCGTGCGGCAAGGCAGCCGAAAAGAGGACGCTCGTGACTGACTTCGCCAACCTGCTAGGAGCGCTGAGCGATGGCGACGTTGCGTTCATCATCATTGGCGGGGTCGCGGCAACGATCCATGGCTCGGCGCGGTTGACTCAAGATGTCGACGTGTGCTACTCGCGAACTGAAACCAATCTGTCACGACTAGTCGAGGCGCTGCGTCCGTTGACACCGTATCTGCGCGGCGCACCCGCGGGACTGCCATTCGAGTGGTCCGTCGCCACGCTGCGGGCGGGTTTGAATTTCACGCTCAGCACGACGGCCGGCGCCATCGACCTCTTTGGTGAAGTGGCCGGTGGCGGCACGTACGAGGATTTGACCGAGCACACGATTACGGTCGAGCTTTTCGGACGACAAGCAGGTTGCCTCGATCTCGAATGGCTCATCAGGACCAAACGCGCGGCCGGACGCGCGCGTGACCTCGAGGCCATCGCTGAACTGGAGATCCTGCGCGACGAGTCAGCTCAGTAACACGTCTTAGACTTTCGCTCGTAAGGGGAGCGGCACTTCACGCCCGGTCTTCGCCGACTCGTACGCACCGAGGATGATTTCCAATGATTTGCGGCCGCCGCGACCATCAGTGTCGGGCCTCGCCTCGCCGCGCAGCACCGCCAGGACGTTCCGATAATAGGCTTCGTGGCCGAAGCCATACACGTTAGGCGGGCTCGTCGCCGCCTGTTCGATGAGCTTGTCGTCGTCATCGTAATCCGCGAACTGCCAATGCTCCACGCGGTTCACTGCCGTCCCGCCGATCTTCACTGTGCCATGCTCGCCGAGAATCGTGATCGACCCCTCGAGGTTCTTGGGATACGTGAGCATGCTTACTTCGATCACGCCTAACGCACCAGATCGGAACTTGAGCAGGGCCACCCCGCTGTCTTCGGCTTCGATCTTGCGCGCTTGCGTGGCGGTCTTGGCCATCACTGACTCGACGGGCCCAACGAGCCACTGAATGAGATCGACGTAGTGCGACGCCTGATTCATGAACGCGCCGCCGTCGAACTCCCACGTTCCGCGCCACGGCGCCTGATCGTAGTACTCCTGCGGCCGCGCCCAGCGAACAGTCGTGTTTGCCAAATAGATCCGGCCGAAGCGCCCGCGTTCGATCGAACGCTTGAGCAGCTGGATCGATGGGTTGAGGCGGTTCTGTTTGACGACAAAAAGCCTAACGCCGGCGTCGTCGCACACCTGTACCAACTCGTCCGCCGCCGATAGCGTGATCGCCATCGGCTTCTCGCAGACGACGTGTTTCCCTGCCCTGGCGGCCATGATGCCGTGCTGCGGATGCAATCCGGACGGGCTGCATATCGTCACGACATCGTATTCGGCTTCCGCCAGCATCTTCTCGTAGGACGTATACGAAGCGACCCCTTGCTCCTCGCCGGCGGCACGCGCGCGATCGGGTAGCACGTCGCTTACGGCCGTTAGGCGCAGCCCGGGAACTTTCG
>JBQTIF010000220.1:0-8180 GCA_052388395.1 Gemmatimonadaceae bacterium | reverse complement strand
TTCAAACTTCCCCTTTTTTGTACAAAAACCCTCCCCCCTTTAACAAACCACCCACCCCCCTTTGCTCGACTCTCAGGCGCTGCCTTCGCCGTTTGCCGTCTTATTCGATCTCGATGGAACGCTGATCGATAGCGTTGAATTGATCGTCTCGTCGGCTCGTTATGCATTCTCCGACCGCAGCGGCCCTCGGCCGACAGATGCAGAATGGATCACTGGACTCGGAACGCCGCTGGTGACGCAGTTCCGCGAATGGGCACATGACGAAGAAGAAGTTGTGCGTCTCGTCCAACGCTATCGCGAGTACCAGTTGGCGCACCACGACATCCTAACGAGACCCTACGACGGCATGCACGCGGCGCTGGGCGAACTACGTGCGCATGGACACCGGATCGGAATCGTCACCAGCAAGCTCAATGCGTTGGCACGGCGCGGCCTGGTATGCACAGGGATCGATGAGTGCTTCGAGTGCATCATCGGCTGTGACGACACGACCCGGCACAAGCCAGATCCCGAGCCCGTTATGGTGGCGCTCGCTCGCCTCGGAATCGAACCCGGACGGGCCGCGTTCGTGGGGGATTCCCCCTTCGACATGGCGGCGGGAAACGCGGCTGGCGTGTACACCGTAGGCGCCTTGTGGGGACCTTTTTCGAGGCAGGAACTCGAAGCAGCCCCTGGCGGCGTCCGGGCGTTTGCGGAGCAACCTCAAGGCGTCCCAGAAATTGTGGCACGCTGGGTCCAAAGCGTTGGTACGACGGCTCAAACCCTTTAGCATCGGCCGGCGTCTCATCCCGTGAGCATTCCGGGAACCGGCCGTACGGATGACGGTGGCACCTCTGGCACGGGACGACGTTTCGCAGGACGAATTCAATTCGACCACGGACGTCGCGCTAGCGGCAGGGGGCGATCGTCAGGCGTTCGAGCGAATCTATCGTACGCATGTGAACAGAGTCTTCTCTGTCTGCGTCCGCATGAGCGGCGACCGGGTGCTCGCTGAGGAGCTAACGCAAGACGTTTTCGTGCGTGCGTGGGCAAAGCTCAGTCTGTATCGCGGCGAGAGCGCGCTTTCAACGTGGCTGCATCGGTTGGCGGTCAACGTCATACTCAACGCGCGAAAGACTGAGGGGAGGAGGCGCGGGCGCTTCACGGCTGAAGCGGACGATCCGGACGACACGATGCCGACTGTCGCGCTAGCTCGCACGGCACCAGCTGGAATCGGGATCGACCTCGAGGCAGCCGTGGCAGGCTTACCACCAGGAGCACGCCGAGTGTTTGTACTGCACGATATCGAAGGCTATAAACACGAAGAGATTGCAGAGATGCTTGCGATCACATCGGGCGGAAGTAAGGCGCAACTTCACCGTGCAAGGCTGTTGTTGCGGGAGGCATTGGAGCGATGACCGTATCAATGATCGATTGCCAGCGTTTTGATGATCTGCTTTCTGAGTATCTGGAAAGCACGTTGTCGCTGCCGTCGCGAGCAGCAATGGACGCACATGCCGCGGCGTGCGCGCGCTGCGCTGCGTGGCTCGCCGATGTCCGTTCAATCGTCGATCGTGCGGGAGCGCTGCCTGTGTTGCAGCCGCCGCGCGATTTGTGGCCCGCTGTAGCGGCACGACTCGACGCTCCCGTTGTGCCAATTACAGCGGCGGCGAGTGCTCAGCGGTCGTTGCGTATGCCGCGTTGGGTTGGGCTGGCGGCAGCAGCTGCAGTGCTTATCGTCGCAACGTCGCTGGTGACACGCGAGGCGACGCGCAGTGGGGCTCCGGAAGTCTCAGGCGTCGTCGAGACACCGCGCGCTGCGGCGCTTCCAGAATCGTTAGGCGCCGAATCGACAACGACGGTTCAAGTTGCAGAGACACCGTTCGCGACGCCTGCTGTTCCGGTGCGCGAGCGGGCCACGGTGACGTATGGTCGTGAAATCGCGCGCCTGGAGACGATCGTGCGTCAGCGTGAAAGCGCGCTCGATCCGGCGACGCTCGCGATCATCGAGAACAGCTTGCACATCATCGATAGCGCTATTGTTGAAGCGCGTGCCGCATTGGCGCGCGATCCAGCGAGCCGTTTCTTGACCGGCCAGGTCGACAAGACCTTACAGAAGAAGATGGAGCTTTTGCGCTCGGTGACCCTAATCGCTGCGCGGACCTAAGGAACGACTATGAACGCACCAACTCGCGCGCTCGCGTCGGTAGCTCTGTTGCTGATCGCCTTCCCCGTATGTGGACCGGCGCAGTCGACCGAGCGTCGCATCGAGCGCACTGTAGAACGCGTCGTCGAATCGGCGGCCCGCGCGGCGGAACGCCTCGCGGAGCAGGTCGCCCGCAAGTTCGAAGACTGGGAGGACCGGTCGCATCACGACCACTGGCAGGATCAGGATGGCGTCTCGCGCATCGACACGACGATCGCGTTCGCGCCGAACGGGACGATCGATCTTTCCACCATTTCCGGCGACATCATTGTGACCGGCTGGTCGCGCAATGAGGCACGTATCCGGGCGTACAGCGAGCGAGGTCGCTTGCGCTTTTCAGCCTCCTCGTCGCGGATCCGGATCGAGGCGGAGTCACGTCGCGGCCGCATGGGGGACACGCGCTATGAGCTGAGCGTCCCACAGGGCGTACGCGTCGTGCTCGAGTCGACCAGCGGTGATGTGCAGGCAACCGGTGTCAACGGGCCAACTGACGTGCGCACTACGAGCGGCGACATCGTCGTTCGCGGCGCCACTGGGCACATTGAGATCTCGACAACGTCGGGTGACATCGAAGCCTCAGCACTGCGTGGCGATGTCGAGCTGAGCGCGGTGAGCGGCGAGTTCGACGTCCAGGATGTGGAAGGCACGATCCGCGTGGAAACTGTGAGCAGCGACATCATCTTGCGTAATGTCCGCGTACGTGAAGCCACGGCGGAAACCGTGAGCGGCGAGATCGTCTTCGATGGCGGCGTGGCGCGTGACGGACGCTATGATTTTCGCTCGCACTCAGGGAACGTCACCGTCCGCATACCGGCCAACGCGAGCGCGCACTTCCAGGTCGAGACGTACAGCGGCGAGTTGGATTCGGATTTCCCGATTACGATCATGCCGGGAGAGCGGACGCGTAACCGCCCACGGCGCTTCGAATTCAATGTCGGCAGCGGCGAGGCTCGCATTGTCGCTGAAACGTTTAGCGGCGACATTATCCTCGAACGCGCGGGCACATCCCGTTAGGCTCACTTCTATGCTCACCCAATCCAGTGTGCGTCATCTTCGCGTCGTTGCGCCTGTGGTCGCGCTCGCGCTCACAACGTCCCTCGTTGAAGCGCAGCAGCAGCGGCGAGCCACCGACTTTGAGTGGCAAGGGCGAATTGCTGCCGGTCGCCGTCTCTACGTTCGGAACCTGAACGGCTCGATCCGGGTGCAGCGCGCGACAGGAGACAACGCCGAGGTGTCGGCCGTGAAGAGGTGGCGTCGTGGCGATCCGGAGGACGTGAAGGTTGAGCTGCGCAAAGTCGGCTCGGGCGAAGGGGACGTACTCGTTTGCGCCCTCTGGTTTGAGCGGACGGAGTGCGATGAGGACGGTTACGAGACGAAAAACGACCGCAACTCGTGGAATAATCGCAATAACGACGTTTCCGTCGAGTTCACCGTTAGGCTTCCCGCCGGTGTGAAGCTTGTGACGAGTACTGTCAATGGCGGACTGGATATCGAAGGCGCGACGTCATCGGTCGAAGCCACGACGGTCAACGGCGAGATCCACGCGGCGTCCACCGGTGGGCCGGTAGTCGCGGAGACTGTGAACGGCAGCATCGAGGTGCGTATGCGCGAGATGGGGACGGAGCCGTTGGAGTTCTCGACGGTCAACGGCTCGATCACCGTGTACGTGCCGGACGAGATCAACGCCGAACTGGACATGCGGACTGTAAACGGTCGCGTCAGCTCGGATTTCCCGCTCACCGTACGCGGGCGGATCAACCCGCGGCATCTGCGCGCGACGCTTGGCAAAGGCGGTCAGCGGCTCGAGTTCTCAACGGTCAACGGGTCGGTGGAGCTGAGAAAAAACTAGTAATAGTTGATAGTTGATAGTTGATAGTTGCTAGTGGATAGTTGATAGGCGCGGCCACGTTAGGCGGTTCTATCCACTATCCACTATCCACTACTGACTATCCCCTAACATCTTCGTAGATCCGTTCGATCCCACGGGCCAGATTCACATCGTTCTCTGTCACGCCGCCGGAGTCATGCGTGCTGAGCGTGCACGTGACTTTGACGTAGCGGATATCGAAGTCGGGATGGTGGTTCATGTTCTCCGCGAGATCGGCCACGCGGTTCACGAACGCGATCCCCTGAGGGAACGAACGAAAAGCGTAGGTCTTGGCGAGGGCGTCGCCCTTGCGGGCCCAGCCCGTTAGGCTCCCCAGCTCGCGTTGAATAGCAATGTCGGAAAGTTTCTCGCGCGGCATTTCTGTGGTGCGATGTTAGGCCTAACAGAATAATTGGTTCCTGGCTGGGTCGCGAACGCTTCTTTTTACCACAGAGGACAGCGAGGGCACAGAGATAAAAGCTTTGCTCGCGGCAGATCAGGTAAAATGGCTCTACTCGAGTCCCTCTGTTTCCTCCGTGTTCTCTGGGGTAAGAAAAACTCAGCGAAGCCCGACTTGGCCTACTGCCGCCTTGACCAGCTTCGCCGAATCGTAGCCGACGCCGCGCTTGAAGGTCGTCTCGACTTCGTAGATGTCGGACGGCCGCTGCGCCGGATCGCCGCGCAGCACGACGAGATCAGCGAACTTCCCCGCCTCGACGCTTCCGATCTGTGCGTACTCGCCGAGGATCTTCGCGCCGTTCGCCGTAAGGACCTGGATAGCTTCTTCTGGTCGAAAGCCCGCTTCGACGAGAATCTCATAGTTGCGCAGGTTGCCGAGGCCCGGCAGCGAGCCGTTCCCCCACGGATCGACGCCCGCACCGAGAATGCCGCCGGCACGATGAAACATGAGATCGAACGCCATCATCTTCTGAAAGAGCGTGAGCGGCACCGCAAACATGCTGCCTAACGCGGCGAACTCGGCTTCCACTTCCTTTCTCGTATCCGGGGCGAGCAACGCCATGGCGCGCGGATCGAGCTTGGCGCGTTCCCTCACGAACAGCTCATACACAGACAGCGTGGAGGTGATCGCCGTCTTGTGCGCAAGCAGGTCGCGGATCGTCGCTTGTACCTCCGGGCCGCGCACGTCCACGTTGACCTGATACATCATGTTCTGTCTGGAACAGACGTCGGGCTGTCTATTCGGCACGTAATCGCTGTTTGTGATAAAGCCGTGCTCCAGGTTGTCGATCCCTAACGCAGCCGCCTCGCGAAACGACACCGAACACAAGTGACCTGTCACCTTCATGCCACGCTTGTGCGCCTCATCGATCGCCGCACCGAGGACCTCGCGCGTGACAGATCCCGAGAACTTGAGCCACGTCGCCCCTTCCTCGCCCCAATAGGCCACGACGCGTCGCGCTTCGGCGGCCGTGGCCAATGCGCGATTCAACGCGTCAGCGCCAGCAGTTCCGTTGAGGTACGGCCCTGTGATGTGCATGCGTGGCCCCGGTAAGGCCCCCGCTTCGATTGCACCCTTGAGATTGATCTCGTTGTACGGGAACATGCTTCCCGCCGTACGGATTGTGGTGACGCCGTAGCCCAGCCAGATGCGCGGCGCCGAGAAGGACATCTGCGTCGTATGCGACGTGCTGCGGAAATAGGTATGCTCGTGCAGCCCGACAACGCCGGGGATGACGCTGCGGCCCGATAGGTCCAACACTGTCGCGCCGGTCGGAATCGTTAGGCTCGCCGACGGCGCTACTGCCTCGATGCGGTCTCCGCGGATGATGATGGACATGTCCGCCCGCGGCGCGGCGCCGGTTCCATCGAACAAACGCGCGTGCGTCAGCGCCACGACGGGGGCGTCGACCTTTACGAACTCTCGAGTTGTCGCCGACAGTTGAGCGCGCTCCTGTGCCGCCGCCTGGGCACTCCAGGCGAGCGCGGACGCGATGACTAGCAGACGCACGGCTTCATCCTCGGACTGGCTAGGACGTCATATGTGCAAGTCTGCGAACAACTTGGCAAGCCTCTTGTGTCTTCGGTGTTTATTCGGTATCTCTTGGACCAGTATGAAACTGAAGGCAGCAGACACCCAGGCGGACCTCGTGTACTTCGAGGGGGAGGCGAAGTCGGTCTTGAACTCACCGACGGCTACGGGAATGGGGTTCTGGTCGATCAATCCGTACGTCGGCTGCGCGTTCGCCTGCAGTTACTGCTACGCTCCATACGCGCATCGCTACGCCGTCGAGCGGAGCCTGGGAGAAAAGCCTAACGAGGGAGTTCGGGCACACTTCCAGGACCTGCCGCCGCAGGTTGCGTTTTCACGGCGCATCATCATCAAGCGCAACGCAGCTGACGTCCTGCGCCAGGAGCTTGCGCCAGGGCGCGCCAAGCGTGCCGCGCTCGAGCGCGGTGAGATGTTGCTGATCGGTACGGCCACCGATCCATACCAGCCTGCCGAACGGCGCTTTCAGTTGACACGCGGAATGCTCGAGGTTCTCAGGTCGATCAGGTCACTCGAGCTTTGCATCATCACCAAGAGTCCGCTCATCGCGCGTGATGTCGACGTGCTCTCGCAGATTGCAGCGCACGCCAGTGTCTGTGTGCACCTGTCGTTGATCACCGTCGACAGAGAGCTCGCTCGGCGCATCGAGCCACGTGCGCCAACTCCCGAATCGCGCCTGCGCGCTTTGCGACGGCTGGCAGAGGCAGGGATCGTCGTCGGGATCAATATCATGCCGGTGCTACCGGGAATCAGCGACAATCCAGAAGGGCTCGAGCGGCTGGTTCGAGCCGTGAAGGACGCGGGCGCGCAGCATGTCGGCGCATGCACGCTGCGCATGCGCGCCGACACGCGTGAGCGGTACCTCGATATGCTGCGGCGCGAATTCCCCGAGCTAACACCGCGTTATCGCAGGGCGTACGCCCGTGGCCATGCCGTGAACGAGAACTATCAAGAAGGACTTCGGCGCTTCATGCGCCGTCTATGCGATCGTGTGGGGATTCAGTATGGCCGGGGGGACGACGGCAGCACAGAGAAAACGGCGGAACCGTCGCAGTGGCAGCTCGAGCTGGACCTTGCTCCGCGTTAGGCGTCCCGCGGATCAGCCGCATCGCTCAACGCATCACCGAGGACATTCACGGCGGCCACCGTCACGAAGATCATCGCGCCCGGAAGGATTACGAGCCACGGCAGTGCGCTGAAATAGCTCTGCGCTGTGCTCAACATGTTGCCCCAGCTCGCGGCAGGAGGCTGGACGCCGATGCCGAGATACGACAACGCCGACTCCGTGAGAATTGCCGTGCCCACCCCGAGCGTTGCGTTGACAAGCATCGTGGGGACGAGCTGTGGCAGCATGTGCCGCGTGAATAAAGGAATCCCTCCCTGCCCCAACGTGCGCGCGGCCTCGATGTAGGCTTGCTCGCGGATCAATAGCAGCTCACCGCGGACGAGTCGGGCGAGCCCCATCCACGCCGTTCCACCAATCGTTAGGATCAGCGCGCCGAGAGTGCTGCCAAAGAATGCCAGCGCCGTGATCACAACGAAGATGGTAGGAATCGACAGCATGGCATCCGTGGCGCGCATCAGAACGGTGTCGAGACGGCCGCGACGGAATCCGGCGAGCGCCCCTAATAGAGAGCCAAGGAGCAGCGCAAACGCGACCGCCAGTCCACCGACCGCTAGAGAGACACGTCCGCCGTGCAGAAGGCGACTCAATACATCACGGCCGTTTTCATCGGTGCCTAACCAATGCACGGAGCTGGGCGGTGACCCAGCGATCGTGAGATCGAGGTTCGTCGGGCTCACGCGATATACGATGGGACCAACGAGCAGCGCGACAATCAGCCCAACGAGCATGCCGCCGCCGACCAGCGCGCGTCGATCGTGCTTGAGGCGCTGCCACACGTCCGGCCTAACGCCGCGCGCTAATGCACTCGGATTCGTGGGTCGATCCACAAATATACCATATCAACGATCAACGTCGCGACAGCGACAGTCGCCGAGATGACGAGCGTTATGGCGAGAACGAGCGGATAGTCGCGACTCAGCGCGGCTTCCACGCCCAGGCGCCCCATCCCCGGCCATGAGAAGACCGTTTCGGTTATGGCGGCGCCTCCTACGAG
>JBQTIF010000219.1:0-19041 GCA_052388395.1 Gemmatimonadaceae bacterium | reverse complement strand
TGGATGCTCTTGTTCAGTAAGGCCTTCCGTTCGTGCCACATAACGTTCCACGCACCGTTCGATTTTCCTTCCTTGAACTTGGTATCCCATTCCGCATCGCCGACGAACAGAAGGCGCTTCCCTTTCCACTCCACGAGCAGCACGACGCTGGTGTTGTTCGTCACCTTGCTAGACAGTTCGGCGAACGCGAACGCGCTGGACGTCATGCGTGTTTGCAACCGGCGGAAGTCGGATTCACTGATGTTGGATGGGAGAGCAGTCGGCTCTTGCCGCGGCTGATTGCGAAATGCGGCGCCCGTAGCCATCAGGCCATGCAGATTCTCGTCGGCTTCTTCGCCAAGGTAAAAATGGTCGATGTCTCGCTCCGGTCCGACGACAGTGATCTTGGCACCGTTGAGCGGCAGACCGAGCTCCGAAGCTGTCATGCCAGCGTGGACGTATTTCGGTGTGATGCCGCTTCGTTGAGGGAGCGTTAGGCGAAGGGCATCCATTGCCGCATCGTTGTCGATGCCATAGAGCCCCACCAGGTCCTCCAACTCGGGGCTCAGTGCGAGGTTGAGACTGGCGATATTGCGCATCGCGGTTGTTGCCAGCTGATGCAGGCGAAACGTGTTGTCCGCCTGAGGGTGCGCGGGATCCATCGCCGTATTCATCCAGATCTGCTCGATCTTGATGTTCTGGAAGAGGTCGGGATCGAAACCCGCGATATGGTCCTTGTGCTCGTGCGTCACGACCAGCAGGTCGAGGCGCTTGCGCCCATTTGTCGCGTTAGGCAGCATCGTCTTGAGGTTCGTGACCGCATTTGTTAGATGCGCCGAGCCGCCTACCGATCCGCAATCGATGAGGATATGAAAGTCATCGACCTGATTTCCGACCTTTCGGCCTTTGGGGATACGACAGTAGATGCAATCGCCGACTTCGACGTTGTACGCGCGGACTAAGAGCTTATCTGCCATGTGCGGCCTCCCTGTGCATCTTCCCCATCATCGTGGATGCCGAAATGCGGCGTCAGCTCGAAGCGGACCGTGCCATCAACTTCCTTCGTTGTAAGCGGTGGCGTGTTCCTGGCGAGCAGGCCTTTTGCGCTTCCAATCGCGTTGCCGATGCGCCCCGATCTGATGCGTCTCGCGAGCACGTCGAGAAATTCCGTCCGTCGCGCGATACCGCGTTCTTGTTCAGCCTTCGCGTCCTCGTGGTCGCTTGCAAGCTGGAAACCTGGTTTGCGCGCCCACGCGACGACGTCGCCGTTCTCATTCAGGGCGAGGGTCGCGCCACATAAGAGGTTCGTCATTTCGCCTTCGTAGCGTCCGAACTGTGCGCCTTGAAGCACGATGTCCTCGCGCCAGATGTACTGCAGCAGGACCTGCTTCGGCAGCCGGCCGCGGTTCCCGGTGAGTTTTTGTGCCGTCGAGAGATCCGTTACGACAACGTCCGCGTTAGGCGGTATGAAGAGCTTGCGTCGGTTGTCATCGAGAAAGCGGTACGCATCGGGACGCGAGCTCGCGATCGTAGCGACGTCGTAGAACACATCGAGGTCGAGTCGATCGTACAGATGATGCCGTTCGCGTTGTTTGTCGCGATCCTTCTTGTCGAGGATGCCGCGCTCGATGAACACGTCAAGCATCAGCTCGCGGTAGTTATCCGGATCCATGGGGCTCGCATTCTCATCTGAGCGCAAGACAGCGAGCGCGTAGTCTCTAAACGTCACGTCCACAGGCGGGAGTAGGTCGAGCGGTTGAATAGCGACGCTCTGCATCCGCTGGATCGTATACGCGAAAGCCTGCCTAACGCTTTTCTCTCTTTCGGCCATGTAATACTTCGACAAGCGGATCACGATGTCGAACATCGCCGCTGTCAGCACCTGAGAGACGTGATGATGGCGCTGATCGCCGACAACATCCTTCATCTTGAGCTGGCTGCGCGCGCTGCGGAGATATGGCTGACCCTTCACGTGCTGGCCGAATTGTTCAGCGAGGCGCGACAGCGTGCTTTCTTGTCTCAGGTCGCCCTTCGTTTCCTCGATAAGCAGGTGGCGAAACGGATTGTTTCGCAGCGCCAGCAAAATCGCGGCGAGATCTCCGACGAACTCGTGAAACGCCGCCGTGTCAACGAGCACACTCTCGTTGTAATACGGACGGATACCATCGAGTACCGCGTGGCCGAATTCATGATTGACGATGTCACTCGATAGGCACGTGTAGATGCGCTCTGTACCGCGATCGAAGTAGTAAAACTGCAGCGAGTGACTTTCCCTGTCGTAATATGCGTTCTCGCCAGGGCCGGCATGTGGTACCACGATCAGGCGGTTGCCATCGAAGCCCCACGGGATGCGCCGGCCTAACGCGACGCCGTTCTCAAAGAAGTCGAGTGCCTTCTGCGCGAGCGCCCACACGTTCACTTGATGGAACTGCAGCGTGTCCGTGTTGTGTCGATCGAGCACCGCGCAGTCGGTCGCGATGAATTTGTCGCGCTTGCTGTCCCATTGGGCGGGCGGGGTCAGCGTTTCCGCATGGGCGTCGTAGTCGACGACGGCGAAGCGTGCGCTCGTTGGACCGTCGGCAATGTTAGGCTCCCAAGGGACGAAGCAGTCCTCGTTGAACGCCAACTCGGGATCATTCGCCGCGACTTGAGGATCTTGGAAATAGACGTCGAAGGGGATACGAACCTTGAGCTTCTCCTCAAGCTCGCTACCGATGTATCGGTGCGCGGCGTAAAGCTCGAGTCGATTCCCACGGTTCAGCGTGATCTCAGCAGGAGTGCTGCCGGGGGACTCACCGCTGTTTGTCGTTGCTGCTGCGCGTTTGCGAATTGACATGTCTTACCTCCGGCGAGAAGTCTGTCACTTCTCGAGGCGGCCCGCGTCCCCCCGCGCGCTGCGCGGGTTACATCCAGTATCCTCAGCTTCCCATTCGAGAATGAGAATTCAGCAAGCGCGTCATCTTGCCGGCCGAGACCGCTCGGTTGCTGGGCAAAATATTCTGGTTGAGCGTGAACAGCTTCGCCGGATCGTAAACCGACTTGATCTTCCGTGCACGTCGACCGGAGTATGACGGGGAATAGTCCGCGGCATCATCCCCGAGCGCGCGCGGCGGCGGACGCGATGGTCTCGTTATAGCTCATCGACTATGGATGGACGCACGTGAATCTCGACGACGGCTGGGAGCGCAGCGCGCGGCAGCAGGACCCGCTGTACGACGGACCGGTCCGCGCGGACGACGGGACGATGCTCACGAACAAGAAGTTCCCCGACATGAAGGCGTTAGGCGACTACACCACGCCAAGTCTCAAGTTCGGCATCTACTGCGGCCCCGGACCGACGACGTGCCAGCGGCTCGCGGCCAACTGGCAGCACGAGCTGCAGGATGTACAGACGTTCGCGACGTGGGGCGTCGATTATCTCAAGTACGATTGTTGCGGCGACACGAGCGTGCTCGCGCCGGGTGAGACAAATCAGCAGCTCGCGGTCCTGAAGCGTCCATCAGGTCGGGCGCGCCGCGCTGAATCAGGTGAAGCGGGACATCATCTTCACTGAATGACGAGGTGCTCGCCGTTCACCAGGATGCGTTAGGCAAGGCTGCCGACCGTGTGTCGCGCAAGGACGAGCTGGAGGTGTGGTCCCGCCCCCTCGCCGACGGCTCGCTGGCTGCTGGGTTGTTCAATCGCGACGAGATGGACATGACCGTGCGCGTAACGTGGGCCGAGCTGGGATCAAGGGGAAGCAGCAGGTACGTGACTTGTGGCGGCAAAAGGACCTCGGCACCGTCGAGGGTGAGTTCTCGCGCACGGTGCCGCGTCACGGTACACTCTTTGTGAAGCTGACCCCGCCGTAGGTCAGGGCGCGTTAGGCAGGTGGCTCGCCTTCCGGATTGCGATCGCGATGCTGTTGCGGGCTCACTCCGTACGCCCGCTTGAACGCGGCGCTGAGAGCAAAAGCGCTGCTGTAGCCGACCTTCTCCGCAACCGAGCCGATCGTTGCGTCAGGCTCACGCAGCAGATCGCCCGCGAGTGCGAGCCGCCAGCCAGTGAGGTACGTCATCGGTGGCTCTCCCACCTGCTCGGTGAAACGGCGCGCTAACAACGCGCGCGAAGCTCCCACGGCGGCGGCGAGCGTCGCTACGGTCCACGGGTCGGCTGGATGCTTGTGCATGATGCGGAGAGCGCGACCGACTACGGGATCCGCGAGCGCCCGATACCAGCCAGGCGCCTTAGCATCCGGGCGCGAGAACCACTTCCGCAGAACTGCTACGAGTAGGACGTCGAGCAATCGGTCCAGTACTACATCCTGTCCCGGTTCGTTTTTGCCCATCTCACTAACGAGCAGGGCGACAAATGGGATATCACTCGCATCCCGAAGCACAACCACATTGGGCAACACTTCGAGCAGTCTTCGGCTGATGTCTCCGTGCATGCGATACGTCCCAACCAACATCTCGGTCGAACCGTTCGAACTGTTCCCCCACGTGCGAAGCCCAAGCTCCGTCGCGTGAGCCAAGTCTCTTCCGTCAGGCGTCGTACAGCGCTGCCCGGAGTGAATCACTGCCTGGATCGCTGTCGTGGGACTATCGGCGACTGTGTACGGTGCGGTGCCACGGATAATTGCCACGTCACCGGATTTCAGTCGGCTCACCTTGCTCGTGTTGCGCGCGCTCGCGCGAATCAGGCACACGTCACCTCGCACGATCGCGACGAGAGTGAGCGGTGCACGGTCCTGCACGTGCACCGACCACGGCGGCGTCCAAAGCGAGCGAAGTAAGAACGCACCTCTTGCTCTCGGCCCATCGAGGAGAACGGCGAGTGCGTCCATGCGCGCCAGAGTAGAGGTCTCGATGGCAACGCACAAGCGAAGCGTACATATGTAGACGCTTACACATGATCTGCGAGCGTCTCAAACATTTGTCCCGCTACGATCGGGTGTTAACCTCGTCGGTTGGTTCGCTGACTGGCGTGAGTAATCACCGACGTGGAGGCTCATCGTGATGAATGCTGACACTCGTGAAGCGGAAACCGGTGATCGCGCGCTTTTCAAGATTGGCGGCGCCATGGGCGTGAGCGGCTCGCTGATCGCATTCGTGGGCAATGCGCTGCACCCTCGCTCCACGGCGTACTATGGCGATCCTGTCGCCTGGTTGAATCACAACACGCCAAGTGCCATCTGGTTTCCGTCGCACGTGATGATCCTGTTAGGCATGGTCCTGCTCGTCGGCGAGTTCGTCGCCATATCGAGGTCACTTTCCGGCGACAGAGGGCACGGCGTGGGAACGGTCGCGCTGGCTCATGCGCTGATAGGCTCGAGCCTGATCCTCGTGACGCTGGCGCTCGACGGGCTCGTGGTGCCGAAACTCTCGGAGGCGTGGCGTATAGATGCGGTGCCGTCGCCGGATGCCGTCCTCGCAAGCAGCATCTTCTATCACACTATTTTCAACCTTTTCTACTTGTTCCAGATCACGCTCTTCGGACTTTCTCCCCTTCTCTTTGGTGTCGCGATGCTGTTAGGGAAAACGCATGCCCGCTGGGTTGGCTGGGCCGCGGTATTTGTCGGCGGAAGCGTTGTAATCACCGCGATACCAAGCATGCTTGGTGTTGCCACTGAGTTTCTCGACGCCGTCGTGTGGACGGTGACGGCTAGTTTGGTGTCCCTCTGGTGGCTTGTCACGGGCGTGTTGCTCTGGCGCAGAGCCTCGGCGTCAAAAGCCTAACGAGCGGCGGGCCGCATTCAACCTCAGCGCCTGAATCGTCGGCGGGTTCGTCGGCGCCAGCAAGAGACTGCCGGTGAGATTCGCGCGTTCGCACGACCACATAAAAGCGCCGGCGAGAGCACCGGTGGCTGTTATTGGTGCATCGGTACGGCACGCGCCCGTTTCACCCTTGAGCCGCGTGAACTCACGCTTCCAGTTCTCTTCTGATCGATCCATCAGGAAGTTCATCGCCAGCGCGCTCCGACCGGGATCGATCGCCCCCGCTTCATACATCGCCGCGGTCGCGCGATAGGCCTGCGCCAGCGCCGCGCTGACGCCTAGCGAGCGGCCTGCGTCGCAATCGATCGCTACCCCTAAACCCATGCCGTACGTCAGCGGCGCTGTACAAGGAGTGGCGCTGCTTCCCGGACGACGAACAAGCTGCGGAAAATTGCGACCCTGCGACATCTCACGCACCGTCGCGCGCCTCACGGGGCCGTCCTCGGCCCCGTCACGAGGTGGCCACGCGGAAAGCAAGAAAGCGATCCAACGTGCGTAGTCGTTGGCACTTATCTGCACACCGCCCATCGCACCGAATGTGCCATGCGCCATGTCAGGCTCGCGCATGTATGCGTCGTTCTCCCAGCGATAGCCCAGCGCGCGCCGTGTTTGATCCGAGGCATAGATGTCATAGCCTGTGCTGGTCATGCCTAACGGGCGCATGATCTCTTGCTGGATGTCGCGATGCGAAACAGCGTCTGCGCGTCGACAGGCCGCTGCGTCTCGAGGTCCTGTACGCCCATCGCGCTCACGTGTACAAGCTTGCCGTCGCGCACGATGCCGTACACAAGGCCGGGGGCGTGGGCGGTCTCTTGAAAGCGGCGAAAATATGCGTCGATCGCCGGAACGAGCTGCTCGATGGCGGCCGGCGTCGCCGGCGGCTGCGCCTTGACGCTGCCCGAAATACTCGCGTGTAGCGCCGCGAGAACGACTGTCACACTGGGAAGCGAACGACTGCCTAACGAAAATTTCATCGCGGAGCCCTCTATGTTGTTCATTGTCGAACTCACCGGGTGCGCCTTGACACTCGTTGCACGGCGCGGCCTGCTAATAGCTAACAACCTATCAGCCTCCCAGTCGCCCGCCGAGCCGTGCGGAAGCGCGCGCGCATCCCCATTTTAGGTCCGCACGTATGACGCGACGGAGGCTACTTGGACGATAAGACGCTCTTCACCGACTTCTGGACAAACGAATCGACCACAACGCGCAAAGTGCTCTCCAGAATTCCCGAGGATTCCACATACCGTCCCGATCCAAAGTCGCGCACCGCGCAGGACATCGCGTGGCAGATCGTCTGCGAGGAGAAGATGCTCATCGACGCACTTGAAAGCGGCAAAGCGGAATGGGTGCCCGTACCGACGCCGGCGAGGATGAAAGAAATCGTCGACGTATACGACAGCCAAAGTGCCGCGATATGCAAGCGCTTGAGCGCGCTCCCCGCCGAGCGCTGGAATGGCATGCTCGAATTCTTTGGTAGCGAACGGCCCGCGTCGCCGATGGCGTGGAGCTTCCTCTTCGACATCGTGCACCATCGCGGCCAGATCACGACGTATCTGCGGCCGATGGGCTCAACTGTGCCGCAGATTTACGGACCAAGCGCAGACGAACCGTAGGCAGACCAGACGTTAGCGGCTGCGCTCTCGGACTCGACGCTGACGTCGCCGAGCGAACGGGAGAGCCGCCGTCGCACACAGGTTCCACTGAAGCTCACGGCTTCGGTGTTATTGCGATGCCGTAGCCTAGCCCCGCGCGCGGCCCAAACCGCTAGGCACATTACGGGTCCGATCGTCTCTGTAGATTCGGAGCATGGACGTCACCGGCCAACTCCGGGCCGCACTTGCCGGGCGCTACGAGATCGATCACGAAATCGGCGCTGGCGGTATGGCTACCGTCTACGTCGCGCGCGACCTGCGCCACGGCCGCCGAGTGGCGTTAAAAGCCCTGCGACCGGAATTGGCCGCGGTACTCGGCTCCGAACGCTTCCTCAGCGAGATCCACGTCACCGCGAACCTCCAACACCCCAACCTCCTCCCACTTTTCGACTCCGGCGAAAGCGCCGGCCTACTCTTCTACGTCATGCCGTACGTCGAAGGCGAAAGCCTGCGGCAACGCCTCGAGCGCGAGAAGCAGCTCCCCATCGACGAGACGATCCGCATCGCAACCGCGGTTGCAGGTGCACTGGACTACGCGCACCGCCACGGCGTCATCCACCGCGATCTCAAACCGGAAAACATTCTCCTGCACGACGGCCAGCCGCTCGTCGCCGACTTTGGCATCGCGCTCGCCGTCTCCAACGCCGGCGGCACGCGCATCACGCAGACCGGCCTCTCGTTAGGCACGCCGCACTACATGTCACCGGAGCAAGCCACCGGCGATCGCAACGTCGACGGCCGCACCGACATCTACTCACTTGGCGCTGTCGTATACGAAATGCTGAGTGGCGAGGCGCCACATAACGGGAATACGGCCCAGGCAATCATCGCCAAGTTACTCACGGAACCGCCGCGCCCGTTGACACTGGTGCGGCATACTGTTCCAGCGCCCGTCGACGCCGCGGTGCAGTGCGCGCTCGAGAAGCTTCCAGCCGACCGCTTTCCGACCGCGCACGATTTCGCTGACGCGCTGAACGGCAAAGCGGTCATCCCCACGCCGACACCAAGACCGGCGTTGGGCAAGTCCAACCGCTGGCGGCGCCTCGCACTTGCAGCGACCGCGGTCGCGTTCATCGCAACGATCGCTGCCGTCTGGGGTTGGAAGCGTGACGTCGCCGCCCCTGCGCAACCGCGCTCTCGCTTTACGCTGGAGCTCCCCGCGAACGCGCGCATCAACACAACCGTCGTCGGCAAGTCGATGGCCTTCTCACCGGATGGCGCGACGCTTGTGTATGTCGGCGATCCTGAGGCGAATCTCTATCTGCGCAGCCTCGATGATCTAACGCCGCGCCGTATGCCCGGTACGGCCGGCGCACACAGCCCGGCGTTTTCACCAGACGGTAAATGGATCGCTTTCATCCAAGGAAGGGGTCCTGCGGTCATGATGCGCGTCTCAACAACTGGTGGCGCTCCCGTTACGATCGTCGACACGTCGGGACGTTTCGACTGGGGACCCGACGGGTCGATCATTTTCTCAAAAGGCATAACGGTTCGCGGCTCGGGCCTGTGGCGAACGAACGCGGGCGGTGCTGCACCCGAGCAAATCACCATCGTCGACTCGACAGACCACGCGCACGGATCGCCGTCATTCATGCCTGACGCCAAGAGCATTCTGTTTACGATCTTGATCACTCCGACAGCTCGCACGGAGCTGGCCGCCATGCGGCTCGACGATCGGAAAATCGTGCGCCTCGGACTCGTCGGGGGATCGCCGTTTTACGCGAATGGATTTCTCTTTTTTTCGCGCAGCGACGGCACGTTAAGCGCAGTGCGGTTCGACGCTGGAGCGTTGCGCGTCCTCGGAGATCCGGTGGTCATGTTGGAAGGCCTAACGATCAAGCAGCAGGCGGCCGTCGCCGATCTTGCACTGTCCCGCACCGGGACAATTGTCTATCTCTCTGGCGAAGCCGGCGTACAACTGACCGAAGCTACGCGCGACGGGGCAACGCGAAACCTGCGCGCGGAGAGTCGCTTCTATCGGCATCCGCGCGTGTCGCCTGACGGGCGTCGGATTGCGATGTCGATATCTTCGGACCTGTGGGTTCTTGACATCGCGGCCAACACACTGACGCGCCTAACGACGGATGGCCTGGCGAGTGCTCCGGACTGGACGCCGGACGGTCGACGCATCGCATACACGACCGTAGTGGGGGACTCACTCGGCGTTTGGTGGCAACCGTGGGATGCGAGTGCGCCACCCGAACGCATTAGCCCCCGCACGCGAGGTTCGGCGTTCACGCCGAACTTGGACTATGTGATCACGACGGTTGCCGAAGCCGGTAGGTGGTGGCTGCACGCCGTACCGTTAGGCAGCGACACGAGTCGCACGCCGATCCCCGTACTCAGATCGGACATTCCGCGCCAAGCGCGACTCTCGCGTGATGGCCGCTGGTTGGCGTACATCTCGGAGGAGACAGGCACGCCGGAAGTCTATGTGCAACCTTTTCCCAGGGCCTGGTGGCCGCTATCAGGTCTCGTCGGACGGCGGGGTCGAGCCAATCTGGTCGGCGGATGGAAGCGAGGTGTTCTACCGTGGAGGGGCTGCTCTCATTGCTGCAAAGATCATCACGCAGCCCGAGGTGACGCTCGTTAGGCGGGATACGCTGTTTTTCATGAACGCGCTGCCGGGTGAAGTTCAACCAGGGTACGACGTGTTTCCTGACGGCAAACGATTCGTCTTTCCACGGATTGTGAGCAGTGACGCAGCCCCAGTCGTCGTCACAGCATGGCTCGACGAGGTGCGCGAGCGCATGGCGGCCGTCACGAAGAAGTAGGGCGCGTTGTCCGCACTTGGTAACCGTTCAACAGCGGCGACCGTTACGGCTTTGTCGTCGCGACCCGCCGCAGGGCGTGGCGGCGATTCGGCTCCTTGCGTAGCGTGGCGCGATACTCCTGCGTCGCCTCGGCGGGTCGCTTGAGCTCCACGAGCATGTCGCCGAGCAACTCGCGCGCGGGTTTGAGGGGACCCGGTGTCGTCGCGGACTTCTCGGTGGCGTCTTCGCGTGTCGCGGCTTCGCGCATGCGTTTGAGTGCATCGTCCTCGCGCTTCTCGGCGAGATCGAGCCAGGCTTCAGCGGCCAGTTGCTGGATCGCTACCTGCTCCGCCCAATACGCCTCGTTTTTCGCGCTGAGCGCCCGCTGGATCGACGCGAGTGAGTCGATCGCCGCCCGTGCGCGTGCTACATCACCGAGATGCGACGCGCCTAACGCGCGCGCGAAATACGTCATCGCCTCCGCGTACGGAAAGGGCGTCGCCTTGGGCTCGAGAGCCGCAGCTTCCTGCCACGCGCTTCGCTCGAGCGTCCAGCGCGCCGGAATGGCGGCGATCGCGAAAAAGCCAGCAGACGGCGGCGCGGCGCCGGTAATGGCGCTGGGATCGAAGCGTGCCGCGACGATAGGAAGCGAGTCGAGGATCGCCTTGGCCTCGGACTCCTTCCCCAGCTGCAGGTAGGCGTACATGCGGTAGTCAGCGGCGTGCAGCGCTTCTCCGATGGAGCCGGTGCCTAACGCGATCGTCATGGACTGCCGGTTCGCGTCCACCGATTCTTGCCACATGCCGACGCGGGTGAACGTGTGCGACGGCATGTGCAACGCATGTGCCGCGGACGGCGCAATTCTCGAGTACCGTTTAGCCGCCTCGCGCGCTTTGTCGGCGAGCGCCGGATAGTCGTACGTGTGAATGATGTAGTGCGCGAGCCCAGGGTGATTCGGCTGCTCGGCCCACAGTGGCTCGAGGATACCGGCCGCTTTGAGCTGATTGGCGTAGGTCTTGTCGGTCGGCGCTGCGGCCGCGGTGATGGCGAGGGCGTAGAAGATCTTCGCTTCGGTGTCTGTCGGCTCGAGCCTAACGAGATCGCTCATGGTGCGCTCGTAGGCGAGGACGCGCGTGCGCTGGTCCTTACGCTCAAAGTCGTCGTACAGTTGGCTGATGGCGTTGATGTAGCGGCGCTCACGCTCGGTCACGCGGCTCGCGAGACGCAGTGCAGCGTCGCTGGCCTGCTTCCCTTGCAGCAGCAATGTGCCGGGGCGCGTGCCAGGGACCATCGGATTGGTCCAGCGACTGAGCGCAATCCCCCAATACGCCATCGCACAGTTGGAGTCGGCAGCGACGACTTCGTTGAAGGCACGAATCGAGGCGCCGAATTCAAAGGAATGCAGCAGCGCGACGGCGCGGTCGAACTGCGTCGCGACTGCGGGGGTGCATGACGTAGCGAAGTGAACCGTGCCCAGCTTCTCTTGCGTCTGCTGGTGTGCGTGTTGCTGCGGATACGCGGCGAACACCGGGAGAGTGAGAACCAGTGCCGCGGCGATAGATACGCGTCTCATATGTGCGCTCCTGACTGCTGCATTGTGGAACACTGGCGCGCTGTCGGCAAGGGGGCGACTAAACGGGGGGAAGCGTTGGTGGCGCTCGTTATGATCGACTCCGGACTTCGTCGTTGTCACTCATAGCAGCCGATAGGCGCGACCGCGCTCGGATTCTTACGGAAGCGCGAACGCCACGTACGTCCCTCCACTCGGCGCATCGTTCTTGCCGCCGCCACACGCAATCACGATGTATTGCTTCCCGTTCACCATGTACGTCGACGGCGTCGCGTTGCCGGCAGCCGGGAGCTGCGCTTCCCAGAGCAATGTGCCATTCGTCTTCTCGTACGCGCGGATCTTATTGTCGTACGTCGTCGCCGCGATGATCAACAATCCGTTCTGCGTCACGATCGCGCCGCCGTAACTGTCGGTCCCTGTATTCGTTAGGCCCTGAGCGACCAGCTTCGGATACTCACCGAACGGAATCGTCCACACGATTGTCCCCTTATTCAAGTCGATCGCGTTGAGCGTCCCCCATGGCGTCGCCACACCGGGATATCCCTCGTGATCGAGGAAGATGTCGAAGACCGTATTGCGATACTTCGAGAACCCCGGATACTTGGTGGGCGACCCTTGTGCCGGCTTTCCCGTAAGCAGCTGATCGGCGAGAGCGTCTACTCCGGCGCTGTCGAGCACAACGCCGAACCCCGGCATCCGCCCGGTCCCATCGCGGATCGCGCGTACGATCGCCTCGCGCGTTAGGCGCTGCCCTACCCCATTCAACGTCGGCGCCCGCGGCGTATTCGCCGGCCCGTGACACTCGGCGCAGAACGCCCCGAACAACGACTTCTCCTCGCGCGGCACCATTTTCACCACCCACGCCATTTCGTTCGAGTTCACATAGAGCATCCCCGTCTCGGGGTCGAACGCCGGACCGCCCCACTCGCCTCCGCCGTCGACGCCAGGAAAGATGATCAGTCCTCCTAGATTGGGCGTCGTGAACGGATGCGGCGTGGGGTTCTCGCGGAAGGTCTTTATTGCCGCGGCGCGTGCTTCGGGCGTGCGAGTCGTTAGGCCGTCTTCGGTGAGCTGCTGCCGAGCAAACGGCGGCGGCAGCGTCGGGAAGCGCTGCGAATCGGCAGCAACCTCGCCGTCCAAACCTGCGCGCGGCATCGACACCCATTCGCTCGGAAACAGCTCCTTCCCGGTCTCGCGCTCGAGCAACCAGACGTGCCCCGTCTTCGTGATCTGCGCCACCGCATCGACGCGCCGCCCCTCGCGCGTCACCGTCACGAGCGTTGGCGCGGCGGGAAAGTCGCGGTCCCACAAATCGTGCTTCAAACCCTGCAGATGCCACTTGTACGTCCCAGTGTTTGCGTCGAGCGCGACGATCGAATTCGCGAAGAGGTTGTCGCCTAACCGGTTGGCACCGTAGAAATCGAACGACGCCGAGCCGGTCGCGAAGAAGACCATGCCGCGCTGCTGATCGACCGTAACACCGGACCACGCGTTCGCTCCGCCGGCATACTTCCACGCGTTAGGCGGCCACGTGTCGTAGCCGAGTTCGCCTGGATGCGGAATCGTGTGAAAGCTCCAGCGCAGCGCACCAGTCTTCACGTCGTACGCCCTAACGTCACCAGGCGCCGACGGCAGCGCTTCAGGTACAGACGTCCCGATGATCAGCATGTCTTTGTAGACCACCCCGGGCGTGCTCGCACTGACGGAGAGTCCTTGTACGGGACGGCCGAGCCCCGCGCGCAGGTCGACCCAACCGCTGTCGTTTCCCCACCCTGCTGCCTTCTGTCCGGTCTTCGCGTCGATCGAGAACAAGCGATAGCGATAGTTGAAGTGCACACGTCCGTCATGCACGACGACGCCACGATAGCGGATGCGCGGACCGGTGAAGTCTCCAGCAGTCGGATCGAAGCTCCACAGCTCTTTCCCCGTCGCTGCATCGAGCGCGAACGCGCGCTGCTTCGGCGTCATCGCGTACATAACGCCGTCGACGACAACCGGATTGGATTGCATCTCCGATCCCTGAAAGGCGTCTTTCGTGTCGTACGTCCACGCGACCTTGAGCTGCGCGACGTTCGCCGGTGTGATCTGGTCCAGCGCTGTGTAATGCGTGTGGTCGTGGTTCCCCTGATACACGGGCCAGTCCACATTACTCGACGACTGCGACGCACAACCGATCGAACATGCCAGCCACACGTAGAGCCGACGCGACATCACAGTCCTCTTTGCTATCGCTAGCGCGAAGATACCATGACAGCGGACCCTTGGCACGACGTGCCAGCTAGCGTTTTTTGCGTTGGCGCAGCATCTGGCGCAGAACGATCACGTCCTGCAGGTCCTGCGGCCGTGCGGCGGCCGCCTGCGAGCGAATGATGTCTTCCAAAGACGCGGCCGCGAGCGTCACGCCGAACACATCGAAGCTGACGGCGTTCCTAACGAGATCGTCGTAGCCCTCGGTCCCACTCGGAGTGAACGCAACGTCGAGCCTTCCGGCCGCCGTCACGAGATTCCAGAGCTCCGCACGAGAGAGCGTTGCCGGACTGCAGTCAAAGGCGAGCCCTTCAGGCACTGACTCGGTGGACACGCGCGCGTCGAGCTCGCGCAATGCTGACGCGAGGTTCGTTAGGTTCTCCCGGTCCCTCGCTGGCGTGATGTCAGCGTCGGCCGTCAAGCGCGGGAAGCCCTGCAAACGAGCGGCGACAGCGCCTATGAGGACGTAGCGCACGCCGTGCTTCGCGAGCCCTTTAATCAGACGCTCAGGGTCCAGCGGAGCGACGTCAGCCATGCCGCTTGGCCGACCCAAAGAAACGCGACACATTACGCAGCTCGAGAAGTCGCTGCTCAGGCGTTAGGCGCAAGATGCGAGGCACGTCGTTCAACATGTGTGAGCTCTTCACTGGCCGCACCTGGAGACTGGCGTGTAGCTCGAATCCCGCGGCCACGAGAAGTCGCTGCAACGTCTCCCACGTTGGGCTGGTGTCGCCGGCCTCAATGCGTGCGACCACCGACTGGGCCGTCCGCGCGCGGCGCGCGAGCTCGCGCTGCGAGAGCCCGGCGCGTTGGCGCGCATCGCGCACCACGTCCGAAATAGCCGATCTAGCCATCGTTACAAACGATAGCTAAAAAGCTATCACTATGCTAGCCGCGCGCTTGGCGGAGTTCGCGTCGCGGAGTGTAGCGCCGCGGCCGCGCTGTCCGCATTCACGAAGATGATCACCTTCCCGCGGGGCGACAGAAACATCTGGCTTCCAGAGTGCGCGATACCCGGCGAATTCGATGAACTTCGGCGTGTAGACGTCAGTGCCGACGAAGTGACCGAGGTATTCGTAGTACCGTTTGCCGCGCTCCAGCCGGAAGTTTCCTTGCAGCAGCGCCGGGCATTCGCGATCTACGCCGTCGTGCATTGGATCGCGATCCTCGAGCCCCTGAAGCAGGAACACGTCACGCTGACGAAAGCTCGCCAGCATCGCTGAAATGGACCGCCGCTTCATGTACGGCACGAGCTCGTCGAGCCCGTACTTGTAGGTGTTGAAGTCGCGGCATTCGCGTCCGTCGACCAGCGGTACGCCATGCATAAATCGATGAAGCCCTCTTCAGCGCTGAGGTTCGGTCGCCGGCTGTCGAAGTAGAGCCGCGACGATGCGTTCGCGATGATGTAGCGGACGTAGATTCCTTGGCGGCGAAGCTCATCGTAAACCCGCGAGCCAAGTGCATAACGACTGAGCAGCTGAGCACCGGCGGAGTGGCCGACGTGAACGGCATCGGCCCCTTCGCGCCAACCGTTGTCCCAAACGGGGTAACTCCCATTGCATATCGCGCCGGCCGATCGGCGACGTGGCGCGGTCCTATCATCGCAGGGGTGAGATGACCAACGTCGTGGCTTTGAGTTTCAGTGACGGTCGGTCGCGGTCGGCAGAATCAAGCGCGCTCGTTAGGTACCTGAAATAGCTTCTGGCGTTTTGGCTTCCGCCGTGATGCACGAATACAACGAGCTTGATGCGCGCGTCTACATCTTTGGTTATGTCGTGCGTCGCGTCGTATGTCAGGACGTGCTGGCGCCCTTCGATGGCGACGGGCAACTCGAAGCGCGCGTGTTCTGTCTGCGCTCCGGCGGTAGCGGACCAAGCGATAACGAGGCCCGAATTGACGCAGAAGCGATTCTGCGAAGGCATGCGCACGAATTAGAGGTCCGGAAAGTGCTTGACGCTGTACGTATGTGACCGAGTGTGTGACTGTGACGGCCGTGGCGCGGAACAGGTTTAGCGCGAAGGAGGTTAGAATGACCCGCCATCGATTTGCAGCCTCTCTGGTCGCAGCAGTGTCAGCGACGTTGCTCGCCGGCTGCGCACTCATCCAGCCGCCACTGGTTCCCGCAGTACCGGCGCTGCGTACGGCTCCTCTCTGGCGCCCGGCATGCTCGGCGGCAATCGCGCGCGCACACAGCGCACTCTCGACCGTTGGCGAGGATCCAGCGGCCGCACACGCAGCACACGCAATCGCGATGCACGAGTATCACGTCTGTTTAACGGCGGAGCAGTAGCGCGCCGAACAAGCCCCAATGGTCAGCGCCGAAGTGAAAGCCGCGCATCGACTAGAGCCTAACGCCGCGCGGCTGACGTGCTGCGATCCATACCGAAGGCCCAGTTGTGCCGTTCAAAGTTTCTCGAGTCACGACGGGCTGCAAATGCCCATCGCACAACGCGTCGCGCAGCTGCTCGCCACTCCTCTCGCCGACAATAACGTTCTGTTCAGCTTCTATTCGCGCGACGGTGCCGCATCGCGGCTCCCCGCCACATACTGATTCGACGAATAGAACTTTGCTGGGCCCATGTTGCTGTGTACGATTACCGGCATGACGACGCCGATGTATGAAGTGCGCCGCGCACTCGCCGGTGCGTGCTGTTTCCTCGCCGCGGCGCGCACTGCCCAAGGTAATGGATCGACCGGCGTTACCATCACTCGCTTCGACGACAGCAGCATCGACACCGCGGCGCTGACCCAGCCGATCGAATAGCTCACGCACGCGGCGAACGTTCACGGCCTAACGGGGACGATATTCAGTGAGGCGCAAAAGATCTATTCGCGCGCGTTTGGCTTCGCCGACAGGCCCGCTGGGAAAGCCCTGCGCACAGATACCGAGATGTACGGCGCGTCGCTCAGCAAGCTGTCTTTCAGTGCTCGTTATCAATTCAACTACTCAGGTGACGGCATGACGCTGTTGCAGGTGGTCAGCGAGAAGGCCACGGGCAAGTCGCTCGAGCAGCTGATGCAGGAACACATATTCGGACCGTTAGGCGTGACCATGTCGAGCTACATGTGGCAGCCGCGCTTCGAGGCAGACTATGCCGTGGGGCACATTGCCGATGGCAAAGTGTATGAGAAAGACAAAGACAACGCCGCACGCTCAGCTAGCACACTGGAAACAAGCACCGACGACTACGTGCGATTCATGACAGCCGTGTTGCGCCGCGAGCTACTCAGCGAGAGCTCGTGGAACGAGATCTTCAAGCTGCAGCTGCGCATCCGTACAAAGACGCAGGTCGGGCCGCGCGCGCCGGAGACGACTGCTGTGAACGATGCGATTGAGCTCAGCTATGGAATCGGGTGGGGCCTTCAGAGAACGCCACATGGTTGGGGCGCGTTCAAGGAAGGGCATGGCGCTGGAATGGGAGAACTACGTGCCGTATGATCGGGCGGCACCGGGCGGCTCGTTAGGTATGCGCGCTTGGGCGACGATCGCGTCCGTCCTGCTCATCGTCACGGCTGCTTTGTTGGCGACGCAGCGTCCCGCCTTATCCCTGGCCGGGCCAGCAGCGAGCTGTAGTGACTCGTTGGCGCTGTCTTGGGAGCCACGCGCGCCGCGCCAAGGCGCGCTCTTTCGCGTACGCGTCTCAGGCATATCGCGCGGCCGTCTGAGCGGTAGCGTCGCAGACCAACCACTTCATTTCGTCCGCACGGCCGGCGACAGCAGCATCGCCCAGGCCTTTGCTGCAGTGCCGATCGAGGGCGAGCGCTCGTTAGGTATCGTGCTGCGATGCGCCACGGCTGCGGGCGAAGACTCGCTCGTCATGCGTCTCGAGGCAGCGAGCGCCAACTACCCGATCGACCGTCTCACCGTCGCGCCGCGCTTTGCAAAGCCCCCCGATTCTGCCACAGCCGCGCGCATCCGCCGTGAATCTCAACGTGCGCTCGAAGTCGCCAAGAACGCGCACGCGACCGCACCACTCTGGAGCGAGCCGTTCGTGTTGCCGCGCCAGTCGCGCATTACCAGCGGATTTGGGCACGGCCGCGAGTACAACGGCACGCTCACGTCGCGGCACATGGGGACAGACTTCGCGGGCGTCACAGGCGCTCCAGTGCGCGCCGCCAATCGTGCTGTGGTTCGCATTGTGGATGCGTTCTATTACGGTGGTAACGTCGTCTATCTGGATCATGGCGCGGGCCTAACGAGCGCGTACCTGCACCTCTCGCGGCAGGAGGTGGCTGTCGGCGACACGGTGGCGCGTGGTCAGGTCATCGGTCGCGTCGGAGCGACCGGTCGCGTGACTGGACCGCATCTGCACTTGATCGTGCGCTACGGCGACATCACTGTGGATCCGATGTCGCTATTCGCCATCGCAGGCGATGCCGATCCGTCCTCCAGTCCGTGATCGCGCCGTCAAACAGCCCCTCGGCGCCTAACGCGTGAAAGTCCCGGATCGTGCAGCGTTCCGTTCCACGGACGCAACCACACGCTGCCGTGCCACGCGTGTGCGAGATACCGGTTGATCGCGTCCATCTCCGGGGCTGTGTACTGGCTGCGATGACACGCGAATTCCTCGCGCCCTGCCACCAGATCCCGCTCCTCGAACGGTACCCGCACCGTCAGCAGCGCCTCGGCGATGCCGTTCACGCTCGCTTGTGCGCGCGGTGCGGTCACGAGACGCTCCATCGGCAGTGACGCATATAAAAGGTCCACGTTCGCGTACTTCGCGTCGCTCTGCACGATCTGCGTCACGACATTGCCTACGAGCCGGTGGTCAGGATGCCCGGTACCACCCTCCGGACCGATCGTGATGATCGCCGCGGGCCTAAGTGAATCAATGATCGTCAGGAGCCCCGAGCGGAGTGTGCCGAGCACATCGAACGATGCGAGGCCGCCGTCCGGAAGTCCCAGCAGGTGCAGCTGCCTAACGCCGAGCCGGTTGGCCGCGCAGGCTGCTTCTTTGGCGCGCGCGGCGGCAAGCTCCGGTCCGGCCGGGATACGGGCGAAATCGCGAACGCCTTTGGCGCCATCGGTGGCGATCACGAGGTGGGTCTCGCGCCCCTCTCGCGCCAGGCGTGACAGCAAGGGG
>JBQTIF010000218.1:0-3714 GCA_052388395.1 Gemmatimonadaceae bacterium | reverse complement strand
GCGAGGACGATGTGCGCAAGTTCGTGGCGGTAGTCCTCGCCGCGACTCGACGAGCCGACGAACACCAACCTGTTGGGAACGTTGGCTCTGCCGCCAAGGCTATCCGTACCGAGTGGAAAGAACTCCATACCAGCCGCGCGGAGTGTCTCGCGCAGGTCAACAGAAAAGTAGTAGCTGATACTCGCTGGCGGCGCGACGTCAAATGCGCGCGAGAGAGAATCGACAAAGGCCACAGAAGCCTCGGCGCGCGATCGAGCAAAGGAGCGGATGCGCGGGAATACAAAAGTAACCCGACCAATCGTTTCGGAGTTCCAGTGCCGCGTTAGGCGCGGTAACGCATTCGCAAGCACCCAGCGGCCTCGCTCACGGACCACGTACACACGATAGAGAGCGAGCGGTCGCACGTCACCGACGCTGTCCGGCGCGCTAGCAATGAGGGTGCGAATGAGATAGGTACTGTCCAAACCGATCGCGGGCGCTAAATCGACGACGGTGAACCTGGAAAAGCCTTGGTACACATAGGCCCGGAGTAGATCGAAGTGGGGCCACTGCGCCTGCTCGGCTTGAGACCACAGTTCGCTGCGTCGCACTGAATCCGGACGACTCACGAGATACGTGCGCCAGAGCTCGAAGATCTCACGGTGCTGCGCTCGCGCGGTGTCCACTCCGAACCCAACAGCGACGCGCACTGCGCTTCTGGCACCTTGGCCCTGGATAGCGGCGCCGGGCACGACGACGGCAGCCAGAGCTGCACAGGCAATAAGGAGACGCATCAGGCCGCACAGGGAAGCGAACACCAGCGCGGCCTAACGGATTCGCGCTTCAACTGCAGGCGCAGTGTCCGAATCAATCAACGTTCGTTCCAAAGCAACGCATCGGAGCTGTGGGAGGACAGGGAACGAGGACACGGAAGCGCCCGGCTGCTGCAAGCGCTTGTTAGGCGGCGGCCAATGCTCATCGAGGTACTAGGAGCACGAGGACCCGCACTGTTTTCACATGGCACTGGTCGCGCGTCACATGGATTCCGTCGCGGCTCCAGCTCTGATAGCCAGGATGAAATACCTCAAGGCGGTACGTACCCGCGCGCTCATCCGCGCCAACCATTACGGAGTCTCCAGTACTGCGCAACGTGTCAACGAACGTGCCTGCTCGCGCAAAGGCCACCGCCGTCGCCGCGAGGCCCGCATTCGTGGCGGAATCTCGCACGACAGCGCGTAACCCTGGAAGCAGGATGTCGGTGCACGCGCCACCTACCGGGTAGTCCAAACACGCTGACAGCGTGCTGATGACGAAGACAAGGACAAGGCGCATCGTTGAGCCGCTTCGGAGATGGCCGCCGCCTAGCGGCGCGCCGGTCTGATGCGCCGCATATCATGGTTGGCGCCCATGGCGCAGCATATGGCGCCGCCCTCCAGAGTCTGCGGAGGGATCTTCCCTCGATTTCGCTGACACGGTTTCATTGGTAGACTGTTCTACGCGGCGCTAGACTCGTAGTCAACGGGCGTGCGGTAGTCCAGGCAGAGTGCAGGCGTTTGTAGTTGTAGTAACGCATGTAGCGGCGGATCGCGTGACGTATACGCGCGCGCCTGCTAGAACGCCCACCAGCAGTCCTGCGAATCCCGCGGCATCGCCGCCGAAATTACTTGACGCAGAGAAGCCGACTATAGCGATGAACGCACCCGCCAGCCCACCGACAATCTTGACTATTTCACCGTTAGGCGTCTGCCTAGCGACGTAAGGTCCATAACGTCACCCGTTCAACGTCGTCCGCATCTACACCAACGCCGAGTACATAGTCGGCTCCAACTTCGACCGGCACAAAACCGGGCGGGAGGCGGCAGTCTGCGATCCAGCGCCCCGAGCGATCAAACACGGACCAATCACTCGGCACTACGCTCTTGCGCCAGCGGCCCGCCGGAAACCCGTCTTCCGTGACATACGCCTGCACCCAGAGCTCGCCAGACGGCGCTAGTAAAAGCTGCGAGAAGGCGGGGAACGATCGGGCAAATTGCGTAGCGGCAAGACTCTGCTCGCGTTGCGCGCTCGTCACCCCTGGACGGCTTGGTATGGTCCGGCGACGCGCGCGGTATGCGTCCCTCGCCGAGTCATGCACTGCGCGAATCGGCACGTCCCGATGAATTGTTAGCAGCGGCCGGCCTAACGAGTCGACGCAAACGATCTCATACCGAACGGCGTACCCAAGGCAAATGCGGCCGTCGCGAATGGCGGTTAGTGGAGTCGGAGCAAAGACAACTTGATTTACGGGTGGAACATCAGGGCGTGGCGAGTATGCCGGCGCACGTGGCTGCACACCCACGACACGCACGGATGTATCGCGCATGCTAACCCTGCCGAGCCAAATGGAGTCCCGTCGGACAGTTGCGGTGTTGTCGATGTGACCGCGGGTGAGATTGAGGACTACGTCGGTGGCGTTGAGAGCGCCAAATGGTGGGGTTGACGATGTAACCCTGTACAAGTGGCAGAATGAGCGAACGGAGCCACTTGCCATCGGGCGCGAACACGTGAACCGCTCGTCGTCCGTCGGCCACTACGAGCGTGTCGCCGACAGCAGTGAATTCGGTGAGGTATTCGATTTCACCTGGGCCGAGACCGCGCCGCGTGGCGGTGCGCAGGTAACGTCCATTCGCGCCGAAGAAGCGCAACTCGCGGCTGGTCCCATCGGCGACGATCAGTGTGCCGTCGTTTTGCCGAGTGACTCCGACAATGCCGGAAAACTCGGCAGGTCCGACGCCCTCCTGGCCGCCAATTTCCAGCGTAGGGCGCGGCCCCACCCGCCAGTGCGCCGGGGCCTGAGCGCCACGCGGGTAGGACTGCACGACGGGTTGGCTCATCAGCGAACTCGCACCGACAACGAGCGATACGAGAGCGGTCAGGGCGTGTGTGTACATGCTCATTCGTAGCAGACGCCTAAACGGCGTGCCGTTCAGAAACTATGTAGCCGTCTTGGTGGTCGCGGATCGTGGGCCGCCAGGATAGCGTCTCCTGCAACTCTCACATCGGAGGAGCCGTGCCTACCCTAACGACCCACACTGATCCGGCGAGCCCACCGACCCCGACGTTACACGTCGCGCTGGATCTCGGCAACCGGAGTTGGTGCCTGGCTTGCGCCCGCGCCGTGGCGGATCCCCCCCGGCTGCGCACGTTGCCGGCACGGGACCTAACGAGACTGCACGACGAGCTGACGCTGGCGCGGCGGCATCTCGGCTTGTCCGCGGACGCGCCGGTGCTGCTCTGCTCTGAGGCAGGGCGCGACGGCTTCTGGCTTCAGCGCGCCTGCACGGCTGCAGGGATCACGGCGCTCGTGGTGGATTCCTCGAGCATCGAGGTGCCCAGGCCCGCGCGGCGCGCGAAGACGGACCGACTCGACGCCAAGGCGCTGCTGCGCTTGCTATTTCGGCACGCCGAAGGAGAGCGTCGGCCGTGGCACGTGCTGCATGTTCCCACTGTGGAAGAGGAGGATCGGCGCCATGCCCACCGTGAGCTCGGGCGGCTGACGCGCGAGCGCACCCGTGGCGTGAATCGGATCAAGAGGCTTCTGGCATCCCACGGCATTCGCCTAACGACATTTGCGCAGCTTGCCCGAGCAGCTGCCCCGGCTCACGCAGTGGGATGGCCAGCCGCTGCCGCGCGGGGTCAGCGAGCGGCTGCTGACGACGTGGGCGCGACTGCAGCGGGCGGTGCGGCAGCGGGCCG
>JBQTIF010000217.1:0-2599 GCA_052388395.1 Gemmatimonadaceae bacterium | reverse complement strand
AGAGACGCCGCATCACTTCGTCCAGATCAGGAGCACGCCGCAAGACGAGCCGGTCCTGTTGTACTGCGCCGGCGTCTGTGCCGACGTGTAGAACTCGATCGCGGAAATGTGCGCCGGGTCGATTGAGTTGATGTCAAACAGCACGTCCTCTGCGCGTCCCGACATCCGCTCTTGACCCGAAGTGAATACGACTGTGCCATCCACGTACACCGAGGCGTAACAGGGCGGGGGCAAGCGGGCCCCGCCGCTGAACGCGCCGGGACCGCCAACGAGCGCGTTAGGCGTCGATCGCGTGGTGGCGAAGAACGCCGCCGTTCCACCGCGCGTGGATCGCACTTGTCGCGTTCCGGCAATGCGGCTCGTGAGGATGTCAGCCAGGCGACGATGCAGCTGTTGTTCGAGGTCTTTCGCCTCGATGAAACGCCCGTGGCCGACGTTTTTGCGTTCGTAGAATCCGGCGAGCTTGCCGGTGGGAATAGGCGTTGCCCGCGCCGCGACGTTGACGGTATCGAGCTGCTGCGCGGACGGTGTGAGCTCGACGGACACGTCAAGGTCTTCTTTGTCGCCTAACGTGACGAAGAGCGACTCCGGCACGAAACCGATGCGTTTGACCACGAGCGTGACATTGCCCACCGGCACTTCATCGAATCTGAAGTGTCCAGAGCTGTCACTCACGAGCCGGCGCGCTCCCGGCGCCAAATCCACCTCGGCACCGGCAACGGTCGCCCTGGAGGCTTTGTTCACCACGCGGCCATTGATCCTCGCGCTATTCTGCGCGACTGCGTTCTGCGCCATGAACGCCATGCCTAACGCAATCGCCATACGCCGCATCACTTGGTCCATAGGAGGAGGACGCCGCATGCCGATCCGGTCTTGTTGAACTGGGCAGGTATCTGACCTGGCCCGCTGTAGAACTCCACGGCCGAGATGTGCGCAGGGGTGAGGGTGTTGACGTCGAACACCGCCGCTGGTCCACTCACGATGACGCCGTCGAGGTAGACGGCGACGAAGCACGGCCGGGAGGTCCGCGACGTGTCGCCATCCGACTTGAACGCGATGTGGCGATTGCAACGCTCGATCCTCCTCGTAGCGGGACCTTACGGATGCCGGGAAGGCGCGCAGCGAGGATCTCGGCCATTTGGCGATTTGTGACGTCTTCGAAGTCCTTGGCTTCGAGAAAGCGTCCGATGCCGAAAGGCTTGCGTTCGTAGAACGCGGATAGCCTGCCACGTGGTATCGGCGTTTCACGTGCCGCGACACTGACCGTATCGAGGCGCTGGGCGGCCTCCTCCAACTCGACGAGAACATCAACGTCTTCTCTATCGCCTAACGTGACATACAACGACTCCGGTACGAAGCCGATGCGCTTCACAATGAGCGTCACGTTGCCCGCCGGGACCTGATCGAATTTGAAGCGGCCAGAGTCGTCGGTCACGAGACGGCGCGATCCGGGGGCCAGATCCGAATCAGCACCGGCGAGGGCAGCTCGCGATGCCTTGTGCACGACGCGGCCAGCGAGCGACGCGCTATTCTGCGCCATGACTGACTGCGTGAGCGGCGAGACGCCTAACGCAACACCGATAAGGGAACGAATCACTTAGTCCAGATCAGTAAGGCGCCACACGCAGCACCGGTGCGATTGAATTGCGCGGGCATTTGCGCCGCACCGCCGTAGAACTCGATGGCCGAAACCTGTGCTGGGTCGATCAAGTTCACGTCAAAGCGGACGTCGCCTGCGTCGCGATCCATCTCGAGTCCCGATGAATAGACGAGGGCTCCATCGAGATAGACATCGGGATAACACTGCGTTGGTCGCGGTGCCGTTCGTGAAAACGCGCCCCCAGCCGGTGCTGATCCGGCGCCCCCACCTCCCGCCGGCGCTCCCGCCAAGACGTACGGGGCCATGCGAAACGTCGAGATGAATGACTGGGATCCTCTCCCGCGCACGGCGCGCGTTCCGGGCATCCGCGCGACGATGATGTCCGAGAGCCGTCGCGTGAGCATCTACTCGATGTCTTTCTCTTCCAGAAAGCGGCCCATACCCATCTTCTTGCGGTCGTAGAAGCCGGCCAGCTTACCGCGCGCCAGTAGCTCATCACGACCGGACACAGCGACTGTGTCGAGGGGTTGCGCTGATTCTCGCAACGCGATCGTCAGATCTGTTCCTGTGGCGAGCGGCAGCTCCACGCCTAACGATTCAGGTTGAAACCCAAGCCGCCGAACGTGCATGGTGTAGCGCCCGTCCGGGATGCCGTCGAAGCGATATTCGCCGTTGGCGTCAGTTACAGCGCGAGAATGTCGCTGGGCGAGCGTGACTTCGGCGCCAGGAATGCCCACTGACGACCCGGCGCGCACGACGCGTCCCGCCACCGTGGACGTCTCCTGCGCGCCGAGCGATGACACGTTCGCTACGAGCGACGTAAGAAGCAGCAAGCTTCGTTGCATCGCTCTCTCCCCTATCCCCTCCCCTATTTTAGTATCTGTTTCGGGGATGGTGGAAACCCCTCGCCTTTAGGCGAAGAGAAGGTGCGTGTAACTTGGTCGCGTGCGACACTACCGGTTGGGAGCGCACACGAAGACGGACCTCAAGGTACACGTC
>JBQTIF010000216.1:0-8245 GCA_052388395.1 Gemmatimonadaceae bacterium | reverse complement strand
GCACCCACTCGTAGTCCCCGGCGTAGAGCGTCACCATCAGGATGCCGTTGGCGTTCTCGAAACACCCTGCGATGCGCGATGACGCGTCCTTGAGCGAATTCGCGAGTCGTGGAACGCGCGGCAGGTCTTTCGCGGCCCGCAACGCCTTAACAAGGGAATCCTTAACAGCAGAAAGTCGGGCATTGAAAGCCGGCGGCAGTGAACCTTCGCAGCTTCGTACGCGCGAGGAGAGTGCGCTGTCACTGCGCACAGCAACGGCGGGGAGCCAATCGCGTTCGCGCGCCAGCGAAACGATGTGGGGGGGCGCTTTGAGCGTGGCGACAATACGACCACTCCACACGTCGAAGCCGCTGACGGTCACGTCGTCACTTCCCCACGGACCGCGTAGCCGGAGTCTGTCGCCGGGACCAATCGGCGCGAGCTTCGCGACGGCCTGCTTGTACGCCGTCTGCCTAACGGGGTTGTCACCGATCGTCGTGTCGACACGACCAAGATCGACAAGCATCCGCTGCCCACGTGAAGCGGCGGCAAACCAGCGCTGCGTGACCGGGACGAACACGAGAAAGCGCGCCAGGGAATCCGCCAGCGGCGAGAGCCGAGTATCTTGCGTCGAGCTACTGCGTGCCGCGATCGCGGAATCGTCGGGCGAGCCGGTGATCAGTGTATCGAGCGCGCTGTCGACCGCCGGCGTCTGCTGTGTCGCCGTGGTAGCGCTATCGCTGGCAAGCGTCGTGTCCAGTTCGCGCGGCGCCTCGCTACACCCAAGCGCCACCAACGGCAGCATCAGGCACAGGCGCGCGGCGATTTTGCGGATGGATTGAGGCTTTCGCGCGCGCGTCACGCTCAGGAAGTTATCACCCAGTGGCCCCCACGCGCGATTTCACCTATCTGGCTGCCGACAACCTGACGAACGCCGTCACAGCGCTCGCTGACGGCAACGCCGCCGCATTGGGGGGCGGGACTGACCTCCTCGTCGAGATCGAGGAGCAGCTGCGATCACCGGCGGCGCTTGTCGACGTCCGACGCTTGCCGGAGCTCCAGGGCGTCGCAGCACTCACAAACGGCTCGTTGCGCATCGGCGCAGCGGTCACCCTAGCAACGCTCGAGCGTGCCCCTGTTGTGCTCGCGTCTTATGGCACACTCGCCAAAGCGTGCGCCGCCGCGGCATCCAGTGCGCTGCGCAATATGGGAACGCTCGGCGGCAACCTCTGTCAGCGGCCGCGCTGTTGGTACTTCCGTCGCGGCGTTAGGTGCTACAAGCGTGGCGGCAACGTCTGCCCCGCCGTGGACGGAGCGAACCAGCACCTGGGCATACTCGGCGGGGGGCCTTGCCACGCGGTGCATCCGTCGGATCCGGCCGTTGCGCTGACAGCGCTCGATGCGCGGCTGGAGGTGGCGCGCACCAGCGGATCGCGCGAGCTCGCGATCGCCGATTTGTATGCGGTGCCTAACGCAGATGCGACACGCGAAACGACGCTGAGCCCGGGTGAGCTGATCGTTGCTATCGAGCTCCCAGCCGAAGCGGCCGGCGGCATGCACTACTATGATAAGGCGACCCAGCGAGAAGCCTGGGACTTTGCGCTTGTGTCGCTCGCCGCCGTCAAGCGGCGCGACGGCGCGGTGCGGCTCGTGCTCGGCGGCGTCGCTGCACGTCCGTGGCGTGTGAACGAATCCGTGGAGGAGGATGTCGCGTCTGGCGGGCTCTCGGACGATGACTATGGTACGCTTGCGGATCGCGCATTGTACGACGTGACGCCGCTGTCGCAGAACGGCTACAAAGTGACGTTGGCAGCAGCGCTGCTTCGCCGCGGCATGCGCGCGTTGCACAGTAGTTAGGCATGCGGCCGCGCTCGACCTACGCCGCCGCGGTGATGCCAGCGCCGCATGGCGCGATGCGCGTAGATGAGGTACGCGCACCGACGCTGGAGGCGGGAGGCGCGCTACTGCACGTGACATACTCCGAAGTATGCGGGACCGACGTGCATCTGCATCACGGCCGGCTAGCCGGTGTGCCGTATCCCATCATCCCGGGACATGTATCTGTCGGCACGATCGCGGCGCTCCCTGGCCCGCTCAACGACGTCGAGGGCGTTCCGTACCGTGAAGGGGACGTCGTCACGTTTCTTGACGTGCATGGGAGCTGCGGCCGCTGTTACCAGTGTCTGGTCACGAAGCAGACCACGCGTTGCCCGTTGCGGAAGGTGTATGGCATCTCGTACGGTCTGCGCGACGGATTGGCGGGAGGCTGGGCTCAGGCGATCTGGCTCAAGCCCGGCACGCGGCTCGTTAGGCTGCCGCGCGAGCTGTCACCAGAAACGTGTATCGGCGGTGGCTGCGGGCTGGTCACCGCCGTGCACGCTGTGGAGCGTGCCGAAGTGCGCGTCGGTATGACCGTTGCCGTGTTAGGCGTGGGACCGGTGGGGCAATCGGCGATCGCGCTCGCCGCGCTTTCCGGCGCGGTGCGGATCTTCGCTATTGGCGATCCGGCGTCGCGCCGGGACTTCGCGCGGCGCATGGGCGCGACTGACGTGATAGGCCTGGACATGCCACCTAACGAACGCGCCGAGTTCGTGCGACGGGAGACCGCTGGTCATGGCGTCGACGCCGTGATCGAGGCGGCAGGGAGCCCCGATGCTGTGCCGCAGGCACTCGACCTCGTGCGCGACGGCGGACGTGTCGTTGTCGCCGGGCAGTACACCGACACGGGCGACGTGCGGATTCATCCGCATTGGCAGATCAACCGCAAGCACGTCGACATTCGCGGTTGTTGGGGATCGGACTACTCGCACGTCCATCGCGCCGTGCAGATCGCGGCGCACTTCGGTGCTCGCGTGCCCTGGGCCGAGATGATCGGGGGGCGTTATTCTCTCGCCGAGGCCGGGGCGGCGTTAGCCGCCGTGGAGCAGCGCCAAGTGACCAAGGCGGTGATCGTGCCATCGGCCTCATCAGGTCAAAACAAGGAGCTGTGAGTGGTCAGAGCCGAGTCCTGAGAATTCAGGACGGCAGGCTCACCGGCATCTTGTTTTCGACAGAACGTGAACTTGGTGAGCTACGCGTCCTCGATTCTCGAAACTCGGCGCCGATAACTCCAAGCTCCCTCTTTTGATCTTTTGCGTTAGGCTGCGCTGCTAAACAAGCGCCTCCCGAAGCAGATGCGTCCTGACGTTGTGCGCCGCCAGATACCCCAGCATCTCCCGCCATACATCTCCGATCCCGCGCCCTTTGTTCACTTCGGCCGCGATCTGTGCATACGGCGCCGTCGTTAGGTCGCTGTAGCGGCGGGTGACAGCGCGCCGATGTTCCTCGCTGCGAGAGTTGAGATAGATCAGAATCGGATGGACGTTGAGGATCTTGAGCCCGGGTGTGTGCAGCGTGACACGCTCGAAGTCGAGCCCAAAGCCCATGTCGAGGTGTATGCCATCTTCCCACGAGTAGGAGAAGCGTGTCATCCCGTTGTAGTCGGCGTGCGCCTGACAATACGGCTGATTCCACAGGAACGAGCTCGCGTCGTAACGCAGACCGCACTGCTTCGCCATGTCACCGATATTGTTGCCGAAGAAGTCGCGATGGCTGCGCATCCCGACTGCGGCCGGATACCATGCCTTGAGCGCCGCAATGCGTTCCTCGAAACGGCTCTTCCCGTCCTGCCGCGTGAAGTCCGGATGCAGCCCGACTTCGAGCCAGTTCGGAGCGCCTAACAACACCTCCGAGCGGTGCGTCGCGAAGATCGTGAGCTTCTGACCGTGCACCTGGACCGCTTCAAGCACCGCTTCAATCGCGAACTCCGGCGCCCAATCGACGTCGCACGTCAGAAAGACGTCTGTTAGGCGATCGAGGTTGTAGAAGCGGGCGTACGGATCGCGCTCGAAGTGGCGCTCGAGCGACGTCGCCTTCCCCACCTCGATCATGCGCGCTCTTTCTCGACCAGGAAGTTCTCGATGACGAGAGCGTCCATACCGGAACAGGAGAATACCCGAATTGCGTCAGCTGGTGAACACGACAGCGGTTGACCCATCACGTTGAGGCTCGTGTTGAGCACCGCGCCGCAGCCGCCTGTCTCCTCCTTGAACGCGGAGATGAGTCGATGGTAGTCCGCGTTGCGCGCGGCGTCGACCGTTTGCACTCGCGCTGTTCCGTTCGCATGCGTCGTCGCCGGCAAGTCAGCCGCGCCAGTTGCTGTGACAGGCACCGCCATCGTCATGTACGGACTTTCTTGAGGGCAGACGAAGTAACGCTCGCGATCTTCGACGAGAACGGATGGCGCAAATGGGCGGAACTCTTCGCGGAACTTGACGCGTGCGTTGATCTCGTTCTTCATGTCGGCTTGGCGTGCATCGGCGAGAATTGACCGAGCACCGAGAGCTCGCGGCCCGAATTCCATGCGCCCTCGAAACCACCCGACGATCTTCCCTTCGGCCACGAGCCGCGCCGCCGTCGACGCGGGATCGGAAACGTCGACATAGCGCAGCTGATAGATGTCGAGCCACTTCTGCACAGTATCTGGCGTATACGACGGGCCGAGGAATGCGTCGGCCATCGGCTGAACATTGTCGCCGCCCTCTATGGCAGCGAGGTAGGCAGCGCCTAACGAGAGACCATCGTCGCCCGCAGCCGGCTGAATGTAGATCTCGCCGAAATGCCGCGTCGCGGCGAGCTTGCCGTTCAGGCTGCAATTGAGCCCGACACCGCCCGCGATGCAGAGCCGCTCTCCTTGCGGCACGTGCGACTTGAGCATCCCGATAACGACGTCCTCGAGACGCGCCTGACACGATGCGGCCAGATTGATGTAATTCTTGTCGATCGGGATCCCTGAGCGACGCGGCGCGAGCCCGAGCGCGTTTTCCAGCTTCGCGTTGAAGAGAGACTCGTCGCGATTCCCGGTGTCTTTGCGCGACGCGTACGCGGTGTATGACAGATCGAGATCGTACGACCCGTTGGTGCCCTTGAGCAGGAACGACAGATCGTACTTCGGCTCGCCGTACGCGGCGAGGCCCATCACCTTGTATTCATCGGAGTCTCGATCGAAGCCGAGATACTGCGTGATGATCGAGTAAAAAATGCCTAACGAATTTGGTCGCTTGATGTTGGCGATCGGCGTGATCTCCGTCCCGGCGCCACGCCAAAGCGCCGTGGATGTGTTGTCGCCGGAGAGATCGTACGTGACGACCATCGCCTTGTCGTAACCTGACGCGAAGAACGTCGACGCAGCGTGACAGAGGTGGTGATCGTACTGCTGGATTTTTGGGCAGTGCCCAAACGTGAAGCGGAAGTACTCCTCGACACGCTGCTTGAAATCCGGGTACGTCGGCCAGCTCGTCGCGACAACGTCGACCTGTTCGATCGAGATCTTTGCCTCAGCCAGCACCGCGCGGATAGCGCGCGTCGGCATGCGGCCGCGTGCGAATTTCTCGCTGCACAGGCGCTCTTCTTCGACCGCCGCGACCAGTTTGCCATCGCGCATCAAGGTCGCGGAAGCGTCCTGATTCCCCACATAGAATCCACCTGCAACTCCAAGTACGATCATCGAGCTCGCTCTCTAGGTTTGGCTGTAGGACTTGCCCCCCGGGATGCCTCCAATCATCAGAGGTAGGCTCTTGGGAGAGACGCCGTGAGTGCCAACGTGACTACCGGGCGCCGGGTTAGCAACGGGAGGCAGCACCTGCATTCGCACTTTTCCGCTCCCAGTCCAGCAAGAATAGCGGCATGTAAGCACGCTGTCGCTCTATGCCTGGGCACGATACGGTAACTCCTTATTAACGTTAGAGTTACGCCATGCGTTCTGGCCATGCTTTCACGCGACAGCGGGTTGCAGAGCCTAGAGCGGGCGCTAGGTCTGTCGCTCGGCCACGACATCACGAAACGCGACGGGCTGTTCAATCGCTGCGCGTGGTCGGTCCGCGCGATGCCCGGATGGGGCTCGGCCTCGGCCAAACGTTGCATGTCATTCCCAATGCCTCTCCCGACGCACTGTTCGTAACAGTTTTGTGCGGCGATTCGCGTGGGTTTATAGCCCGTTCGGGGTCCTAACGAGTTCCGCCCCAGCTGAGTCGGAGGCACGTGCGACGTGGCTTCGCTGGAGTGCTCCTTGCATCGCATTTTTGTAGGTGCAGTGAGAGGAGCAGCATATGGATCCGATTATCATCGCGGCGATCGCTGTAACAGTGGCGCTCGTCATCGGCTTGCTGGTTTGGCAGCGTGAGCGCAGTGGCAGGCTCCACACTCAGTACGGCCAGGAGTATGATCGGGCAGTTGACGAGCTGGGCCGCCTGCGAGCACAACGGGAGCTCGCGGGTCGCGGGCGGCGTGTAAAACAGCTCAAGCTGCGCGCCCTAACGCGCGAACAGCGCAATCGCTTTGTGGCGAGCTGGCGCGCAATACAAAGTCAGTTTGTCGATGATCCACCAGGTGCGGTGACCGAGGGGGACCGCCTGATCGAAGATGTGATCGATGCGCGTGGTTATCCGATCGCGGATTTCGATCAACGCAGCGCCGATCTTTCGGTTCATCATGCAGACGTCGTGGATGACTACCGCGCACTGCGTGAGCTCGCTCACAGGCATCGACGCCACGAGGCGAGCACCGAGGATCTGCGCCAGGCGTTGGTGCACTTCCGTGCGGTGTTCGAGGATCTCCTCGAGGATCGTGAGCAAGTCTCCGAGGTAGTCGTCGAACTCCCTGTCGAGCGCGAAGACGTGCGCGCTACCCCTCCACTGGGGCCGGATCTTTCCCGGAGACCGGACTCAGATCTCCGGCGGTAGCCGCTCAGCGACTACTGCACGCGACTAGCGGGAGTCCAGCCTCCATTCAGGCTATGGCGCCAGCGTCGCTATGTCTGGAAACGGACGCGCTCTGCAAAACCTGACAGGACGCGCGACAATGGCCGCGTCGAACGCTTGCTCGGGGACGTGAGCCACCGAACAACGTGTTCTCCGACGGCACCAAGTGCTCGCGGTTCCTCGAACGTGTGACCGGCTCCCGCTACGATGGCGAGACGAGTTGGCGCAGAGAGATGACGGGCAGCATCGCGGTTCCAGCGCAGCGTTTCACGATCCGCGCTCCCGACGATGAGTAGCACAGGGACGTGCACACGGTGGAGCGCGTCCTGCGCCAGGTCGACCCGCCCGCCGCGTGCCACCACCGCGTGAACCAGCTCCGGACGCACTGCAGCTGTAACGAGTGCCGCGGCGGCGGCTGTACTCGCGCCGACAATCGTTATGTGTGCCGCACCAGCTACGCCCTGGCGTGACGCCCACTCGGCCACGCTAAGCAGCCGATCCGCGATTCGAGGCACATCGAAGCGCACTGCGGCGTCGCTCGCGTCGGCTGCTTGTTCGCTCTGCGTCAGCAGATCCACGCGCAGCGTGGCAAAGCCCGCGAGGCGCAAACGGCCGGCTAGATAACGGTTCCGGTAGCTGGCGCGGCTACTCCCGCCACCGTGCGCGAGGAGTATCAGGGAGCGTGGCGAGTCGTTAGGCACACCCAGGTCGCCCTCTACGCTGTCGCCGGTGACTGGGATGTGTACCAACTGCTCCACGTCACCGTTATCCGGCGTCGTGTGTGCTCCCCGCGGCCAACCGAGCGAGGCGGTGACCTCCGCATCGCTGACCGGCGAGAAGTCGTCGTACCGCGTCGACACAGTCTGGAACGGGTCTGGAGTCGCCAACGTCACGATCCTGTGGACGTGTGGACGCCACGAGTCGACTGCGGCCGCGGAAGCGATCGGTACGGCGGCGATGAGCTGCGCGGGCCGACTTGCGCCTAACGAGATGGCCGCGGCGCGCAACGTGGCGCCCGTCGCTGCACCGTCGTCCACCAGTACCACCGTGCGGCCACGCACGTCGGGAGGAGCGCGGTTCCCGCGGTAGAGGGCGACCCGCCGTTCGAGCTCTTTGCGTTCTTGCAGCGCGACCTGTTGGATGACCTGCCGCGGTACGCCGATGAACCAGCTCACGGACTCTTCGACGATCCGCTGGCTATCCTCTGCGATCGCGCCTAACGCAACCTCTGGAATGCCTGGTACGCCGAGCTTTCGCGCGATGATGATGTCGAGCGGGGCGCGCAACTCGTCGGCTACAACACGCGCGACCGGAATGCCGCCTCGTGGCATTCCGATCACGAGCAGATTCTGCCGTCCAGTAAGCTCTCCGAGTGCCGCGGCGAGCGTGGACCCAGCCTCGCGTCGATCCGCGAACAGTGACGAGACGGACACGGCGCTACCGGGCGTTCTCGGAAAGTCAGTTCAAGC
>JBQTIF010000215.1:0-7203 GCA_052388395.1 Gemmatimonadaceae bacterium | reverse complement strand
GTGACTTCCGACGCGAAGCCGTTGAGCTGGTCCACCATGGTGTTGATGGTGTTTTTCAGCTCGAGAATTTCACCTTTGACGTCGACGGTGATTTTGCGCGAGAGGTCGCCACGGGCCACGGCCGTCGTGACTTCGGCGATGTTTCGTACTTGGGCCGTTAGGTTCGAGGCCATGTAATTGACCGAGTCCGTCAGGTCTTTCCACGTACCGGCCACACCAGGCACGATCGCCTGACCGCCGAGTTTTCCGTCTGTTCCGACTTCGCGTGCCACGCGCGTCACTTCAGATGCAAAGGAGCGCAGCTGATCGACCATCGTATTGATCGCTTCTTTCAGCTGCAGGATTTCGCCGCGCACGTCGACCGTGATTTTCTTGGACAAGTCGCCTGACGCCACGGCGATCGTCACGTCAGCGATGTTGCGCACCTGCGCCGTTAGGTTACCGGCCATCGAGTTCACGTTGTCGGTGAGATCTTTCCACGTACCGGCGACGCCTGGCACTTGCGCCTGACCACCGAGTTTTCCTTCGGTACCGACTTCGCGCGCCACGCGCGTGACTTCGGCAGCAAAGGCATTTAACTGATCGACCATCGTATTAATGGTGTTTTTGAGCTCGAGTATCTCTCCCCGGACATCGACCGTGATTTTTCGAGAGAGATCTCCACGTGCAACCGCTGTAGTTACCTCAGCGATGTTACGCACTTGTCCCGTTAGGTTGCCGGCCATCGCGTTCACGGAGTCCGTGAGGTCTTTCCACGTCCCTGCGACGCCTGGCACGATTGCTTGACCGCCAAGCTTTCCGTCGGTACCGACTTCGCGCGCCACGCGGGTAACTTCCGCCGCGAAGGCGCGCAGCTGGTCAACCATCGTATTGATGGCTTCCTTGAGCTGCAGGATTTCGCCGCGCACGTCGACGGTGATCTTCTTTGACAAGTCCCCGCTGGCGACGGCGATCGTCACTTCGGCGATGTTACGCACCTGCGCCGTAAGGTTGCTCGCCATCGAGTTGACTGACTCTGTGAGATCCTTCCACACACCGGACACGTCGCGCACCTGTGCCTGGCCGCCGAGCTTCCCATCGGCGCCGACCTCGCGCGCCACGCGTGTGACTTCACCGGCGAAGACGCCAAGCTGTTGGATCATGCGATTCACGATCGTCGCCGAGCGCAGGAACTCACCCTCGAGCGGTCGGCCATCGACGTCCAATCGGACCGTCTGAAGCAGGTCGCCCTGCGCCACTGCGGAAATGGCACGTGTGACCTCCGTGGTCGGCCACACGAGGTCGTCGATGAGCGTGTTCACCGACCTCTCCATTTCGCGCCAGGCGCCGCCTGATCGGCCAATGTCGAGTCGCTGCCGGATCTTTCCTTGTTTTCCGACGACGCGACCGACTCGTTGTAATTCGGCGGCCATTCGCTCATTCGCCGCGACGATGCCGTTGAACGTGTCCGCGATCTTCCCTGACAATCCTGTCCAGTGCCGCGGGAGCCGGACGGAAAAGTTGCCATCGTGAACGGCCTGCATCGCTCCGAGAAGCTCGTGCAGATCCGGCGGCGGCATGTCCCCTAAGCCATTCTCTTGCAGGATGTTGTGACTCTTGGAAGTCTGCGTTGGAGTTTTCATTGATCGGTGGTCCGATGAGCGTGCCTGAAAAAAAGAACGGTCTGATTCAAGTTCCGGTCCAGTACGCTTTCCGGCGTGAGATCAACGCGCCGTGGCATTGTTACGGTAGAGTCTGCTATCCTGAGCCGCCGGCATTGCAGGCGATTCGAGGAGCATGGAACACCCGCGTGGCCCGTTAGGTGGCATTGACAGCGACGAGCCGGCAATCGCTCGTACTCGCGATTGACCAGCGGCGCGGGGCGCATCGTATCGAATTTCTATGGCGGGCCTGAGTTGGGCAATGACAACCTTCACAGCTCCAGCCGAGGTCGCCAGGGCCGGCGAGAATTTCCTGCTCGTTAGGTGTGCGCCGCGCTAACTCAATAGATGAAGACGCGCGTTCCCACAGGAATGTTTTCGTACATCCACGTGATATCGACGTCCGCCAGCCGAATGCAGCCGTGCGTAACTGCGAGGCCGATGGTGCTCTCGTCCGGCGTGCCGTGGATGAGATAGCCGTTTCCCATATCGAGCGCGAAGCGGCCCAATTCCCCCGGTACTCGCCGGTTGTGTGTGCCGTGCGGCGGCATAAAGAGCGTGCCGTTGAAGACGATGTGCTCGTCGACTGGAAGCGGCGTGAACTTCTTGGTGTCGGGAGCGATCACGCCCACGACGCCATTGCGCACCGTTAGGCGATATCCGTAACTGAGCCGAACAGAGGATTGTGCGCTGAGACGCGCAAGCTGTAGACCGTACGCAGCTGCCACCTCCGCGTAGAGCCAGTCCGGTGGCGACCAAACCGGATTCGTCACTTTGCGCAGCACCGGTCGTTGCCCGCGCGGTGTGCGGAATGTCCACTTGCGACCGGCATACTCGAGCGTAGTCCCTGACGCGACCGCTATCGGAGCGACGAGCAGGGTATCAGCAGCACGAATCACGTAGAGCTCGCGATCGAAGAGCGAAACCACGACGCGAAAATCACCGGAGCTGCGGGCCCGCTCGCGCCACAATTCCCACTCCAGGCTGTCCTGCGGCGACTGGAACGTGCGAAACCCTGCAAGCGCCGCCGTGTCGCCTAACGCATCGCGATAGCGCACGAGCAGCGAAGACAGCGCCACTGTCGAGGCGACTGCCGTATCAGTGTTGGTCCGCCCGCGCTGAGCGGTCGCGGTGGCTGGCAGTGATGCAAGCGACAGCGTGAGCAGCAGCGCGAGCGGACCGAACGAGTGTGTGGCTCTATGCTTCATAACGACTGATTCACCTTGGGTGTCGCGCCGCCCCACGTTTGGACGGTGGGACGACGCGACGGCATCAAGTCCGTTGTTTCCTAACGGAACGTGACGCCAAGGACTAACGGCATCCAACGAACATGCTTGGAGCGGCTGCCGAAGAACTCGTTGAAGTCGAGATCTTCGTCACGGTTGGCAAACACATTCACCCAACGCGACTCCAGGAAAATAGCGGCTGGGCCAATACCAAGTTCCAAGCCCGCGCCGAAGTTTGCACCTAGCTTCGTAATGCTCCTTTCGTCGCTCTCATCGTTGTTGTCCAGCACGTCGTTACCTAACAGTGCACCTAACGAGGAACGGCCGTAGCCACTGAAGTTGTAGATACCGCCACCACCCACGCCGTACAGCGCGAAGTTCCGCGTGCCGAGCGGGAGGCGCATGGTAAGATTCGCCGTAGCCGACAGGACCCGAGGATCCTCCTCATTTGTCAGGCTCTCGAACACTTCGCTGTTGAACTTGTCGAATCCGAAGTCGAAGCGCACACCGAACAGATAATTCGGCTTGTGCCAACCTATCGGAACGGTCACGTTGAACCCGCTCTCGTATCCGACGTCGTCGAAATCGTCCATTGGAGCGCTGCGCCCACCACCTACGCCCAAGTACCACCCACTGCCATTGAAGAGGTAGCGGTTGCGCATCTGCTCGCGTCGTAACTGCTCAGCCCGCGCGATGGAATCCGCCCGAGCTATTGAATCCGCGCGGGCGCGCTCAATTTCTGCACGCCGACGCTCTTCGGCTGCGACCGAATCGCCACGTGCCTTTTCTACTGCAGCGATCGAATCGGCGCGTGCTTTCTCCACTGCCGCGATCGAATCGCGCCGCATCTGTTCCATGCGGGCACGAGCTATCGAATCGGCACGTGCGATGGAATCAGCGCGCAGGCGATTGAGATCTTCTACTTCACCGCGCGACTCGCGCTTCTGAAGTGGAATGCGTTGCTGCGAAGTCACGCGTCGTGCACGAGTTGTGTCTGTCCGAGTCGTGTCCTGCGCCTGCACCGAGCTCGCGATGCCGAACGAAAGCACGGCAACGCCGAGCAGTGGCCATGCGCGGAGAACGCTGGTTTTCATGTTTACCCTCCAGTTGCCGCGCACACTCGACCGGAGTGTTAGGCACGGCGTGAAAAATTCACGTACGCATTTCGCACGTTGTGTGCCTTCTGCACGTCGCACGGCTGCCTGAAGAGCAAGCCGTGCGCGCCAAAAGACTCCTTCCCGTCTATTCGTTCCGCACAGGCGCACGCAGCTCAGGGCGCGCGCGTCCTGTTTGTGGTTGGGTAGTGCAAAGGGCGTGCGCAGATTAGGGCGGCGAAGCGGGCTCGTCCAAAGTGGTAGCGCGAAGGCAGCCTCAGCTTTCCGCCTACTTCGGACGCAAATCGTTAGGCGTTCGCCGGTGTGCCCAGCGCGCGTCGCTGGACGGGCTTCCCGCGCAGGACATGTGAGCTATGCGGCGCGCCGCCCGACCCGAGCGGCGTCCGGCAGCACGACGTCGACAGTTGTTCCGGCCAGCGCGGCTCTCCAAATCGACGCAGCCACCAGATTCCTTCACGATCGCGTGGACGGTCGGAAGACCTAGTCCAGTGCCGCGATCCGGGGACTTCGTGGTGAAGAACGGTTCAAAGATGTGTGCCCGCGTGGCGTCATCGATGCCGGTTCCGCTATCCGCGATCCGCATGCGCACAACGGCACCGCGCAGCTTGCAGTCGCGTGGTGCAGTCGCCGGCGAATAAAGGCCGGCCTAACGCGGATCCTGCTGTTTGGCGCCACGACGAGGACGCTACGCGACCGCGTCGCCGAGCGCTTCGCCACACGCATACGGGCGTACATTCTCGACAACCTACTGACGTATCCGAAGGAACAGATCGACGTTGCAGTGACCGCATGGATCGGAGCGGCGCGCAACTGCGTCGAACAACGCCTCTCTGGCGTCATAGACGGGGAACCGAAGGAGCTTGCGGCATTCGTCGTTAGGTGGAACCTTCGCGCGGTCGGTATCGCCGACGCAGAGATAGACGCGGCGATACGCGTCGCCAGGCGCGTGGTCGAGGCGTGGGCTGGGGTCAGAGTCGATGAATAGTGGATAGTTGATCGTTGATAGTGGCTAGAAAGGCAGAGCGTTCGCCTGTCTCACTAACCACTATCCACTAGCCACCATCCACTCCTACATCGCCGGCCACAACCAACCAAACGTCCCGCCAGTCAGCAGACCGTAAACCAGTCCGTCGAACATGTTCTTCAGCGTCGTGCTCCACTTTCGATCGTACCAGATCGAAGGCGGTAGGTGTGCCAGTGCGTAGCCTACGAAAGCCACTGTACCAGCGACACGCATGACTGTCAGGTAAACAGTACCAGGAGGGAGCGTACGGCCCGCAACGTACCCGGCGAAGAGACTTACTAGCACGCTGAACAGAAACCACAGGAGGAGCCGCGAGCCCATTCGCCAAGCGCCGGGCGCGAACATCGTCATTGCCAACACCGGTCCGCGATTCATCCGTTCAGTGAACTCAGGAGACTTGCGCTCAGCAGCAGTTATCGCGTGCGGAACGATGTAATCGCCGGGTGCGATGTTGAACGGGCGCAGCGCGTCCATCACTTGATCTTGCTGCGGTAGGCGATCGAAGTCCGTGTTATGGTAGCCGAGCACCATGTGGATGATGGAGCTGGCGATGAACACAAACACTGCAGACAACAGGATCGGTAACCACAACGACGTGAGCGGGACCATAGCGACCTCCGAATTGGTTTAGGAGGGGTGAAGGGGACCTAACGACACACAGCGTTACGGTGCGCACCAGGCTTCACTGGCCGCCGGGCGGAGAGCGCCCACGTTACGGCTCCTGGTCGCGTCCGGCTAGAGCCGCCGCCCCGGTAGCGGCGGCGGCTCGCAAGGGGTCAGCTCCAAACAGCAGGAACAGGCCGCATGGTTTCTGCGTATTGGGTTCTATCGTGCACAAGCGCTCGGTTCTCATGTGTCTGGCTGCCTGCTTCGTCGCCTGTGGGGACGTGGTACGGCTCGGGCCTAAACCTGAAACAGCGCACGAGCGCTACGCTCGATCTCTCACTGACGCCGGCCTTGCAGGTACGGGTCTCGGCCGAGAATGGCTGGCCGCCAGTGACAGCGCGCTGCGCGCACCACTGTTCGTTGCTCTTCCATTACGCGAAGCCGGGTTTTACTCGCGCAGTGAAGCCCGCGCCGTCGCTTATCGATTTAACCTGACTGATGGGCAGCGCGTGGTGGCTGTCCTGCGAGCGGCTGGAGTGGCAACGCAGCTCTTTGTCGATTTGTACGAGGAAACGACCGACACGCTGCGCCCATTCGTGCATCGCGCGAGCGCTGACTCGGCAGGGTTGGCTGACAGCGCTGTGGGGCCGCACCTCCGGCTGGAGCACGAAGCACGGAGAACCGGCGCATACGTGCTTCGCGTCCAGGCCGAGTTGCTGAGAAGTGGACGCTATGACCTAACGTTACGCGCCGAACCGTCGCTGGCGTTTCCGGTTCACGGCGCAGGGAATCGAGCGGTGCTGAGTTACTTCGGCGCGGAGCGTGACGCCGGCCGTCGATCGCACCACGGGATCGACATCTTCGCGGCGCGTGGCACGCCGGTGCTCGCAGCGACGGATGGCGTGGTGCGCTCGACATCGCCTAACGAACTTGGAGGGAACGTCGTTTGGTTGCGTGACAGTGAGCGCTCGCAAACGATGTACTACGCCCATCTCGACCGCCATGCAGTCAACGCAGGTGACCATGTGCGGAGAGGGGACACGCTCGGCTTCGTTGGCAACACCGGAAACGCCCGGACGACGCGGCCGCACCTTCACTTCGGGATCTATCGGCGTGGAGAGGGACCGATCGATCCCTATCCGTTCGTACGCCTGGTCACGGAGCAACCGGCGATGATCGCCGCCGACACCAGCAAACTCGGCGCGTTAGGCGTTACAACCGATCGGCGCACAGCACTGCTCATCGCGCCGAGCAGCGATGGAGACACCGTGCGCCGCCTCGATCGCGACATGACGCTACAGATCGTGGGCGCGGTGGGTCGCTGGTATCGCGTGCAGCTGGATGACGGCGTCGCCGGATACGTCGCGGCGCGGTCCGTGGGTCAGTCCCGTCGCTCGGCGCAGGCGACCGCAGCAGGTGGTGATGGCGCCGGGTCTCCCGTTCCCGGTTCCCCGCAATCGCGTTAGAAATCAAAGGGGTCAGAGTCGATTTGAAAAGGAGCCTGGCCGGCGGGGGTGGATGGGGCCCCGGGGTAAAAAGACGCGGACCCCCATTGAATTTAAGCCGCCCGACAAAGTCGGCGCCGGGGTCAA
>JBQTIF010000214.1:0-8180 GCA_052388395.1 Gemmatimonadaceae bacterium | reverse complement strand
CGCGGTTCCAGCAAGCGCGCAGCTCCACCCGAGTGAGATCGCAAGCATCCAGAACCACACCGACCATCCGGCCACTGGCTCGCCCGCAACACCTGTAATTGGCTCCACCGCCAATGGCGGCCACGCGACTTTGATCGCCAGCGGGATGAGTAAACAGAGCAGCGTGCCAAGCAGGATGACGGCTCGCAGTACAGTGGTCGCGTCGGAAGGGACCTTGGTCCAGTCGAGCTGTTTATCACCGTAAGTTCCCAGGGCGAACGTCGTCGCAACGCGCTGCGCGTTCGCGCGCACTACGGACTCGCGTAACGGCTGCCACCACTTACTGATCCGCGGATAACGCTCGAGCCATTTGGGGGGGCCCGCTTCCCAGCGCGGCGCCCGCGCGAGGAAGGGGAAGACACCCGAGAGGAAAAACCGCAGCTTCTGCAGGCTGCGAAACGTGAGGAATTCACTCATTCAGTATTCACGCGCAGTCGCGCGTCAGGCCGGCGCAGTCTATGACTCAGCGGCGACCAATAGATCGTGCATTTCCGCCGCGTTCGACGGCCGCTGGTTCGCGTCCTTGCCAAGCGCCTTCACGATGACGTCAGACAGCGCCTTCGGAACCTCGGCGCTGATCTCGTAGGGGGGCTTCACGTACCCTGCCAGCTTGAGGCCGACGGGGGCGGCCGGTGTATCAGCCGTGAACGGCCGCGCTCCTGTTAGGCACTCGTACAGCACTACGCCAGCCGCAACGTAGCCGATCTGAGTTAGTTGACTCGGCTTGGCTTTGCCGATCGCAAAAGTCGCCGGCACCGGCAGGGCATGCTCCGTGTCGATCAGCTGACGCAACGACGTCCCATTCACCAATTCCATAGTAATGAAGTAGGCCTGCCCCCCGTCCGCTTCCCCGATGTCGTGCGTGTGCGCTGCACCGTTTCCAACAGTCATTTCAATATCGCCGTGGGATTCGAGTATTAGCATCGTCAGTCCGTCCGCGCGAGAGGGGCTATTTGAACACGTATCGCGGATACGTTGTCTTCGCCTGTTCTGCGGCGGCGAGATCGATAGCGACCGTAACGATCGGTTGCTCGCGCGACGTCAGCGCGAGCAATTCCGCATCGGGGCCCATCACCCATCCTTGCCCACCCAGCTGCACAGGACCCTCGGCGCTGCTGACATGATTCGACGAGAGGCAATACGCGCCGGCGCAGACAGCCGCCGCCTGTCCGCCGACGACCCACTTGTCCAGGGTGGAATGCGGCGTCGCGCGCGGGACTGCGATGATGTGCGCCCCTTGAAGGCCGTAGATACGCGACTGATCGAGCGCCCACAGCTCCGTGCAAATCTGAAAGCCTAGCATTGCCTGACCGCACTGTTGCGTGCCGAACGTGGCGTCGCCCTGGGAGTACCACTGCGCCTCCCAAAAGCCGTCCTCGTTAGGCAGGAAGTATTTGTGATGCGCGGCGCGATAGCCGTCTACGCTGTTCCAGACAAAGGCTTCGTTCAAGCGCCCGCCATCCCGGTTGACTGGCCTGGTACCAAGAACGATGGCGGGCGCAAGAGCCGGTAGCAGCGTCAGCCAGTGTTCGTGCGCGTCGACGGCCTTCTGCCACGTGGCGGGATCGAAGTGAGGCTCGCCCGCGAACCATGGGAAGAACGGCATCTCGGGCAGCAATACCAACTCACTACGCTCGGTGCTCACGTGGCTTGCGAGCCGATCCCAATCGCGCGCGAAGCCTGTCGCGTCATCGCTCAGCTCACATACAGTCACGCGCATGATGCGTGCATGTATGCCTAACGCCGCACGACCTGGTACTCGGCGAAGCGGTTCCAGCGTCCGGTTGAATCGGCGGACTCCACCCGAAAGTGCCAGGCATTACGCCGTCGATCGTACGCGAACGTATCGCGAATGGCCCGCTCGCGTACGCAAACGTGAACTGAAGGAGACCGTCCATCGCGGCGGCGCTTAGCTGCTGACCGTTGGTAGAGCGCGGAAGCGCAACGCTCAAGCACGCAACGGCAATCGCGAGCCACCCACGAGCAAGCGTCGTAATGCGCACAGTCATCGACGAGGTAACGCGAAAACCACGATGGCGTCCCCAGTGCCGAACGCGCCACCGCCACCTGCGCCGATCGCGACGAATTGCCGACCGCCGGCCGCGTACGTCATCGGCGTGGCCTTGCCACCGGCAGGCAACGGCGCTTTCCACAGCTCACGCCCCGTGTCCACGTCGAACGCACGGATCTGCCTGTCGAGTGTCGCCGCGATGAAGACCAACCCACTCGCGGTCACAATAGGGCCGCCGAGATTGGGGGCGCCCAGCCCTGGGGGCATAGGCGGCGCGCCGGGGCGTGTCGGCAGAGTGCCTAACGGCACATCCCAGAGACGCTGTCCCGTGCGGAGACTCACCGCCACGAGCGCACCAAACGGCGGTGGAGAGCAGGGGATGCCGCCGGGCAAGCGCAGAAGGCGGCGCCGCATGACGAATCCCGTGCCGTTCATTGTAGTGTACTGGTATCCCTCGTCGCGCTGATCAGACTCACGCTGCGCGCGAGCGCGATCGAAGCCGGTCGCTGGAATGAGCTGTACCATCGCAGCAAGACGATTCACAGGCACCACGACGATGCCACGTCCTTCGTCTGCCGCGACCCCACCCCAATGCGCGCCGCCGATATTGGACGGCACTACCAGCGTTCCCTCGAGGCTCGGTGGCGTGAAGATGCCTTCGTTGCGCAGCCCGCGTATCATGGTGCGGCACGCTTCACGGTCCGCCGGCGTTAGGCCCCCCCCCCACGCATCGTCCGCGGAGTAGCGGTGGGGACTCAGCGGCGGTGTCACCGTCGTGAACGGCTGCGTTGGGTGCGCTTCCTCGCCGGGTACTGCGCTACGCGGCACGGCACGTTCTTCAACGCCGAACAACGGGATACCGGTCTCGCGGTGCAAGATGAAGAGATGTCCCGTCTTGTTCGCCTGCAGTAGCGCTGGAACGCGCGCTCCGTTCCTAACGAGCGTCACCAGCGCGGGCGGGGACGCGTTGTCATAGTCCCACAAGTCGTGGTGCACTGTTTGGAAGTGCCAAACGACGGCCCCCGTCGAGGCGCGCAGAGCGACGATGGAGTTGGCGTAACGGTTGGCGCCGAGCCGCCGCCCACCGTAGTAGTCCGGCGCGGGGCTGGACGTAGGAACGAACACGAGGTCGCGCGTGCTATCGGCCGCGATCACCGACCAGACATTCGCTGCACCGGCGCGTTTTGCGCTGCTGTCACGCCACGTTGCGTATGCAGAATCGTTAGGGTCCTGTGGAATAGGGTCCCAACGCCAGCGCAGTGCTCCAGTGCGCGCGTCGAACGCGCGCACCTCGCCGCTCGCCGGCGCCAAATTGCTGTTGTCTGCGATCGCGGATCCGGTGATGACGAGATCACGCACGATCGCCGGCGGCGACGTGATCTCGTACGCCGGTCGCTCGAACGGCCGGATGCGCAGCCCCGTGCGCAGGTCCACGGTCCCGCTGTCACCGAACGCGCGACACGGGGTTCCGCTGGCGCCGTCCAGGGCGATGAGGCGCGCGTCGATCGTCCCGATATAGATGCGTCGCCGACACGGAGCTCCAACGGCCGCACGCGCGTCGAGCCACGTCGACACGCCGCGATTCGCGAAATCACCGTAGCCGCCCTGCGGGTCGACGCGCGGGTCGAAGCGCCAGCGTTCCTGCCCAGTGGCAGGATCGAGGGCGAAGACGCGGCCCAACGGCGTGCTGATATACATCACGCCATCGACGACGAGCGGCGTGACTTCAAGAGAGGGCTCGGCACCGCGCTGCGGCCGCAGGCCCAGCTCTCCCGTGTGAAACGTCCACGCCACTTCAAGACGGGCGACATTGTCGCGCGTGATTTCTGTGAGCGGTGAAAATCGCGCGCCACCGGGGTCGCGTCCGTAGTTAGGCCAATCGCTGCGCGGCGTTCCTTGTGCTGCCACCGCATTCGCGACCAGCGACGGCGCAAACAGCAAGACGAGCCTAACGAACAACCTGGGCAGTTGCACGTCGGCTACATGTAGCGACCGACGGCCATCGTTGCCACGGCGATGCCGACAAGTAGCGTCACGACCTGCGTAAACAGTGCGCCGCGCACTCGCGCCTGTTGGGCCGCGGCCAACTGCGCGTCACGTGCCGCGCCTGCTGCCGAAGCGGCGCTCTGCGTGAGCCGCGCTGCCTCGAGCATCGCCGGCCGCACGAACACGAGGCCCAATGCCAGGGCGAAAATCGCTGCCAACGCGCCGATTCCATACGTGATCCCAACGGAGGATCCCATGTATTCCGGGTGGAAGCCGAGCGAGGCTTCCCAGTACAACCATAAGCCGGAAATAATGGTTAGGCTCGCGACGATGGGGATCACATCGAACATGCGGCGGCGCATAAGCCCGGCTGCGACTTTCGCTCCATCGGGACCAGCGTCGCGCAGGGCGGGGGCGAGAAAGAACGCGGTAAAGAAGACGGAGCCGGCCCAAAACACGCCAAGGCCGACATGTAACAGCCGTACGACGACCAGGACGGGATCCATGCCACGAACCTACTCCTGCCCACTGTGCTGGCAAAGGGTTCCGTTCGCCGGTGCGGTGTGCGCAGGGGCGCGGTGAAAGGCGAAGTTTTGCGAGTACATTCCACGGCGCCAGGTGCCTGTTGAGTGACAGGCTGGCCATAGCACGGAGACGTTTCATGGCGGAACGAAGACGGCGCCGGCTCAGAGTTGGACGGCTGATCGCGACACTCGTCGTGCTCAGCGTCATCGCTGTCGCGACGTACTTCAGCACGTTGGCCATTTCTTATGGCGACATGTTGCGCCACGCCGACCCTCTCGTTAGGACCGATGTAGCGCGGCTGGCGGTTATGCGTGTGGCGCGCGTCGACAGCGTGCGCGAGGTCGACCAGCTGCGGCGCATTGTGCGCGAGGCATCGCAACAAGGCCTCCAGGTATCGATCTCAGGAAGCCGGCACAGTCAAGGAGGACATACGTACACGGCTGGCGGCGTAGTGTTGAATATGCGCTCGTTCAACCGTGTGCTGGCGATCGACACGACGAACCTAACGATTCACGTCCAGAGTGGCGCGACGTGGGCCGAGGTGCAACGGGCTCTCGCCCCGCGCGGCCTGGCCATCAAAGTGATGCAGTCGTCGAACATTTTTACCGTAGGCGGCACCCTCAGCGCCAATGCCCACGGACGCGACATCGACGTCACGCAGGTTGTCGAAGTCGTCCAGCGTTTCCGCTTACTGTTGGCCAACGGCGACGTCGTCGAGGTGAGCCGCGATAGTAATCCGGAGCTCTTCGCGCTCGTCATTGGCGGCTACGGCATGTATGGAGTGATCCTCGATGTCACCCTTCGCGTCACGCGCGACGAGCTGTACGAACAGCGTGCCGTCTCGATCGACTACAAAGACTTTCCGCGCTACTTCGCAGAGACAGTTCAACGCGACTCGCACGTCGTATTCATGCTCGCGCGACCATCTATCGACCCTGACCCGGCGTCCTTTCTTCGCGAGATTGTGGTCGCCACCTGGCGCCGGGCGCCTCCTGGAAGCAGCGGAACCTTCGCGCTCACCGAGGAGGCGCACGTTAGGCGCGACCGCTTCTTCTTCGGAATCTCACGCAAGTTCGACTGGGCCAAATCGTTGCGCTGGACGCTGCAAAAGAGGGTGGAGCTGGGCGCCGGCGCCGCAAGGATCGTCTCGCGCAACAACTCCATGCGCCCACCGCTCGCGCCATTGGAGTTCCTCGACTATAACTCGAGCGATGATACGGACATCATCCAGGAGTACTACGTTCCGGTGGAGCATTTCGTCGCGTTCATGGATCGCTTTCGCGAGATACTCATCGCCGGCAAAATGAACGTGCTCAGCTCCACGGTGCGCTACGTCACACCTAACGCCACACCGGTGTTAGCCTACGCGCCAACACGCCCGGTGTTCGCTATCATTCACATGAGCAACGTCGGCCTTTCGGCCGCGGCGCAGGCCCACGCTGAGCGTGTAACGCAACAGCTGGTGGACGCGGCTCTGCAGTTCGACGGGACGTATTATCTCACGTATCAACTGTATCCGACGCCGGCACAGCTGCATCGCGCATATTCCAAGGCAGGCCAGGCTTTCGCACGCAAGCGTCACTACGACCCTAACGAAGTCTTCTCGAGCCTATTCTACGGTAAGTATGGTCAAACCCAACCGCGCTAGTACGCCGCCGCGCCGTCGCAAGCCGTGGAAAGTCGTCCTGCTCACGCTCGCCACGCTCGTGGCACTGTGCGTCGTGTACCTGTTCGCGTACGACCCGGCGTATCGCGGCACGCTGGTCGCCAAGCCCGCACGTCCGCTGATCTTTGCGCATCGCGGCCTTGGCGTCCACGCGCCGGACAATAGCCTCTACGCGGTGGAGCGTGCGCTGGAGGCGGGCATGGACGGCGTCGACGTTGACGGTCAGCTGACGCGCGACAGCGTACTCGTAATCTTCCACGATCTGAGCGTCGATCGCCTAACGACGAGCACTGGTCGCGTCCGCGATCAGACCGCCGCCCAAATGCTCGCGCTCGACCTAGCAGTGAAGTTCGACTCGGCGACGACGGGTCCTGCTCCGGTGCGCACGTTCGAGGACTTCGTCGTCAGCGTCATGAGCAAGGAGCGCGGGATCCTGATGGTTGAGCTCAAGGTGCCTAGCGCGAAAGCATCCGGCATCGAGCATGAAGCCGTTGGAGTGATCCAGAAATACAACGCGCATGGCAGGGTCGTTCTCAGCTCCTTCAATCCGCTTGTGCTTTATCGCCTGAAGAAACTGGATTCGCGCGTTAGGACGGCGCTCATCTTCATGGACACGAATTGGAATCCGGAGCTCATTGCCGAGATAAAGCCTGAAGACCGCGTCGACCTTCCGTGGGCTGTTCGGCAGGAGTTTATCCGGCGCGCGATCCGAAAGCTCGTGAAGCCGGACATGCTCAGTATCAATCACGAGGTCGATGAGGAAGTGCTCGATCGCCTGATCGCCAAAGGATGGCCGGTGTTCATCTGGACGATCGACGAGCCGCCGCAGATCCTCAACGCGCTCGCGAAGCAGCCGTACGGTATCATCACGGATCAACCGCTCCGCGCCAAGCAACTCCGCGGGGGATGAGGATCCACGACGCCGACGTCGTCTATACCGATCTTGGGCTCGCGCTCCTCGGCGGCGTTCTCGCCTGGCGTCTCTGGCGCTATGGCGATAGAGGGTACCTAACGAGAGCTGGTGTTACGATCATGGCTGCGCTCGCGGGCGCGGCGTTCTTCGGTGCTGTCTTCCACGCCTTCTTCCCTGCGAACACATCGACGCGAGCCGGCTATCTCGCTTGGGTTCCTGTGTCGCTGTCGATCGCTGTCGTCGCGGCTACTCTGCTCTCGGTCGGGCTACGGGTGCTGTTCCCTCGCCTGTCCCTAGGCGTTAGGCGGGGGATAGTGCTCGTTTACGTCGCTTGTTTTGCGGGCACCGTGCTATTCATCGACGAGTCATACGAAATGATCGTGCGCTTTTATGCGCCGACAGTGCTCCTTTTCCTCGTCGCGACTGTGCGTCACGCGATGCGCGGTGCGGGGATAGGGTGGTGGCTGCTCTCGCTGTCGTTCGCGCTGTCCGTCGTCGCGGCGTTGCTGCAGCAAACGCGCATCGCACTGCATCGCGAGTACTTCGATCACAACGCGCTCTATCACGTTGTGCAGGCGATCGCGCTCGTCGTGCTATATATCGGAGTTCGCCGTGTTGGCAGAAAGGATCCAGCGCGTAGCGCGTAGTGATCGCGCCGCCCGGTACGCAGGCTTCGGGTGGGGACTGGCGGAAGGACTGATCTTCTTCATCGTCCCCGACGTCTTCATCAGCCTCGCCACCCTCTTCGCGCTTCGCGCTGGCGCAGTCGCGTGGATCTCTTCGATCCTCGGTTCCCTCGTCGCGGTTTGCGTTATTTGGGTCCTGGTAACCATGGTCGGCGGCGGATACGTCGCCTTTCTCGACGCGATCCCCGGTATTAGCCGTCAGCTGGTCGAGACGACAGCGGTTAAGCTGGCTGCAGATGGATTGCCGTACACGCCGCTGCTCATCCTAGGTGGCGTACCGCTCAAGGTCTACGCCGCGCTCGCCTTTACGTTTGGTATGTCGTTAGGCGCTGTATTGCTCTGGGCGGTGTTCGC
>JBQTIF010000213.1:0-3888 GCA_052388395.1 Gemmatimonadaceae bacterium | reverse complement strand
GGGGGTCTTATTTTAAATTCCTTGCCCAAAACCCCCAACGCTCAACCCAACTCCCCGGGGTTTCATTGGTGTGGGCGTGGGCGTTTTTTTTTAATTTATTTTAAATCCCCGACCCCGCACTGCCGAGTGCGATCAACAGCAAGACGCCGGCCGGCTGCAGTAGTTGCGATACGAAGGTGAACACGCCCCCCGCCATCGCGACGATCGCCACGACTGCTTGCGTCTCTTCGTCAGTGAGCTCGCGGCCGCCGTCACCGCGCAGGACTGGTGCTTTGGGATCGCCTGTCGCGGTTGCGAGCAGCTGTCCGTTCACTGAGAAAGTAGCAGCCAGCTGACCGCGAACAGTTTCAGCGTCGACGACGATTTCATCGAGCTTCGACCGGATCGTTAGGTCGATCTCCCCGTCACCGTTCTCTTCCCCCGCAATGCCTGCGATCTTGGCGGTGACTTCGACATCTTCCTGCGCGACAAACAGCTTGGCGTCGAGCGTCGCCTTCCCGCCGCGTCCGAACAGTTGCTGGCTCGTTTTGATCGAAAAATCGAGCCGATCGGAGCCGTCCGTGATGTAGCCGAACACATCGAACTGCGCCTTCTCGAGGGAGCCGGTGAGATCGAAAGAGTAAGCGAGCCGCGTGACGCCGCCGGTGACAACTTCGAGCCTAACGCCTGCTGTCGCGGCCGCCGAGCGACGCTCGTCGGTGAGATCGGCGTACCCGATCTCGGCACCGGCGAGTGGATTCTCGTTAGGGTCGACGTCATACAGGATGAATCGTACGCCGTTGGCAGGCGCTCCTGTTCTCGCGGGATCCGGCACATACTTTCGCACGGACGGGTCCCAGACGAACGTCTTACCGAGAACCGACGACCGCATGACAGGGATGAGTGCCGTCCCTGCTTGCGCCGCGGACGTACTGAGTTTGAGCACCACCTGTTCGAGTGCAGGGCTCCAACTCGTAGAAGACAGTGGCGTCGCGGCGCCGACGTCGCTCACCGAGCGACTTACGGCGTGGAGACTGGCGAGCACTTTCGCCGAAGCGACGCGCTCAATGACGGCGAGTCCGGCCTTGACATTCTGTGCGTCAAATGAGCGATCATTGGGTCCTACACCTTCGGAACACGCAGCAGCCGTGAAGAGCACAGCAAGCAGCGCGAACGGTCGTTGTTTTGACATTTGTACGTCTCCTAGTTAGGCAACTTCTGGACTTCTAGATCGCCGTCGCCTTTGCGGTTTGCTTTTCGCAGCTCACGGAGCTTGGCTTGTTGCTCCAGTGTGAGCACGTTCTTAATCCGCACAAGCAGCGCTGTCTGTCGCTTCTTTACTTCGTTTTCGATGCGCAGCACCTGTTCAGTCTTTGCGAGGACGCGGGCTTCATCGACCTTGCTCTGCGCCAACAGCTCAACGAGCTCCATCGCGGGTTCGGTCATGTCCGCCTGCAGCGGCGCGAGGGCGATCTGAGTCGCTTTGATTTCGTCCAGGATGCTGCGTCGCTGCGCAGCGGAGAGCCCAATGCTCTGCGCGTGCTGCAGGACGAGCTGCGGATCGAACAGCGCCTCCGCGAACGCGTCGGGCTGATCGCCTTTTTGTGCCTGGCCCACGCTCCCGCAGACGAGTGACGCCACGAGAACACTCACGATCCATTTATTCACTGAATTCTCCTGTTATTTGGAGCTGACTCCAGGGGGTACCAGTCGACGACGCCGACGCGTGGGATCTCCCCAGCGCGCGGGACGGTGACCAGCTCGAGCAGATAGTCGGTGGGAACGCGCAGGTCCCCTGCACGCAACTCGTAAGGCGCCGCGGGATTGCCCGTTAGGCGCCAGACAGCGACGACGGCAACGACAGCCAGGCTTCCCGCGAGCGCGGGCAACAGCGCGCGCCGTTGTGGACGGGAGCGCTGCGCCATGACGCGCACGAACGCAGGTGCGCGGCGCGCCTCGGCCGATCGCTGCTCTTGAAACAGATCCGAGAGATCGCGATCGGGATTCATCGGTCCGCCTGCGTGAGTAGTGTCCTCAGACGTGCCTTGCCGCGCTCGTAATGCGTCCGCGCGGTGCCTACTGGCAAGGCGAGCACTTCGGCCGTCTCCTGAATCGTTAGGTTCTGATAAAACACGAGATGCAAGACCTCTTGTTGTCTTTTCGATAAACTGGCGAGGACCACCCGGAGCCGCGCCACGCGTTCGTCCTCCCCGGCATGCTCCTCGTTAGCGTCACGCTCCTTCCACCAACGTTCCAATCGCGCTAATCGCAGCCATCGTTGTCGCGCGTGTTCGCGCGCGGTTTGCCGGATGACGCCGAAGAGCCACGTTTTGAACGACGAGTGACCTCCGAAGCGCGCCTCCCCGTCGAGCACCTTCACGTACGCACGATGCAACACGTCCTCCGCGTCCGTCGCGTCCCCTCGGCAGCAGCGCACAGCCCACGCGTGCGACTCGAGATGAACCCGGGCCAGCTCGCCTCGCAGATCGAGGTCTGGGAGTGGCGCTGCCCCAGCGGGTGTCGCGCGCATCGTCATGTATGAGTGGATCGAGTCGCGGGCCTATATGACAGACGTTCCACTGATATCGTACACCGGTTCGTCGACGCACCGCGCGGCAATCTTTGCCGGCGCGCTGCGGCCCACCCCACCCAAAGGTGTTCTGTGAAGCGGAACCGCGGCGCAAGGTCTGATGAACTTGCCCGAATGTTGATTCTAAGTTGTCCGCGTGTACTCGAGTTGCTGCTCAGCATTCTGTTCGCGCTCTTAGGTGAGGCACTCGGGCCTCGGCGCATTTGGGTGGTCCGATGGAGTGGTGGCGCAAATTGAGGAACGGTCTCGCCTGCGGCCAACACCGTTGACGCGCTCGCCACTCCAGATTCAGTCAGCTCGATGTCTGCGCGGGGTTCGTACTGTTATCCCGCGCGCTGTGTCACCTCCTGGAGGCACCGGTGCCTAACGGGGCGCGATGGGCTGCGGATCTTGCCCGCGTCGTACGGCACGCCGTCGCGCCACATCGCGAAGAGAATGCCGGCCATTCGCCGCGCCAGCGCGACGGCGGCGATGCGCTTGCCACGCCGACGGGCAATGGGTAACGCCCATGCCCGCAGCGCGGACGTCGCTGGTGATTTGGCGCGCAGGATCCGCCACGCCGCTTCGATCAGGAGCCAGCGCATCCGTGTGTTCCCTGCTGTGGTGATTGCTCCGAGCCGTCGTTTCTCCGCCGAGCTCCACTGCCCAGGAACGAGTCCCAAGTACACTTCCAGATCATGCGCGCTGCGAAAGCGCGTGAGCTCATCGATCGTGGCGACGAAGGCGCTCGCCGTGACGGGACCAACGCCCGGCGCGCTCGCGAGTAATCGCATGATCGGCTGGCCTTGCAGGAGCAGCGTTATGCGACGATCCGCGGCGGCGATTTGTTCGTTTAAAGGACTGAGGAGTATGAAGAGCGGGGCGAGTTCGTTCGTGAGGGAAGGACTGAGCGGCAGGTCCGCAATCCGCTCCGCCCCACGCTCCGCACTACTCCCGAGCACCCGCAACCTATCCCGCCGAACGAACGTCTTCGCGATCGCGATGTAGCGCGTCCGCGTGCGCCCCAACGCGGCGCGCACCACCAATTCCGCGCGCACATGGCGGCGCGCGTCCGACAGGCGATGCGCCGGCCCATACGCCCCCGTCGCACAGGCCTCCATCAGCGTGCGCGCATCGCGCTTATCCGTTTTCGTCCGCCGCGAGCGATTCGCGTACATCGGGGCGGAGTTCGGATCCGCGACGATCACTTCGGGGCCTAACGATTCGAGATGGCGCGCCACCCACTCACTCTCCGTCGACGCCTCGAGGAGAATCCGCGCGCGGGGGCGCTGGCCAAGGACCACCGTGAATCGATCCCGACTCGTCACGATGCGAGGCTC
>JBQTIF010000212.1:0-1832 GCA_052388395.1 Gemmatimonadaceae bacterium | reverse complement strand
AGCGTCGCCCAGTCCGACATCGGCTGATCGAATCCAGCAGTCGCCAGAGCGGCGTCGCTGCGCCCCTCCCCCGTTCGCAGCTCGTAGCCAAGGTTGACGTGCGGCGAGAGGCTTCCCAAGCGCGACGACGCGATGACGAGACCGCGGAGCGCAAAGTGTCCCGAACCCGTTAGGTCATCTTCGTCGCCGGTGGGAAGCCGCGCATCTGTCATGATTGCGACAGCGAGCTGCTCCGTCGACCGTACATTGGCTTTCATTCGCAGCGCGATGTCACCAACTCCCGTGGCGAATCCAAATGTGGATGCCTCGGCGGTGAGTACCGGGTTCGCCGAGTCACCGGCGAAGAAGTGCGACGTCGGAATGCCGAAAGGAATGAACTGACCAACGCTGCGTCCGGTGAGCCCGGTATGAACGATCGGAATCGCGAGCCCGACATCCACGGCATCGGTCAACCCCCACGTGGCGAAAAACGTGCTCACGAGCAGGTTCACGTTGATATCGAGGTCGACTTGCAACACGTCGTTTTCCCGCAGCGGTAGGCCGAGTCCTGCCGGCGCAACGTCGTCATGCGTGAAGTTGAGTCTCAGTCCGTCGAGAGGAACTCCGCGCATCGATGCGAAATTGAGCGCCGACATATTTGCGCCAACAACGAAGCGTCCACCGCCTAACGTTTGTGCTCGCTCGCCGAAGACGGGACCTAACGAGGTCGAAGTCCGCACCGGGAGGCCACCGACGAACTTGAACGTGACGCCGCTACCAGTTGCTGAGAGCGGTAAATTCGACGCGTTCGCGGCGATCGCATCGGCCAGGAAGTCAACGATCGCGCCATTGCGTGCGATGATGTCAGGGATGAAATGTCGGCCGTGCCCGTTGGTAGCATTCACCGAATTGTCGAGGCAGAGCGGTTCGCCACAGCTACCGAAGCTGAGCAGCTCAGCGATCCGGCCTCGCACGCCGCGTTGTGCGTCGGCGTGATCGGCCATGCCGAGTGAGAGGAGGACCCCTGCCATTAACCATCGTGCGCGCATGACACCTCCAGCAAACATCAGTTGACCAACGCCACGAGGCGCCACTCAGCGCCGCGTCGCTCCAAGCGCGCACGCAGTGCCACTGGCTGTTCCGACACAGAACCGCGACGCAGAGTGATCACGTTTGTCCCACTGATTCGTGCAGTGGCGAAGTTGCCGTCCAGGAAGATGTCGCTGACTGTCCAGCGCGGTGTCATCGTCCCTTGCTTCCAGAGAGCCTCGAAGCCCTCACGCTGTTCGTTCGGCATGCCCGGGTAGAGTCGCCGCGCAGCGGCGAGATCGCTCGCAGCAAGCGCGCGCGCGAACGAGAGGATCAACGCACGGACCTCGGCGCGCTCGTCCAGGAGCGAAGCCGCGACGTTAGGCGCGCCTGTCTGCGGCGTTTGCTGTGCTGCCGCGATCGGCGGGCGTGGTAGCGGCGACGGCGGCACAACGACCGCCAGGGTATCTGCTTTCGCGGATCGGCCCACGGTGAGCGTGCCCGGCGGAGCCGCGTTAGGCACGCCGCGCCGCGCGGCTCTTGCAGCGGAATCGGCGGATGCTTTCGCGCTCGCCAATCTTTGCGCTGGCGCAGCTGGCGGCGACGATGCAGTTGACTTCGCGTCGCGCACATCAGTAGCGGCGGGCGGCGATTGCTCGCGAACGCCTACCTGCGCGGAATCGCGCGGGGGCAGCGGGGGCAGCGGGGGCAGCGGGGGCAGCGAGGGCAGCGAGGGCAGCGCCGTGTTCTTGGGCGCACTGTCTGTGGGTTGCGTGACGACGGAGGGATTCTCAGTCGCTGTGCGTGCGCGGTCGACGCGCGCG
>JBQTIF010000211.1:0-3932 GCA_052388395.1 Gemmatimonadaceae bacterium | reverse complement strand
GACCTCGACGTCCTGCTTGGCGCCCCCCCCCTCCCCCCCCGCCTCGATCGCGCATTTCACCGATGACTTGCCGACCTTAACGCCGGTGATCTTGGCCCCCGTAATGACGTCCATCTTGCGTGTCTTGAAGGAACGCGCGACCGCGGACGCCGCATCGCCGTCCTCCAGCGGCAAGATGTTCGGCAAGACTTCAACGAGCGTGACTTGCGTCCCGAACGCGTTGAATACGTCGGCGAACTCGCAGCCGACGGCGCCAGCGCCGACGATGAGCATGGACTTGGGCGCTTTCTCCAGGATGAGCGCTTCGTCCGATGAGATGACGGTGGACTTGTTGAGCTCGAGCCCAATCTGCGGCAGGCCTTTGACGCGGGAGCCGGTCGCAATGACGATCCCCTTCTTGGCTTCGTGTTTTTCTTCCTTTCCCTCGGCGGCTTTGACAACAACAGTTTTGCCAGCGCCTAACCGAGCCACGCCTCTGATCCAAGTGATTTTATTCTTCTTGAATAGAAACTCCACGCCTTTGGAATTCTGCTGGCTGACTCCGCGCGACCGCTTCATTGCGACGCCGTAATCGTACTTCGCGTCGCCAATCGTAATGCCGAAATCACCGGCATGACGAACCCTGTTGGCGAGAGCCGCACTTTCGAGCAGCGCTTTGGCGGGGATGCAACCCCATAGCACGCATGTCCCGCCGAGACCTTCGCGTTCAACAACGGCGGTGTTCAGTCCGAGTTGGGCGCAGCGGATCGCGCCGACGTAACCGGCGGGGCCGCCGCCGAGGAAGATGACGTCGAATGAAGCCATGAGATCGTGCGGTGGAAGGGGGGGTACGTGAGCAATGCAACGAGCCTCTCGAAGCTAGTTGGCGACGTATACGGCGCGCGAGGTCTCGAGTAGCGCATGCGCTGAGCATGCGCTAGGCTCAGCCATGGCCAAGATGATTCAAGTCCGATCCGTCCCAGATAAGCTCCACCGCGAGTTAGTCCGCCGAGCTCGCAAACGGGGCCAGACGCTCACTCAATACGTTCAACAGATCCTCGAGCGTGAAGTATCTCGGCCACTTGTCGAAGACGTGTTCGAGCGTATCGCGCGATTCCCAAGGCTCGAAGTCGACCGGCCAGCGGCGGAGCGTATCCGCGAGGCGCGGGCGGAGCGTTCAGCGCATTTGGAGCGCGTGCTCCGCGGGACGCGCGGTCAATGAGGGTGCTGGTCGCCGATGCTTCGGCGATCGTTGAGTATCTCTTCCGCACCGAAGCTGGGACTGTGGTCGGGCCGATGCTCGCTCGCAGCAAAAACGACGTTCATGTTCCCGCGCTCTGTGATGTTGAGGTCCTGGATGCAATCCGCCGCCAAGTCCTGTTAGGGCGTGCGGATCACAGTCACGCGCTCGAAATGCTCGACGCGTATCGCGACTTGCCGTTGACGCGTCATGGCCACAGTGATCTGCTGCCGCGAGCGCTTGGGCTCCCTCACAACTTCACGGCTTATGACGCGACGTACGTCGCGCTCGCCGAGTTGCTCGAAGCGACGCTCGTAACCTCAGATCACTCCCTGGTGCGTGCCGCCGTCGACCACACGCGCGTTCCGGTGGAAGAAGTTTAGGCCATTAGCGCACGACGACGCGTTTCGTTAGGCTGCGTAGCCCGTCCGAAAGCACGAGTTCTACCTCTGCAGCTGGCGTTTGGAAACGCGCAACACTGCCGCGCGCCAATGAGAGGATGTCGCCCGTCTGCGCATCCCGGACGAGGACACCGCGTACAGGAGCTGACCAGGTGACCTCACTGAAGCGGCCCTCCCCTGCTGGCGCTCGCCTAACGCGTGATGCGGCCGCATCCATTGTACGCAGACGGAGCGCTGCGTCGGGTGACGATCGCAGCTCGGCCGTACGCCCACGTCCGCGCAAACGCAGCGTTCCTAACGGGCGACCACGCAGGAGCGACTGGGGCACTACGAAAGCGAAATGACGATCGGCCGCTGGGCCGTGGTCAACCGACTCGCCGTCAAAGCCCAACGAAAACAACACAGAGCCATCCTCAGCCAGCCCTTCGATGCGATGCGGGCCGCTGCGCTGTGGTAGCAGTGGTCGCGCGACGATCTCAAACGCCGGCTCCAACACGACCGCATCACCGGTGATGCGACCCCATACGAGCAGTCCCGGCTCTGGTGCGCGCAGCGCCGTGGCTGTCGCGACGAGAGGGTGGGTCTCTCGGTAGCTCAAGATGCCTTTGTAGGTGTAGTCGCTCACCCAAGGCGAGGAGCAGTAACCCATAACGTCGGCGATCGACGGTGCTTTGAACAGCGACGCGGTTAGGTCATATCCGCTCACGCCGATCTTGCCGCCGGCATACGGATACGAAGGGTCAGGACTCCCCGCACCGCCACACGGCGAGTGATAACGCGCCCAGTTGTGGCCCAACTCATGCGCCATCACGTCGGATCCGCTGGGCAGGTGATCCCAGCCGATCGCAGCGGGCGCGCCGAGGTAACCCATGCCGGCCACGCCGGATGTGTAGCCCGCTTTTACGACTCCGTAGTAATAGCGCGTGCTGCCATCGACCGCGCGCAACGCGTTGACTTCGCTCAGCACCGTCTGCCAGGCGTTGTTGTTGTCGTTCGGCTGCAAAATCGGCGCACTGGTCGTGTACGTCGCGCGCACGTCAGCGTCGATGGCACCGAGAGGATACATGCGCCGCATGTCATTCAAGAACGTCGCTGTGTTCGCGGACGACACATTGCCGATGAGATCATTGCTCTGCCTAACGGGAACGAAGCGCACGGAAAACGTCGGCACGGTCTTCACGAGCAAGCTTGCCGCAGTACCGGAGGCCGGCCACGTGTTGTCGATCTCGGACCCTTCCGCGACTGTGTTGCTGGGATCCACGTCAGCCAGCACCCGCACACCGGGCTGCAAGTACGTGCCGGAGACGTGGCCGTACCAGGCCGATGTCAGTGTTGCGTCGTCCACGACCGTGGGCACAGCAGTCGTCGGCGCGTTGAGCGTGAGGGTGTGCGGCAGGTTCGCGCCGTTGTACAAGCGCACGCGAACTTGGGGCTGCGCAGTATTGCTCGTGCTTGCCTTGACGAAGACACGGATGAGACCATCACGCCCGGCGACTAGTGGCACGTCGCCCGCGTAGGTTTGCACCGCCTGCGTGATGTACAGGTTGTCAATCGTTAGGTTCATCTGGCCGGATCCGCCACCGCCGCTATTGCCCGACAGCGTATACGCGACGTTTGCCTGTGCGGCCACGAGCGACGGGACGACCGTGATCGCCACGTTCGAAGTGCCGGGTACGTAGGTGCTCGCCCCCATTACCACGTTAGGTGCACTGACGCTGTAGATCCCCGGCTTGAGGCCTAGTAGCACCTGGCCCGCCGACGCTGTTTGGCTGAAACCGTAAGGGCCGGTTACTTGGAAGGCTGCTGTAGCCCCCTGCGGCAATCCATTGGCGTGTACCTGCAATCTCCCGGTCGTGACAACGTATGCGATGGCGACGCTAAACGGCGCTGCTGACGCTGTGAGGTCTACGGCGCGGGTCATCGATCCCACGGCGTAACCATCGCCGTCCGCCATGACCGACGCGGCGCTGATGACGTAGGGCCCCGGCGCGAGCTTCACGAGCGTTTCGCTCTTTGTAACCTGGCGCGAGTAGTTGTGAGGTCCGGTGATGGTCACGGCCGCGTCGCGCTGCGATGGGAGGCCAGTTACCGCCAGCTCCAGCGTGCCGGATGCCAACGCATACGAGAGCTCTACAGCGCGCTCTGCTCCAGCCGTTAGCTCTACGTCCTGCGAAGCCGGCGATGGCGCGTAGATTGCGCTCTCAGTCTCCAGCGTCGTCGCCGACACCGTGTAGCTTCCCGGCGTTAGGCTGGCTATTGTCGTGGTGCTCGATAGCGTTCGCGTGAAACCGCCAGGGCCCGTGACAGTGACG
>JBQTIF010000210.1:0-20187 GCA_052388395.1 Gemmatimonadaceae bacterium | reverse complement strand
CTGATCGCCGTGCCGCAGCTATTCAACGTCACCCATCTCCTCGACTACTGGTATGGTGCCACGTGGAGTGCCAATAGGCGCTCTATGGCGCGCTGGAAACAACAACGCGACGAGTCTTATCGCTTCGCCGTTCAGGCGTTTTTCGAGCCTAACGATTTCCTGCGCACGCTAGAGCAGTGGATCCTCTTTTACGTCGAAGACGGCGAGACACGGAAATCTGTGTTGCGGCAACATCAGCGCATCGCCATCGACAAGGTCGTCCAACGCTGCGAAGACACGGCCAAAAAGCGCGGACTCATCTGGCACACCCAAGGCTCGGGAAAGACGTTCACCTTGCTCACCACCGCACGCCTCATCCTCGAAGACAAAGAGCTCTTTCGAAACGCGACGGTGATCCTCGTCGTGGACCGAACCGAGCTCGAAGGTCAGCTCAAAGGTTGGGTCGAAAAGCTCCTCGGCGAGATGCAGCAGCAGGACATCCCAGTTAAGCGCGCCGAGTCGAAAGCCGAAGTACAGGAACTGCTGCGGGCCGACAGGCGCGGCCTGATCATCTCAATGATTCACAAATTCGAGGGCGTCGACAGGAACGCGAACGAGCGCGACAACATCTACGTCTTCATCGATGAGGCACACCGATCCGTCGCCCGCAACCTGGGCACCTACATGATGGCGGCCGTGCCTAACGCAACGATCATCGGCTTTACAGGAACTCCCGTTGCGAAGACTGCACAGGGCGAAGGGACCTTCAAAATCTTCGGGGCGGACGATCCTAGTGGGTATCTCGACAAGTACTCGATCCGCGAATCGATCGACGACGAAACGACGCTTCCGATCCGGCACACGATGGCGCCGAGCGAGATGACGGTTCCCGCGGAGCGCCTGGACAAGGAGTTTTTCGAGCTCGCCGAGTCGGAAGACGTGACAGATATCGATGAGCTGAACAAAGTCCTGGAGCGCGCGGTCGGCTTGCGGACGTTCCTGACGGCGGACGACCGCATTGCGAAAGTCGCGGCGTTTATCGCGAAGCATTTCAAGGAAAACGTCGACCCGTTAGGCCTGAAAGCCTTCGTCGTCGGAGTGAACCGCGAGGCATGCGCAAAGTACAAGCGCGCGCTCGATGCACTCCTTCCGCCCGAATGGTCCGAGGTCGTGTACACCGAGAACGCCGCTGACATCATCGAGCGGCCGCTGGTCGCGGAGCTGCAGTTGTCGCCGGAGCGCGAGTCGGATGTACGCGCGCTGTTCAAGAAGCCGTCAGAGCAACCCAAGATCCTTATCGTCACCGACAAGCTGCTCACCGGATACGACGCGCCCGTGCTGTACTGCATGTACCTCGACAAGCCGATGCGCGATCACGTGCTACTCCAGGCCATCGCGCGTGTCAATCGTCCTTATGTGGACGCATCTGGAATACAAAAAAAAGTCGGCCTGGTCGTGGATTTCGTCGGCGTTCTGCGCGAGCTGAAGAAGGCTCTCAAGTTCGACAGCGAAGATGTGAGCGGTGTCATCGAAGACCTCGATCTGATGCTTAAAGAAATGCTCGTTAGGCTCGAACGCGCACGGCGTGATTACCTGGCTGCCGTCCAGGATGGCGGCTTGTCCGACGAGCAGCTCCACCGTGTAGTCTACGAACGTCTCCTCCCTCCCGAGGCGCGGAGAGAGTTCTTCGAGGCCTATAAGGACATCGAGTCGCTGTGGGAGATCGTGTCCCCCACTGCTGAGCTGCGCGACCATATAGAGTCGTTCAAGAGGCTCGCGGATCTCTACGCGACGGTCCGGAACGCCTACGCAAACCAAGTGATGTACGGCGCGGATCTCGCCCATAAGACTGCGAAGTTGGTGAGAGAGTCAGCGTCCGTTCAGTCGCTTGGCTCCCTGGTTAAGAGCGTCACGTTCGACTCGAAGACCCTCGACGGACTGCGCCGCGAGCCTGGGAGCGACGAAGGCAAGGTGTTCAATCTCGTGCGCGGATTGAACAGGGAGATCGACGAAAACCCGGATCTGGCGCCAGTGCTTGTTACGCTCAAGGAACGTTCTGATCGGATCATCAAGGATCTGGAGAACCGGACCACCACAGGGCTTGCCGCGATGGATCGCCTCGCCGCGCTGGCCGTCGAACGCGACGAGGCTCTTAAGGCAGCGAAAGAGACCGGTCTTTCGTCCCGTGCCTTTGGAATGTACTGGCGACTGCGCGACGACCCTTTTCTCAAATCGGCGGAGGTTGACGTCAAGAAATTCGCTGTCGAGGCTGAAAGCCTGCTCGTTAGGTTTCCTAACGCGCGCTACAACGCTGACGAGCAGCGCCAGCTCCGCGCGGCGCTCTACCGGCCTTTGCTCGCGCTGGATCAAGGAACACGCAGTCGTGTTATCGATGCCGTTATTCCTGTGCTTCTCGATGGCGCCGAAGAGCGCGACTGACAGTCGCAGACGCTTGTACAAGCGCGTCGACCACTGGGCGAGCCGGCTTCGAGTCGCTCCGCGTAGCGTTCGAATACAGCGCATGGTCAACAAGTGGGGCTCCTGCTCCAGCAACGGTACCGTCACTCTCGCATCGGCCCTACTCCAGCGGCGACGCGGTTTTCAGGACTTTGTGATTGTGCATGAGTTGCTGCATCTGCGGATCCGCAATCACGGCCGGCTCTTTAAGGCCGTTATGAGCGTGCACGTGCCATCGTGGAAGGCACACAACATCACACGATGAGCTTCGCGAACGTTGCCGTAGAACAGCTGCGTGTTGCGGGGATGCGTGCGATGACGCCCGAGGAGCGGCTACGGACAAGCCATCGACCTGAGCGAGACTGCCAGGCGATTGGCAATCGCCGGCCTGCGGGCGCGCTTTCCAGATCGCAGTGACGTTGGAGATCGTAAGCAGTGTACGCTGGGTATCGGATCGCGCACACTGCACTGCGCAGCGGTGAGTGCTGTGGAGCTGTTGCGCGCGCTGGTTGGAGCGCTTGAAAGCAGAGGAAGATGCGCATTGCGATGGCGAATCAATCGCCATCGCATCTCTATGTCGCGGCTGGAAATTACTTTCACCTAGTCATCCAGCAACGTCCTGGTAGGCTCCCTGCCTAACAAGATTGACTTACCGGCTGACTACTCTCGGCTGATTCGCATCGCTCAAAAAGGAATCGGTCAAACCGGCAGGCCATACGTAAACGTTATATTGACCGTCGAAGGTCGATATAACGGTTGGAGCTGATGGCAAAATACGTATTCTATGGACGATCTACTGGATTTCCTTGACCACGCCGGGGATCGAGGGCTAATGCCCGCAACGACTGCCCAAGCGCTTGCCGTGGCGTCGAGAAATGTGTTGGGCGTATTGAGCGATCAAGAAAAAGCCAATGTCGACGCCCAGGACATCGAATCTGTTATACGCCGTTTCAACAACAAGCGAGTCAGAGCTACGCCGAGCGCACGTAAAAAGGACAAAGTGCTCACAGCCGACTTCAGCGAAGCCCCCAATGTTGCGGCCGAAGCAACAACCACAGCACGTCCAGGAACTTACCAGTCCGCGCTCCCCGTGCGGCCGGGTGTCGTGGTGACCATCGCCAACGTCCCCTATGATCTCACGCCAGCAGAGGCGGAACGCCTAGCGAATTTCGTGAGAATGTTGGCAGTGAAACCTAACGATGTCGGGCGTATAGTCACTCGCTTAACTCGCCAGGCGCCAGTCACGCTCAATGATTCGTCAGCCGCACAGGAATCTGTTCTTTTCCTATCGCGGGTCGCGACCGCGACGCGGTTTCGTTGAGGCGATCGATCGTCAACTCGAAGACAACGTTACGAAAGCGCTCGTCTACGTGCTCGAGCACTCACAGCGAAAGCACGTTCTCGAGCCGTTTCTCCGAGCAATTGTCGGGATACCTGCGCGTGCGCGCCTTGATGACGTTCAGTTCGCACTTCAACGCGTCGACATCGGGCGCCCTTCGATTTCGCGACGTGTCGCGCTAGCGATTTCTCCGTTTGGCGTAACTGATTCGCGCTTGGGGACTGCACATCGATCCGGACGTCCAGACGCCTGGATATGGTCCGACAGCGGCTTCGCGGTTCTGATCGAGACCAAAGTGCGCGGTGCAGTCAGTCGACAGCAGCTCCGCCGGCAGCGCAGAGGGCTGGAGTATCGCGAATGCTCGTGTCGTTTCCCAGTCCTGGGCATCGGTCTATGAGTTCTTCTCTCACCTTCGTCGCACCAACAAGAAGCTTGATGCTACAACGCGGATGTTGGTCGACGAGTTCGTTAGCTACCTCCGCATGATTGCTCTTGCGAGAGGCACGACGTTCGACCTCGATGACTTTGGATATTTCCTACTTCGCGACACAGAACGCGACGCTTCCACACGAGCGCTTCTGAGCCGCAAACTCGTTCGCTTTACGGAGGAGCTGACGCGCACGCGATCGCTAAAGAGTATGGTTAGGCGCTACGGCGGACTTGGGACGAATGTGGACAAGTTCGTGAGTCCTGGTGTGTTCCGCAAAGGAAGCGACAACTATTGGATCACCGTGAGTCCGAAGGATCGGCGCGATAGCTGTCACTTCACGGTGCGTCTCGGAGAGAATGGAATCTCACTGGAAGCCTTCTCGCCGCATCAGTCGTTTACGAAACGCCTCGTTGCGAAAATAGCGAGGGACCCAAAAGCCTTCGTTACGAGCTTCCGAAGGATCGGCCGAGAAGATCCGTTCGTTGTGCGGTTGCGCGAGGCCTACTACAAGGATCCGAAGAGTCCCTACAAAGGGCAAAGCATTGGACGGATGGTTGACTTCCTTGAAGTTCATCCGCGAGTGCTAACAGCGAAGAACGTGCCGCAATTCATCGTCGACCCCATTCGACAACGGTTTGCAATGAAGACTCTGCGTCCTGAGCTGTTTTTGGTACGGCACCTTTCAACTAAGCGAAGTAGTCGGCAACAGCGATGTAGTAGCGACAATTTCGGACGCTGCCGAACGCATGCTCGGCTATCTCAATTTTGCGTTGGATGGTTGACGCTCTCGTTAACGCGCACGAGTCGACAGCGCGTTCCTCTTCTATTTCGTTTGGTTAGGTCGCGGCGCCATACCGAACATCATAATCCGCGTTGCCTCCTGAACCTGCGCATCGATAGAAGGCGCAACCGCCGTGCTCTGTCCATCCAAGGAAAGCATCGCCAGCCCGTGCAACTGCGCCCACGTAACAACTGCCATCAGTGCCGGATCACCTGGCCCGATCAATCCCGCCTTCTGCAACTCACTCATCCCCTGCGCGACAAATCCAAGCACCGACCGCGCCGTCTCTCGTAAGGCAGGAAGATCGGAATTATCCGCCACCTCCGGCCCGAACATCACGCGATACACCGCCGGATTCTCGTGCGCGAACCTAACGTACGCCTGCGCCACTCCGCGCAAACCCTCTCGCCCGCCCTTCTGCAGCGCCGCGAGCATCGCCGCGCGCATCCCACGAAACCCCGCTTCTGCAACAGCCGCCATAAGCTCGCGCCGATCAGCAAAATGACGATACGGCGCCGCGACGCTCACACCCGCGGCCTCCGAAACCGACCGTAACGTCAGCGCCTCCGGTCCCCTCTTGCGCAGAATGTCCGTCGCGCAAGCAACAAGCGCCGCCTTGAGATCGCCATGATGGTAGCTGCTCGGCCGTTTCTTCCGAGCGCGTGTCCCCTTGCTCATGGGCTGAAAGATATGTTGACATTGTTAACTATACAAGTTAACGTTGTTAACACTCGATCCACCCGGAGCCGTTTGTGCTACTCCCACCACGCAGTCTCGTACGCTCGATAGCCCTCACATCCGCAACAATCGCAAACGCGCAGCAGGCGCCCGACAATCCTGAAAGCACGACCCTGCGCAGCTGCGTCGCGCACGCCGAACACCGCAACGTCGATTCCACGCTCGTCATCGGCAAACGCGCCGAAGCAATCTTCCGCCAACGCATCGCCGCAAATGCACCCGACACGGACGCACTCGTTGGACTCGCGCGCATTCTCAGCCAGTGCTTTCTGCCGAGCGCGAGCTTCATGACGCAAGGTCAACTCAGCTCCGACGCGATGGAGCTTCTCGACAACGCGATCGACGTCGACCCCAATTACTGGATGGCGCGCTTCACTCTCGCATCCATCGCCTATCGCTTTTCCAGCCGCCGCAAACCTACGCCGGCTCTGGCGACGGCAGCCGGGATTTCGCGTTGCGCCTGAGCGAGATCAACAACAGCGAGCGAGAGGCGCGCTCCTGAGCGCTCCAGCGAGCGCACCCACGGCTGGCGGCCAAGGTCGGCCAGCAGCGCCTCCAGCTCCCCTTCGACCTCAATCGTTAGGCGATCTACCGCGGCGCGGCGTTTGAGCTCTGCCGTCGAGGCGTTCGCCACCACACGGCCGCGGTGCAGAATCGCAACCCGGTCGCACACGCGCTCCACGTCGGCCAGAATATACGTCGAGAAAAAAACCGGTCGTCCGGCCCCATACGCGACCTAGCGCTCATCTCTCAACGCTCGGCCTCACTCTTCGCGCCGCTTGGGCTGTTCAGGAACGTTAGAACTGTGGTGGCTACGATGGGCGCAGCGCCGGTCTCGTAGTGCGTGAGATCCGGGAGAATGGCGAGTCGGTTCTTGGACATGTGTTCACGCATCCACCCTGCGTCCTTCAGCCCACCGCCTAACAGCTGGTAAAACGATACAATGTGTTCCGGTCGGATCATGTCGCTGTCGCCGAACACAAGCATGACCGGCATCGAGAGTTTCTTGACGCTCGCCGACCAGTCGTAAGGCGTGCGCATGTATTCGCCCATCGCGTCGAGCAATTTCGGGAAATCCTGCGGGCGCGGCGCGATCGCGACATAGGACTTGTACATCGGCGTCTCTTTCATCGCGTCGGCCATGGCCGCACTCACGGCGGCCTGCTGCGGAAGCATTTCTGGGAAATACCCGTTTTGCGCGTACGGCGCGGACAGAACGACCAGCCGTCGCACGAGTGTGGGATGCTGAAATGCGAGCTGCATCCCAGCGCCAGCGCCGAACGAGTAGCCCATCACGTCGACTTGGCGCAGGCCGAGCTTTTGGACGACGACGGCAAGGTCGCGACCGATGTCGACTAGGTCGATCTTACTCCTGGCGCCGAGTGCTGTGCGGCCGTGGCCATGCAGATCGACACCGATGACGCGGCGGTTCTCGGCCAGCTTCGTGAGCGTGGGGCCGAACAAGCGCGTCGAGAAGAGCCCGCCGTGCAGGAGCAACAACGGCTCACCTTTGCCATGAATCTCGAACCAGTAGTCCACCCCGTTAGCGGCGATGTAGCCACTTGAATCCGGCTTGAGGTCGGCTAGCTGCGCTTGGGAGGAGGGCACAACAACTGTAGCGACTGCTAGAGCGGCGAAGACTGTGAATCGGCTGGCCATATTATTGGCTCCATTGAGTATGTGTGTCGCGCAGCGATGCGCGTTGCTACATGAACGTCGAACTGGTGCGCACCGAATCGACATCGATCGGACGCTGTCGTACAGGAAATTCCGAGCCGCGCGGAATCTAGCCGAGCCTGCTCTCAGGTGGCACTCGCGGCCGATCAGCTGGGTTCCGGGCTAGCACAACGCTCCTCCGGGAAGCTTGGAGTCTGCAGCCGTCAGTCCACAGCTTTCAGTGAGTTGTTACGACTCATTCACGGCTGAACACGCGCTGCTGCGCACTCCAAGCTTCACCGCGGGGCTTCGCACCACAGCGGGGCCACCCTAACGAGTTAGTGTGTCCATCTCGATTCGCGATCATTCACGGAATTTGTCATGCAGACCAACGATGTCAGTCCGATCCTAACGCAGCTCTTCTACGAGCTCGTCGATGGTGCCAACACACCAGGCGGCGCCTTCGTGCTCAACTCTGGCGACGCCGGCGTCCTGCGATCGCTCGACAAGCTCTCAGCTGCGGAAGCTTCCTACTCTGTAAACGATGGTGCGACGATCGCGGCGCACGCACAGCACCTGCGGTATGGCCTTTCGCTCATGAACCGTTGGGCGCGCGAAGGCGGTGATCCGTATTCCGATGCGAAATGGGATGAGGCGTGGCGCACGTCGCATGTCAACGCCGACGAGTGGAATGAAATCCGCAACGGATTGCGCAATGAAGCCCACCAGTGGCTGCGAGCACTCGGCTCAACGCGCGATGTTACCAGCGTGGAGCTCGCGGGGATGACTGCAACAATCGTCCACGTCGCGTATCACCTGGGAGCGATGCGGCAGATCAGCCAGACTGCGCGTGGCCCACGCGAGGGAACATTCAGTTCGGGCGCCTAACGCAGGACCGGCCTGTTCGGTCGTCGGCTTCAACTCCGGCGTTGAAGAAGGCTGTGACGCCGCGTCGCGCTACTTCGCGAGCGTTACCACTGCTAACTGCGCCACCGCGCTCAACGTCGTCTGCGCGGCGTTCAAGCCGAGTCGGAAGTCTTTGTCACTGAACGTGGCGAAGACGTCGATTGGTTGATGCCACGTCGGGTTCCAACCCGTTCCGGTGTGCGCGAGGCGCTCGTTCTCACACAGGCTGATAGCGGGGCAGAAATCTGGAACGAGCGCGAATCGGTGTTGCTCATGCGATCACCGACTGCCGCTGGATAGTCCGTCGCGTAGCGATCGTTGGATGACGTCGGGCGCATGGAGGATGCGCGCCAGCTCCATAACGAGTGCGGTCCCGGAGCCGTCATCGTTCGCGGCGGCACCGAAGCCGTGCCCGTCCATGTGCGCGCCGATGATGTACATCTCGTTAGGCTTCGTCGTGCCGATCTTGGTGCAATACACTTGCTCGCGCGGCCCGGGCGTGTCCCACTGCGCGTTGATGCGCCGCAGTGCGGTATCAGGCTGCAGGTTCGGATCGGTGTTTACGCCAGTGCGCGCTCTAAAGCCTTTGACCGGATTGGCGGGACGCGCGGGCGGGCGTCCGGTGCCGCCCGGACGTGGGGCGTTAGGATTCGCTGCGTTGCGCACTGAATCGACCTTATTGGTCGAGTCGTTGCGAAGTTGCCGGCCGTTGTACTCGTACTTGATGCGCTCCGTGTTGCTGCAGCCGTAACTCTTGAGCTGTTGCTCGATCCAATCGATGGCGGCGCGATTACGATCGGTCCCTTGGCGCCGATCGCCGAACATGGTGAGCCCTGTGATCGTCGCCTTGTACCGCTCCAGGTCGAGACGCGCGACAATCTCCTTCACAGGATCCGGCGCCGTGTCAGCAGGAGCCGCGCCGCTCTGCGCGAACGCCAGCGACGCGAGACTGTCAGCGTCACGGTTCTTTGGTCCAGCGCCCGATGATCCTCTTGGCTTCGTCGCCCGGCACCCAGATCACGATCACCTTCGCTCCGGCCGGGCCCGTCTTGTGTCGAACTTTGTCGGGTGGGCGGACGTATCCGGTCATGCCGGGTTTAAGAATCTGGCTCTTGCCGTTCACGACGTGCTCGAGCTCACCCGAGAGCACGTAGAACATCTCGATCGCCCCGTGTGCGTGATCCCCGGAATCGACGTTAGGCGGAAAGGTGAGCTCACCGACGGAAGCCTCCGGACCGACGTTTGAATCGTCGAGGAGGAGCCGCAGCGTCGTTCCGCCGGGCGAGCGATACGTCACGCCAGTTTTGTCGGATTGCGCCGCGACCGTGGGGGCCGCGCATACGAAGAGGACGGCGAGCATCCCGAGGGTTCGAATAGTCATGCAGTACACTACTGCTTCTTCCGCCGAAGCGCCTCGGCGATCGCTCGCTCGGCGAGTGATGCCATGACGTGATACCCGGCTTCAGTCGGGTGCACGCCGTCATAGGCGAGGTCCGCCCGCATCCCTTGGCGCTCGTCAGCCATGGCTGCGTGATAGTCCAGGTATACCGCGCCGTGCGTCGCAGCGTACTGCTTCATCCAAGCATTGAGCGCGACGATCTTCGGTGCCGGTTCCAGCCCGCGCTTCCAAGGGTAGTCAGATACAGGAAGCACAGAGCTCAGTACAACTTGGATTCCGTTCGCGCGCGCCAACTCCGCCATAGACGCGAGGTTATCCTGAATCATCGCTAACGTCGACGGACCGGTGTTTCCCGCGATGTCGTTCGTCCCGGCAAGGATGACGACGACGGCCGGCCTGAGCGCGATGACGTCTGGGCGGAACCTAACGAGCATTTGCGGAGTGGTCTGTCCGCTGATGCCGCGGCCGACGCACGGGTTACCGGGAAACATCGTTGCGAAGTGCTTCGCCCACCCCTCAGTGATCGAGTTCCCCATGAATACGACGCGATTCTCGCCAGCGCGAGGCACACCAAGCAACGCGTTATCGGCGCGGTAGCGCGCCAAATCCGCCCAGTCCGTCCGCAGCTGGTCCGGTGTCTGCGCCGGAACGCCGGCTGCGACGGCAACAAGCGCGAGCACAATGCCCCACCCGTTCGCGAGGTTCCTGGCGAGAATCATTTCACGGAGTGCAATGGCTAGTGGCGTTCGTGTCCACATAATCTTCCCACGCTCCTGCGTTGCGGATAGGCTTGCGTAGGCCGCCACAGCGTTCGGAGGCGTCGTATGCAGCTAGTGCGCCACTTGTTGATGTTGCTCCTCGCATCGCCGCTTGCTGCTCAGACCAGGACGCTGGCGGAGCGACTTGGACTTCCCCGCGACGCGAAGCTGCTGATTCTCCATGCCGACGACCTCGGCATGGCGCACTCGGTGAACGTAGCGAGCTTCGAGGCGCTCGACACTGGCGTCATCTCCTCGGCGAGCATCATGGTGCCGACGCCATGGATCAGCGAAGTTGCCGCCTACGCGAGAGCGCATCCTAACGCGGATCTCGGTCTCCACCTAACGCTCAACAGTGAGTGGGATACGTATCGCTGGGGGAGCGTGGAGTCGAAAGACAAAGTTCCAAGCCTGCTCGATTCCTCGGGGACGTTCCCGAGTACCGTGCCGCCGCTCGTGGCAAAGGCGAAGCTCGATGAGGTGGAACGTGAGATCCGCGCCCAGATCGATCGCGCAATGGCGCTGGGGATCCGTCCGACACATCTCGATAGTCATATGGGCGCGCTCTTCGCTACGCCCGAGCTGATCGCCACATATGTGAAAGTGGCGCACGACTACCGTCTCCCATTTCTCGCTCTGAGAGCGAATCCGCCGATGCCGCTCTCACAGACGGACGTCGTCCTCGACGCGCTGATCGTTGCGGGAGAGGATGTCCCTCGCGACCAATGGCAAGCGTTCTATTTGAACGCGATTGCGAACCTCAAGCCTGGACTCACTGAGATGATCGTGCATCTCGGCCGCGATGACGCCGAGCTGCGAGCCGTGATGGTCAACCATGAGCCGTATGGATCGGCGTGGCGCCAGCGCGACCTCGACGTTATCACAAGCCCGGAGTTCAAGAAGGCATTGCAGGACAACCGCGTCACGCTGGTGACGTGGAGAGACGTACACCGGGCGGTGCAGCAGCCGTGACGTGTGCGACCGACTCGCTCGCGCGTTAGGCGCACCACCAGGACTTCGTGAACAAGGGTTTATTCGTCGTGATGGGAGTCTCCGGCTCCGGCAAGAGCGTGATCGGCTCCGCGCTCGCGCGTGCGATCAACGTCGACTTCGTCGAGGGGGATGACTATCACCCGCCGGAGAACGTGCAGCGTATGTCGTTAGGCATTCCCCTGACGGACGCCGACCGCGTTGGGTGGCTGCGCGCGCTCGCCAGGCGTCTCCGCGAAGCGAAGGAAACGGGGACCGGGCTCGTGCTGGCATGTTCGGCGCTCAAGCGATCGTACCGCGATCTCCTGCGCAATGAATCGAGAGCGCCGGAGCTGCAGTTCATCTTCCTGCGAGGGAGCCAAGCGCTCATCGCCCAGCGTCTCGCCGGCCGGCGTGGGCACTTCATGCCGGCAACACTGCTCGACAGCCAGTTCGCCGCCCTGGAGGAGCCAGCACCTAACGAACAAGCGTGGGTGTGTGACATCAAAGAGTCGCCGGAGACAATCGTCGCTGCACTCGTGGCTCGCGCGTCGTCATGAGCCCTGACGTTCGACTGCTCCTCTTCGCGCTCGTAGCGGTGGGCGCGCTCATCGTGCTCATCGCACGCGTAAAGTTGCACCCCTTCATCGCGCTCGTCGCCGTCTCGCTCGGCATGGGTATCGCGGCCGGAATGCCGGCGGCGAACGCCGTGAAAGCCTTTCAGGATGGGGTCGGTGGCGCGTTAGGCTTCATTGCCATCGTGGTCGGGCTTGGCACGATGCTTGGAAAGATGATGGCCGAGTCCGGGGCCGCGACGCGGATCGCAACGACGCTCATCGACGTGTTTGGTGAGCGCCGCGTCCACTGGGCGATCATGATCGTCGCGTTCATCGTCGGCATTCCGGTCTTTTTCCAGGTCGGCTTCGTTCTGCTCGTGCCGCTCGTGTTCACAGTCGCGCGGCGCACTGGGTTGTCGCTCACCAAGATCGGAATCCCCCTGGTGGCCGGCCTCTCGGTGGTGCACGGGATGCTCCCGCCGCACCCGGCGGCGATGCTCGCCGTAACCGCGTACAACGCCGACGTCGGCCTAACGATTCTCTACGGCATTCTTGTCGGCCTTCCGACGGCCGCACTCGCGGGACCCATTTTCGCCGCGTGGATGTCGCCGCGCATCGTGCTCCCAGCCAAAAATCCGCTGGCGGCGCAACTGGAAGGTGCCTCGCTCGCCACGAACGCACCGGGATTCGCGATCTCCGTATTCACGGTCTTGATCCCTGTGATCCTCATGCTCCTGTCGAGCGCAGCCGATGTTGCACTCGACGCGACAAGCTCGTTGCGCGCGGCGCTTCATTTTGTCGGCCACCCGATGGTCGCGCTGCTCCTGGCGCTTCTGTTCTCGTTCTGGTCTTTGGGCCGGCCGCGCAATTTCACGCGCGCCGAAGTGATGAAGTTCTGCAATGACTGCCTTGGTCCGACCGCAACGATATTGCTGGTTATCGGCGCAGGCGGCGGGTTCAATCAAGTGCTCATTCAGAGCGGTGTCGGTGGCGCGATCGCCAAGATCGCGACGGGGTCCCACACTTCCCCGCTCTTTCTTGCGTGGATCGTCGCAGCGCTGATACGAGTCGCCACAGGATCGGCGACTGTCGCGATGACGACCGCTGCAGGAATCGTCGCACCGATCGCGGTGTCGACGCCAGGCACCAATCCCGAGCTATTAGTGCTCGCGACGGGCGCAGGGTCACTAGTGCTCTCGCATGTGAATGACGCGGGCTTCTGGCTGATCAAGGAGTTCTTCAACATGACTGTCCCGCAAACGCTGAAGACGTGGACAGTTGCGGAAACGATCATTGGGATCGCGGGACTAGCCTTTACGATTCTTCTGAGTCTCGTGCTCTAGTGCTCAAGATCAAGAGCTTCGCCGCGATGAAGCAGTTTAGCTTTCTCATTCGGAGGACGACATGCAGCCCTGGCGCTGTTGCGCTATTGCGGTTTTAGCGGCGTGGGCGTGTACCTCGCAACCGCCCGGGGAGCCTAACGTGGCCACAGAACTGCTACCGACGACTGGGTGGATCGACGTAACGGCCACGCTCGATCCGGCGACGACCCCGATCTACGAGGGCGATGCCCCGATGAAGTTCGAGTTCCTCAAGGATATGCGCAAAGGCGACGCGCTCACACTCTCGGTCTTGTCGATAGGTGCGCACAGCGGTACGCACATCGACGCACCGATGCACTTCGTGGTGGACGGCGCCCCGATTGATCGCGTGCCGCTCGACGCACTCATCGGACCGGCACGAGTGATCGACATCCCCGATAACGTGCAGGCGATCGACGCCGCGGAATTGAACCGGCACAACTGGCGCGGTGCTGAGCGTGTGATCTTTCGCACACGGAGCTCCCGGCGCGGCTGGATGAAGTCGGCCACCTTTCACCGCGACTTCGCGTACATCGCGCCCGATGCCGCGCAGTTGCTTGCTGATGCAGGCGTCCGACTCGTTGGCGTCGACTACATCTCCGCCGAGCAGTTCGGCGCACCGGCGCCGCTGGCGCATCGGGCATTGTTAGGCAAAGGCATTCCCATCGTCGAGGGGCTATCACTCGAGACGGTGAGCGCGGGCGAGTACGACGTCATCGTGCTACCAATGAAGATTGCGCGGCATGAAGGAGCGCCCGCGCGCGCGATTCTACGGAAGCGAGCTCTTTGAACTTCAGTGCGGCCTAACGGGCATCCGTGTATTGTTTGAGTCTTCAAGAGCTCATACGGATTAGACGGAAACCCGGATAAAGACGGATTCTTTTGTGTTGTTAAGAACAAGTTCTGAAATAGTGAACAGCCGCGTCAGGACGTCGCGCAACACGGGAGCAATCCGGCCGATTCCGTATTTCCGTCTTATAGCTCTCTCGGCCCCGGCTCACTGTTGACATATTCCCATATCGGAATACATTGCGCTCGGCTTGGCGCAGCGTTCGGTGTCAAAGCACCTGCGCGTGCTTCTTGACGTCGGCTTAGTAGATGTACGACGCGAGGAACGCCGGGCGTTCCTCCAGTACCGGCTCAAGGAGGTCGACGGCGGGACGACGATCACGCTGCGTCACGCCGCACTCGGTATGTTCCCCGACGGCTTCGTGAAGAGATGGTGAAAGGGCGGCCGATGTTGGTCGACCGGATTCGGCGCCGTGTGGAGAAGTCGTAGCTCCATTTGCACTCAGGACGCGAGGCGAGACGATGTCGAAGCACACAACAGGGACACGTGATGAGTGGCTTAAGGCGCGCCTCGAGCTGCTCAAGGCGGAGAAGGAGCTGACGCGGCGCAGCGACGAGCTCGCGCGGCAGCGTCAACAGCTGCCGTGGGTTCGCATCGACAAGGAGTATCGATTCGAGACCAACGCGGGGAGCGCCTCGCTGAAGGATCTCTTCCAAGGGCGCTCGCAGCTCCTCGTCTACCATTTCATGTTCGGGCCCGACTACACAGCGGGGTGTGCGACGTGCTCGGCGATCGCCGACGGGTTCAATAGCTTCGCGGTGCATCTGGCCAACCACGACGTCATGTTATCGGCCGTGTCGCTGGCGCCTCTCGCCAAGATTCAAGCGTACAAGCAGCGGATGGGGTGGACGTTTCCCTGGGCATCCTCACACGGCGGCGATTTCAACGCCGACTTCCACGTCTCATTCACCGAGAAGCAACAACGGGAGGAGGGCATTGAGTACAACTACCGGCGCGAGCCGCCGTTGATATCAAGCGGGGGCGGCGACTCACTAACGAAAGGCGGCGAGGATCCTACCGCCGAGAACGCGGCCATGACTGGAACCGACGTGGCCACGTACACGCGCGAGAGGCCTGGCATGAGCGCGTTCGCGGTCGAGGACGGTGTTGTCTACCACACCTATTCCGCCTATGCGCGTGGACTGGACGCGCTCTGGGGCTGGTACCCGTGGCTCGACCGCGCTCCCAAGGGACGCAACGAGACGGGCATGTGGTGGCGCCGGCACGACGAGTACAAGGGCTCTCAGCGGCGAGCCTAACGAGTAGCGATCGCTAGCCACACGGAGTGTGGCGATACCCTGAGTGGTGGTTATGGCCGCGACGGGCGCGTGGTGCTTGCGGCCGCATCCGGGGCGAGCCATGATGTGTCGTCGATCTGTCGTCCTCAGGCGTTCTCATGCGCAAGATCAACACACGCAACTTTCGGATCGCGACGCGCTCGACGGTGCATGAGATCAATCAGAAGATTGTTCTCAACTTGATCCGAGAGCACCACCCGATCTCGCGCGCCGAACTGGCGCGCCGCATGAACGTCCGTCGTGCTGCGCTCACGCAGATCGTACGTGAGCTATTAGACAGCAAAGAAGTTGTTGAGACTGGTACCGCAGTCGCCGCGCGTGGCCGTCGCCCTACTCTGCTCGGCATTCAAACGAGTGGCCGATTAGCCACTGCCGTGGATGTGCGTCCCACGCAGACGTCCGTTGTGCTCGCTGACTTCGCCGGAACGGTGCTTGGTCGCGATGTCTTTCCGACACCGACGCGGTCGGATGACTTTACGCGTGAACTTGGAGTTCGGGTCAACCAGTTGCTTGCGGCCGATCCTGCGGCGATGGCGAGCGCGACATGTCACGGAATCGGAGTCGTCGTTCCTGGAATGGTGGACCGACGCAGTGGACGCGTCCTTTACGCGCCTCGCCTCGGGTGGCGCGACGTCGATCTGCGCGATGTACTCTCAAAGCACGTTGGCATTCCGGTTTTCGTAGAGAGCGCACCGATCGCGTGCGCGCTCGCGCGACTCTGGTCGCCAACGGGTCACGCTCGGTCCGTCAACAACTTTGCGTATGTCAGCGTGTCGGACGGCGTCGGAGTCGGTATCGTCGTCAGCGGAGAGGTGCTGCGCGGCGAGGCACATACCGCCGGGGAATTCGGCCACGTATCGCTGGATCCGTTAGGGCCGTTATGCGCGTGTGGCAAGCGTGGATGCTGGGAAGCGTTTGCGTGCAATTCGGCGACCAGCCGGCGGTACGTATCAGAAGTATCGGGGGGGCGGGTGCAACGGACACGCAGCAACGGAGCAAGGCGTGGGCCGCTCCCGTCCGTCGAGGAAATCGTTAGGCGCGCTAAACGCGGAGAGCGCGCCGCCCAGATGACGCTCGAAGCGACTGGTCGTGAAATTGGTCGTGGCCTCGCAGCCGTCGTGAGCGCAGTGAATCCAAAGCGTATCTACCAGGGCGGCGAAGACACCGACGCCTGGGAAGTCATCGAGCCACCGCTGCGCGAGGCGCTTGTCGAGGGAACTCTCACGACTGCCGCGCACGAAACGCCCGTGCTCCCCGATCGCGCCCCCGCCGAGTACCGCCTCTTGGGCGCTATCGCGTTGGTCGCAGCGCCTAACTACGCGGCGCCGCGCGTCGGATAGTCGCTCTTCGGCTCCGACACGACAAAGACACTTTCGCCGAGTCGCGTGCCAAGCCCGGCGATCGGCGATCCATCGATGTCGTGATACGCGTGCTCTCCGTGCTCGCTCGCGTCGACGCCAGTGAGCTCTTCTCTAAACGGGATGCGCACGCGCGCGACGAGTGACATGCCGGACAGAATCCCCGCGGTGAGTGGCGCGGCAATCGCGACGGTGGTGAGCACGGCGAGCGCCTGCACGAGCAACAATCGAGGATTTCCCGCAAGCAAACCGTCGGCGCCCGCTGCATTCACAGCCTTGGACGCGAAGACGCCAGTGAGCAGCGCGCCCATGATGCCCGCGACACCGTGGCAAGCGAAGACGTCAAGCGCATCGTCGATGCGCGTGTGATTGCGGATCTCGATCGCGGCATAGCTCGCAATCGCGCCGACTGTTCCGATCGCGATCGCCGAGAGCGGCGTCACGTACCCTGCGGCCGGCGTGATCGCGACAAGTCCCACCACAGCGCCTGTCGCGCCGCCGACGGCGGTTGACTTCCCTTTGCGCATGATGTCGATGGCGAGCCAGGCGATCAGACCAGACGCGGCGGCGACATGCGTCGCGATGAGTGCTGTGGCGGCGACGCCGTCGGCTGCGAGCGCTGACCCTGCGTTGAAGCCAAGCCATCCGACCCACAACAGTCCCGCGCCGATGACTATGTACACGATGTTGTGTGGCCGCAGCGCTGTACGCCCAACATCTCGACGCCTGCCTAACATGAGGGCGGCGACGAAGGCGGCGGTGCCAGCACTTACATGCACGACGGTGCCGCCGGCGAAGTCGAGCGCGCCGAGTTTTCGCAGCCATCCGTCGCTTGCCCACACCCAGTGTGCGATCGGGTCATACACGAGCGTCGTCCACAAAAAGACGAACACGAGGTACGCGCGAAAGCGGATCCGCTCGACCATCGCGCCGGAAATGAGCGCGACGGTGATACCGGCAAACATCACTTGGAACGTTGCAAAGGCGACGTGCGGAATCGTGCTGCTATATGGGCCCGCACTCTGACTCACTCCGATAAAGCCAGCCCAATCCATGTTGCCGATGACGCTGCCGCTACCGAAGGCCAACGCGTAACCGAAAAGCACCCATTGCACGGTGACGAGGGCTAACGCAGCGAAGCTCATCATGAGCGTGTTCAGCGCCGCTCGCGCGCGTACGAGACCGCCATAGAAGAGCGCTAGTCCCGGGAGCATGAGCAGGACGAGCGCAGTCGCGACGAAGATCCAGGCGGTGTCGCCGCTCGATATGGTAGGCGGGTTCATTCAGCCTCGCCCTTGTAAGCGAGCGCTCGGTCCTGCACGTCCTCTGCGGTCACCGGCGTTAGGGCGAGCTTATCGCGCTCACCTGTGCGGATGCGGATCACACGGTCCAGCGGTTGAACGAAGATCTTCCCGTCACCCACTTCCCCGGTGCGAGCCGCCGACAAGATCGCCTGGATGGTCGGTTCCACGAACGGCTCGGACACTGCCATCTCGATGCGCACCTTCTCGCGAAACTCGTGCAGAACGACGGAGCCGCGGTAGTGCTCGACCATCTCCACCTCGCCACCGTGCCCGCTCACGCGCGTGAGCGTCATGCCGGTCACGCCAACCCTAAAAAGCGCTTCCTTCACAGCGTGCAACCGTTCCGGACGCACGACGGTTACGATGAGCTTCATGCCTACAACCTGCGACCGCAGCAACGGCGAGAAAAGCAAAATCCATTGACCTTTTGTCACTGGGAGAGACAAAAGAGCGATAAATTCTGCTTTGAGGGATGGCGTTAGGCGCGCACGTTGGTGGCGTATGCGCCGAAATCCGTCACAAAGCCGCGCGGGACTGCCTGCTGCGCAGGGGCTGTACGACCCCGCCCATGAACACGATGGGTGCGGTATGGGATTCGTGGCGCACTTGCGGGGGACGCGATCGCGCGAGGTTGTGAGCAGTGCCCTGCAGCTTCTCGAGAACCTCGAGCATCGCAGCGCCGTCGGCAGTGATCCGGCGACTAGTGACGGATCCGGCATGCTCCTGCAGATCCCGCACGCCTTCCTTCGCAGCACATGCGCGAAGGTTCATATCCCGATCCCCGAAGCTGGGGAGTACGGCGTCGGCATGTTCTTTCTCCCGCGCGCGCATAACCGCGTTGATCAGCAAGTCATCGAACGGGAAGTGGAAAACATCGCTCGCGGGCTGGGATGCCGGCCGATTGGCTGGCGCAACGTACCCGTGCACGAACGATTCATCGGTCGAACGGCGCGGCGCACGCGCCCATGCATCCGTCAGTTCTTCGTAGCTCCCGGCGGCGTGGACTTGGATCCGCACGAGGGCTCCGCATTCGAACGCACGTTGTACGTCATGCGCCGCCAGATCGAAAAGGCAGCACCGCGGCTGGCTGCCTCGACGGGCGAGCAGTTGTACGTCGCCAGTCTTTCTTCGCGCACGATTGTGTACAAAGGCCTCGTGCGGCCGTCGCTCCTCGCAAGCTTTTACCCGGACCTTGCCGATGGCACGGTCGCCAGCGGACTAGCGCTCGTCCACTCGCGCTTCTCGACGAACACGTTCCCAACGTGGTCGCGGGCGCATCCTTATCGCTTCCTCTGTCATAACGGCGAGATCAATACGCTCAGCGGCAACCTGCGCTGGATGGGCGTGGCCGAAGAGCAGATGTCGTCGCCGCGCCTGCCTAACGTGCAGGAACTGTTCCCGCTGATCGCCGAAGACCAGAGCGACTCAGCGTCGCTCGACAATGCGTTGGAGCTTCTAGTGCAGGGAGGCCGCACGCTCCCGCACGCGATGATGATGCTCATCCCCGAAGCGTGGGAGGGTGACTCCACGATGACGGCGGAGCGGCGCGCGTTTTTCGAGTTTCACGCGTCGCTCATGGAACCGTGGGACGGACCTGCCGCTGTCGCATTCACGGACGGGCGCAAGATCGGCGCGATGCTCGATCGCAATGGCCTGCGTCCCGGGCGCTACGTCGTCACGGACGATGACTTTGTCATTCTCGCGTCCGAGGCGGGAGCGCTTCCCATCTCTATTGAGAACGTGCGAGCGAAGGGTCGTCTGCGCCCGGGGAGCATGCTGCTCGTCAACACGACTCAAGGACGGCTCGTCGATGGAGAGGAACTAAAGAGCGAGCTCGCGGCGCTGCATCCGTATCAGCGTTGGATCAGCGAGCAGCGAGTACCACTCATAGAACGCACGAACGTTGCGCCTAACGAGCCTGCGGATGCGTTGCGCGACCGCCAACTGGTTTTCGGATACACCAGCGAGGAACTGCACAGCATCCTTGCGCCAATGGCGGCGACGGGTGAAGAACCGATCGGGTCGATGGGTAACGACACGCCACTCG
>JBQTIF010000209.1:0-3558 GCA_052388395.1 Gemmatimonadaceae bacterium | reverse complement strand
TGATCGGTGATTTAGCCGAAGAGTACGCGTTGCGCGCGCAGTTGCAGCCGAGGCCAGTGGCGCGGCGCGTTAGGCGCGGCAGTCTCGGCATACATCTTCGTTTTCTTCGCCGAGTCTCTGTTCCAGGTCGCGTTGGTTCGGCTGCTCGGCGTGGAGTCCTTGATTCGGATGCTACTGGGTCTCGTGATCGGGCTCGCCGCGATGGTCGGCGGCGGCTTCGTCGCCGAGTGGATGCGGCGCGGCCGCGGCCCTCGCCCTCATCATTGGCACAACCACGATCGTGTTGATGATTGCGCTGGGCCACACGAGCCCGCTCTGGTATCAGCTGATTTTTCTGGTCCTTGGTCCGGCGCAAGTTCTGATCGGCGGAGCACTGCTGCGAAGACAGCAAGCAGCTCGAGCGCGCCTAACGCGTACATGAACTGGAGGAGGTATGCGCAGACTCATCTTATTCTCCGTGCTTGTTGTAACTATTGCAGGTTGCGGCAGTGCCGCTCTGGAGAGCGCTGCGGCGGACCAGACGGCATCGGAAGTGATCGCACTCGAGCGCGCGGCGCTCGATCGCTGGATCAAACCGGACCCCGATGGCTACATCGAGCTCGCTGCTCCGGAGATCACGTACTTCGACCCAACGACCGAAAAGCGCGTTGATGGTCGACCGGCAATGCAGGAGCGTCTCGCTCCTCTGCGCAACGTGAAGCTCCCGTTCACGGACCCGCGCTACGACATGATCGATCCGAAGGTGCAGCATTACGGAGACGTCGCGCTCCTCACATTCAACCTCGTCAACTACGGCACGGTTGCGGGGGCCGAGAAAGTCCTCGCGCGGTGGAACTCGACCGAGGTGTACGGCCGAGTGGGGGGACGCTGGAAGATCGTCCACAGCCACTGGTCGCTCGTTCAGCCTGAGATCAAGCAGCCGGCTTTCTGATGCGTCTGTTGCTTGCTGTCGTTAGGCTTGCCGCGTGCGCCGGTATGGCCTCAAGTGTGGTCGCGGGGCAGACGCTGCCCGGCCTCGACCGGTCGCGTAACAACATCCAGTATCCCAGCGGCTACGTAACGGCGACGGACGCCAATGCCGGTCGTGTCGAGAAGATCGGCTCCGGACCCACAACGCTCGTATTCATCGGGGGCTGGGGGTTCAGCGGCGATGTCTTCCGGGACCTCGCGCGCCGCTTCACGAATGACTACACGACGTACCTCATTACGCTTCCCGGCTTCGGCGGCACCCCTGGCTGGCCGATGCCGCCAGATTCGGTGAGCCACTCGACGACTCCCTGGATGACCCGCAGCGCCGCGTGGATTGTGCGTTCACTCCAGGAAAGAGGCGTTAGGCAAGCGGTCGTGATCGGCCATTTCATCATTGGCGCCCATGTCGCGCTGCAGGTCGCGCAACGCGATCCCGAGCGCGCGCGCGGCGTCCTGCTCGTTGGGTCTGAGCTAAGTCGCTACTGGCCGTCGCGAGCGGACACGACGGGGCGCACGCCGTCCACGCCGGCGCTGCGCGCTGCATCGGTCGATCAGTGGATGGTCCCGCAGTTTTTCCGCTACGTAACCGATTCCACGTGGCATACGAACAACTACGTGGCACACACGTTCTCGGTGGACTCGATACGCGGCGAGCGCTTGTGGCGCGAACAGGCGTCCGTTCCGCTTCCGATCCTGATCCGGTACTTGTCGGACTTCTACGCCACCGAGTTCGCGCCAAAGCTCGACAGCGTTCACGTCCCGGTTTTGGTGCTGCTACCTGAATTCACGCCAAAGATCCTCGCCGATCTACGGACGCCGTATCTCCAGACATTCTTCACGGACAGTTGGGCGCCGGCTCGCTCGCGCAGCAACGTCGAGATCCGGGCGGTGCCTAACGCGGCAGTAAATATTTGGATGGATCAACCGGATCTCTTCCGTGCGGCGCTCAAAGACTTCGCGGCCCGCGTGCGCTAGCCGATGACTCCTAACGTTCGCGGCGCTGTAGCCTTAGTAACCGGCGCGAGCCGGGGAGTCGGTCGTGTCTTCCGCCGCATCGCAGAAGACCATGGTCGCCTCGATATCCTCGTGAACTGCGCTTGGGGAGGATACGAGCACATGGTGGAGGATGAAAAGTTCACTTGGGCGGTCCCGTTCTGGGAGCAACCAACATGGCGCTGGGATGCGATGATGGGAGCAGGCGTACGCGCTGCGTTCATCGCCAGTCAGCATGGCGCCCGACTGATGCTGCCTAACAAAAGCGGCTTGATCGTGAACATCTCTCATTGGGCCGCCCGTAAGCACATCGGCAATGTGCTGTACGGCCTTTCCAAAGCCGCCACTGACAAGCTCACTGCCGACACCGCACACGAACTGAAAACGCACGGGATCACGGTTGTCTCTCTTTATCCTGGCCTTGTGCGCACCGAGGCCGTGCTCGCGGCCGGCGTCTTTGATCTGAGCAATTCCGAAAGCCCAGAGTTCGTTGGTCGCGCCGTGGGCGCGCTCGCTGCCGATCCAGATGTTGCGCGTTGGACCGGCCAAGCTCTGGTGGCTGCGGATGTTGCGCAGACGTACGGATTCACTGACATCGACGGCAAAACGCCGCGACCCCTAACGATTGCAGACGTGTGATGCTTCAGGCGATAACGACGAGTTCGTCTCCCTCGCAACGCGGAGCGTGTGGCCGGCATCGTATTCCACGCTACCTTTCGCGTAGGAGCCAGTCATGCGGGCCCTTTTAGCAATCGCGTCGGTTTCGTTGTTAGCTGCGTGCGCCGAGCCGGCTCACACTCAAGCGCCAGTCTTCGAACCAGCTGCGTCCTCGCCACTTCGCGTCGGTCCAGGATCCGGCAAGGTCATTCTCGCCGATCTCAACGGCGATGGACATAGCGACATCGTCACGCAGCATCTGCTTCAGCAGTCGATCCACGTTATGCTCAGCGATGGGAAGGGGCGGTTTGTTGCTGCCGCCGGAAGTCCGATGAAGCTGTCGTATCAGCCTGGGACGATCGCACTTGGAGACGTAAACAACGATCGCGTGGGCGATCTGGCGGTTGCGCATCGGGACAGCTTGACTGGTGAATACGTCAGTCTGTTTATAAGCGACGGCCGCGGTGCCTTCAAACCTGCGTTAGCCCCTCGCCTGCGCACGAGCGCGGCGATGCCGTTCTATAAGCCGATTCTGCGGCTGGTCGATCTCAACAAAGACGGACATGTCGATATCGTCACGGCAAATGCGCGGCGCCCTACGATCGAAGTGTTGTTAGGCAAGGGGAATGGAGCGTTTGCACCAGCGACTGTTCTGTCAGTTGGACCCGCGCGCGGCCTTAGTTCCTTTGCGATTGACGACGTCGATGGCGACAGACACCTGGACATCGTAGCAGCCAACAGCGAAGGGGCGGATCTCAGCGACCTTGGGCCGAGCCGCCTGGTGATACTGCGCGGCGATGGTGCGGGGAACTTCGCAAATCGCGCGGCTGCGCGATCAGCTCCCGCTGGCACGGTGATCGAGGCGCTGGCAGACGTGAATGGCGATGGTCGCTCGGATGCAGTGATTACGCATAGCGATCGCAATATCCTCGGCGTCCT
>JBQTIF010000208.1:0-2265 GCA_052388395.1 Gemmatimonadaceae bacterium | reverse complement strand
CCTTGTCGCGTTCGCGCGCCACACGCCGGGATTCCGCGGCGATGCGCCGCGACTGATACCATGTGACGCTGGAGGCGCCAGCGAACAGCGTTAGGACCGCTGCAGCGGCGACAACGGACACGCGGTTTCGCCTAACGAACTTATTGATGCGATAGCGCGCCGAGCTTGGTTGCGCGAGGACTGGAATCCCCTTCAGGTGGCGCTCGAGATCTTCCGCCAGACTCAGCGCGGATGCATAACGTGCCTGCGGCTCCTTGCGGATGGCCTTGAGGACGATCGTATCGAGGTCACCGGCAAGCCGCCGGCGGAGCTGCGCCGCCGCAACGCGACGAGCCGCCGCGCTCTGCGCTAGGCAAGCGACGCTGGGCGGCCGCGGATCATCCTGGAGTATGGAAAACCTAACGCCATTTGTGCCAGCGGATCGCTCGAAGGGCCGACAGCCAGCGAGCAGTTCATACAGCAAAACGCCGAGTGCGTAGACGTCGCAGGCGGTCGTTAGCGGCTCGCCGCGAATTTGTTCGGGCGCTGCATATTCCGGTGTTAGCAGGCGGGCGCCTTGGTGCGTGTGCGGCGTATGAGCAGTCTGTCCGTCAGGTTCGATCACTTTCGCGATCCCGAAGTCGAGGAGCTTTGGCACGCGGTCCGGCGTGACCAGCACGTTGCTCGGCTTGATATCGCGGTGAATGATCAGGCTGCGATGTGCGTGGTGCACGGCGGCGCAGATGCCGCGAAAAAGCTCGCAGCGCTCGGCGATCGTCAAGCGATGGTCGTCGCAAAACGCGAGCAGCGGTGTGCCGTCCACGTACTCCATTACAAGGAACGGCTGGCCAGCGTCCGTCGCGCCGACGTCGAGAAAGCGCGAGATGTTGGGGTGATCGAGCGCGGCGAGAATCTCGCGCTCCGCGTGGAAGCGCGCGATCACATCGTCGGTATCGATGCCGCGCCTAACGACCTTGAGCGCCACCTGCTGGCGGAATTGCGGCGTTTCCAGCTCAGCGAGATAGACGGTTCCCATGCCGCCGCGTCCCAGCGCGCGGATGATGCGATAGGCTGCAATGCGCGGAGGGACGTCGTCGGCAGCGTCCGCCGGTAGCGCGGCGAGCCACGCAGGTGTCTGCTCGAGAAACTCCGGATCGCGCGCGTGCTCGGTAAGCAGACTTTCTACCACTGCACGCACGAAGGCATCGCCCGCGGCTCCCTCGGCGAGCAGACGTTGCCGCTCGTTAGGTGCCGCCGCCAGCGCGCGTGTGAACAGGTCTTCCACGCGAGCCCAGCGCTCTTCCGACATGGCAGCGACCGGATCTTCCCCTGCCCCGGGGGGCGTCATGCCGCGTTTACGACCGTTCCACCCAGCCGCTGCGATTCCCAGTCGGGCAGTGCCTCGCGCAGCTCACGGCGGAGCCATGTTTTCGCCGCAGCCCATGCGCGGTGCACTGTAATGGTGGAGACGCCGAGCACTTCAGCGATTTCGTCGGCGCTCAAGCCGCCAAAGAAGCGATACACCACGACGTCGGCGCCGCGACTATTGAATGCACGCAGGCGCAAAAGTGCCTCGTCAATAACGAGCACTTCCTCCGCCTGTGCGTCATCGAGCACGAGGCCCGCGTCTTCAAGCGCGACATGCGTCGCAGTCCCGCCACGTTTGGCAGCCTTCGTCATCTCTGCATAGTTGACCAGAATGCGCTGCATGGCACGCGAGGACACCGCATAGAAGTGGGCGCGACTCTGCCATTGCACGGACTCGTAGCCAACGAGCTTGAGGTAGGCTTCGTGCACAAGCGCGGTGGTGCTCAGTGTATGACCAGCGCGTTCGTCGCGCAGGCGGTTGTGGGCGATGCGCCGTAGCTCACTGTAGACCAGCGGGAGGAGGCGGTTCAGCGCGTCCACATTGCCGCCGCTCGCCTCGACGAGCAGCTGGGTGAGGTTGTCATCTTCGAGGGTGGGGTGAGCCATGAGCGTCTCGCGCAAAGGGAACGTGCGGCGCCTCCGCCCAGCTCCGGCACACTCACGGCTGAGGCTCCGTCGACTCTGCTACGTCGCGCTCCGGCTGGTGGATTGGCGGCGATGATAGGGAATCAGCCCGGTTTGCTGCCTTATGACGTGGACCCTTTGGGCACAGACAGAACGCGCCCCGAACCCGAGTCCAAGACTCCACGAGCCGACACGAGAGGGGACAATGCGTCGCATCCGCAACTTTTCGCATGTACTACTGGCCGCTGCGGCCTTGGGCGCATGCGACCTAGACGATGACACGGTAGACCTCGA
>JBQTIF010000207.1:0-18323 GCA_052388395.1 Gemmatimonadaceae bacterium | reverse complement strand
CTTTGGCTCGTTCTTCTCGAGCTGACGCTGCTCCGCTTCGGTTGGACGTTCAACTTCGACTACGCGAACTTCACCTTCGCTGGCGTGGTCTGGGCGATCGGCTGGTCCATGGTCACACTCGCGGCACTCGTCTTCCTTCCGACGGCGGCGGTCGCAGCAATCGGCGTCGCGATCATCATTGGCCACAACGCGATTGCGCCGCTGTTATTTGGCGTGGAATCGCCATCCTGGTTCTTGCAGATCTTATACGTAGGTGGTGGGTTCAAAGCCGGACCGTTTGGCGTCGCGATTCTCTACGTGCTGTTGCCATGGATCGGCGTCATGGCCGCCGGATATGGCTTCGCTGCTGTGATGAAGCAACCCGCGGACGTACGCCGGCGAATGTGCCTAACGCTCGGCGCTGTGGCTGTCGCCCTGTTCATCGTGCTACGGGCGACGGGTGCATATGGCGATCCCCGACCATGGCCACCGCCGCCCGAGGCGCAGGTGCCGTCATGGCTCGCATTCCTCAACACGGCCAAGTACCCCGCGTCTCTGCTCTTCCTGCTGATGACGCTCGGCCCTGTGCTGTTGCTGCTTCCATTTTTGGAGAACGCGCGCGGTCGCTTCGGCCGCTGGCTCAGCGTCTTTGGTCAGGTGCCGTTCTTCTATTACGTGTTGCACATTCCGATCATTCATGTCGCCGTGCTGATTTCGCTCGTGCGCACGCCGCAGAGCACCGGATGGTTGATCGCGAATCACCCGCTCATGCCGCCCGATGTACCGCCGGGCTATCAGTGGAGTCTCGCGCTGTTGTATCTCGTGACAATTCTCGTCGTCGTAGCACTCTACTTCCCATGCCGTTGGTACGCCAAGGTGAAGAGCCAATCGCGTAGCCCATGGCTCAAGTTTCTCTAGGAGACGGCTTATGCGTAGCATGGCTTTATTGTTAGGCGTCGCGAGCGTGGTCGCATCATCTGTGTTGCCTGCCCAGGCCCTTCCCAAGCGAACAGCCGAGCAGATGAAGGCGTTATACGAGGCGCACCGCGGTGACTTCGACTATTTACTCGGCGAATGGGAGTTCACGCAGGACAGCAAGAAATGGGGCAAGCTTCGCGGCTTCTGGACCGCTGTCCGCCTCGGCAACAATGGCGAGATATTAGATGAGTGTCGCGTGGTAGGCGACGAAGGCGAGACGTACGTTGTGTTATCGACGCTCCGCGCTTACAACGCTCGCCTCGATCAATGGGAATTAATTTCGACTGACGGTGCAACAGGGTTGCGCGACTTTGGCACGGCTCGGCGCGTCGGAAACGAGATGCACATCGAGCAAAAGTTCGGCATCATGAGCGATGAGCCGTCGATCTCGAGGATCCGTTACTACAATATCCAGCCCGATCGCTTTTCATGGGTCGGCGACCGCTCGGTGGACGGCGGCAAGACGTGGGAGAAGGAAAATCTCAAGATCGAAGCTCGGCGCATCGGACCGGCTCGCTCGTTAGGGCCGCTCGCTCCAGCAAGGAAGAGTCCTTGAAAGACATTGAGGCATTACCGCTCAGCGCCGGCATCGACGAATACAGGCGTCAGGCTGTCGAATACTTGAAAGGCTCGCAGCAAGAGCTTGCGAGCTGGTACCAATTCGAAAACTGGGCCATGCTCGAGCAGTGGGTCGCCCAGGTAACCCAGCAAGGGTCCCTCGTGTGGCAGTTCGAGACCGCGGTGCAAGCAATCGTCACGGGCGATGAGACGATGCTCCAGCGATTGTTGCGGGAGAACCCAAGCCTGATTCGCGAACGCTCGCTGCGCGAGCATCGCGCCACGTTGCTCATTTACGTCGGTGCCAATGGCGTCGAGGTACAAAAGACGCCACGGAACGCCGTGCGAATCGCGGAAATCCTCCTTGATGCGGGCGCTGACATCGACGCGATCGGCCAAATGTACGGCGGAACAACGACGTTAGGCTTGGTTGCAACGAGCGTGCATCCGGTTGTGACCGGAGTCCAGGAGCCGTTGATGCAACTACTCCTGGATCGTGGCGCGTCCATGGATCGCGCTGTCGCAGCGGACTACCGCAACGGTCTCGTTGTAAGCGCCTGTCTCGCCAACGGTCGTCCCGCGGCAGCTGAGTTTCTAGCCGATCGCGGTGCGACGTTGGATCTCGAGGGTGCAGCTGGCGTTGGTCGGCTCGACGTGCTGAAGAGCTACTTCCCCGCGGATGGCGCTGCGGCAAAGGCCACCCCGGACCAAGTAAAAGCAGCGTTGCACTGGGCGTGCGGATTTGGCCACGCCGCTGTCGTCGACTTCTTGCTGAACAAGGGCGTAGATATAAAAGCGAGGTACGGCGGAGCTACTGCTCTGCATTGGGCTGGCGGCGGCGGACACCTCGACATTGTGAAACGGCTCTTGGAAAACGGGGTGCCCGCCAGCGTCCAGGACCAGCATTACGATGCGACGCCGCTCGAATGGGCATTGTATGGATGGACGCACCCCGCGCCAGACTCGAAGCCCGGTCAGTATCACGAGGTCGTCGCGCTTCTTGCGGAGACAGGGTCGTCGATTCATCCGGAATGGCTGGAGAGTGACACTCTGCGCGCCGATGCTCGCATGATGGAAGCTCTCCGTCCCCTCGATAACACGAGCGCGTGACGAATCAGAACAACGCGCGCGCCGCCTTCATTGAGGCCGCGGTGTGGCACGGCACGCTGGATAAGGCCACGGCGCTGCTAGCGGAGCATCCGCAGCTCGCGAGCAGCGATATCTTCACGAGCGCGATACTTGGCGATGAGCAGCGCGTTAGGCATTTTCTCGCCGCCGATCCGACAAGCGCCAAGGCGAAGGACGGGCCGTTCAATGTCGAGTCGCTGGTGTACCTGTGTCTCTCGAAGTATCTGCGGCTCGATCCGTCGCGCTCGGACGCGTTCGTAGGCGCAGCAACGGCTCTGCTCGACGCTGGCGCGGACCCTAACGCTGGCTTCATGCGCAAGGGCGAGTGGGAGACTGCGCTATACGGTGCGGCAGGTGTGGCCCACCATAAAGCCATCACGCATCTCTTGCTCGAACGGGGCGCAAAGCCAGACGACGAGGTCATGTACCACGCCGCCGAGGAGTATGAGCTGGGAGCAATGAAGGAGCTCGTGCGCAGCGGCAACCTGACTGACGAGCACCTAACGCTGCTGCTCGTGCGCAAGTGTGATTGGCATGACTACGAGGGAGTGCAGTGGCTGCTCGAGAACGGCGTGAAACCGTCGACGATGAGTATTTCCGGACACGCGGCCCTCGGGCACGCCTTGCTGCGCGACAACTCTCTCAAAATCATCGAGGCGTTGCTCGATCACGGTGCAGATCCGACTGCCGTGGAGAAGGGGAGATCCGGCGTCGCAATGGCAGCGCGCGGCGGACGAAGCGACGTACTCCAAGCGTTGGAGCGACGCGGCATTCCGATCGAATTGCATGGCGTGGACAACCTCATCGCGGCGTGCGCCAGGGGCGATACGACGCGCGCCAGGGCGATCGCGGCGGCGGAGCCGCAACTCGTTAGAGAGCTGCAAGCAGAGGGCGGGCAACTTCTTGTTTCCTTCGCCGGCACGGAGAACACGCCTGGCGCTGCGTCGCTGCTGGACCTCGGCGTCGACGTGGGCGCGCTGTCGAAGGATGGTGACGGATACTACGGAATCGCCAAGAACAGCGTGGCGATCCATGCTGCGGCGTGGCGCGCGGCGCATTCAGCGGTGAAGCTACTCATCGCGCGCGGCTCGCCGGTGAACGTGCGCGATGGCAAAGGCCGAACTCCGCTGATGCTCGCAGTCAGCGCGTGTGTGGATTCGTACTGGACGGAGTACCGGTCGCCGGAATCGGTCGCGGCGCTGCTAGAAGCGGGGGCGCTGGTGGATGGGGTGAAGTATCCGTCGGGGTACGAGGAGGTGGATGAGTTGCTGGGCAGCCATGGTGCCAAACCGAGCTAAGTGCGGTATAGGTAAAAACAGAACTGCGTTAAACAGTCCCTAACGCGTGATCGTAAAATCGTCAACTGCGTTAGGCTGTACGGTGCCATCTTCTCTCTTTTTTTTTCGCTCCTGTTCATCCTCTGCGATGCGCTTTTGCAACGTTCGCATGAGCGAGATGAGCATGCGGCGAACCACGTCAACGCCATCGTAGAGTTCTGAATGAGTTTTTGTGTCGAAGATGCGAGTGTCGCGGGCGAGACTAAGTTGCGCCTCGAGTTCGTTCAGCGATGCCAGCGCGATCTCAACGAACTGCAGAAACTCAATACGCGATGACCTGCCACATCCCTCGGCGAGATTGGACTCAACGGACATCGCCGCCCGGATTGCCTGATTGCGCAGCTTTGGGACTTTTCTTCCAACGCGGTCTGGTAACGCGTCGATGACACCAAGTGAGAGCTCTCGCGCGGCGTGCCATACTCTCAACTTTTTGAAATCCTGCATGCGACAGTATGGCTATCGCAAACAACAGCAGACGGCGCGTTCTGTCGCAGAGTAGGCGCTTTCACCGCGTTCCTCTGCCGCGCGCGTTTTGACTGTTTCACGCAGTTGACGTGTTAACGCCCGCGCCCAACGTTCGGTTTAACGCCCTTGTTCTTAACGTGTCCCGCTCTGTTCCTTCTAGACGAACGCCGCGGAACACTGTAGCATTTCGCGCAGGCGCCCCGGGCGCCTCCCGTCCGCGGAAAGGGCCGAGCCCACCTTCGTCGTTGCACGTACAACTTGCGATCTTCTTTCTGCCCGAAGGCGGACACGGGCGCGAATGAAAGGAGATCGTGTGTCTAGTCCCGCCTCTTCGTCACGGCTGCCGGCGCGTCCATCGCTCGAGCAGCTGCGCAAACAAGCCAAAGATCTGCTGCGACAGATTCACGCCGGCGACCGCGCGGCGGCGCAGCGCTTTGCCGCCGTCGGCGCGCGCCTAACGGAACCCGGTCTCGCCGACCCGCAGTTCGTCGTCGCGCGCGCATACGGATTCGACAACTGGGCGAAGCTCGTCCATCACGTCGAATCGCTAGTCGCAACCGACCGGCTGCAGCACTTCGATCAACGCGCGCGCGACTACGTCGACGCCTGGCGCGGCGGCGAAGAGGGACTCAAACGCTTGAGCGATCTCCATGGTCGTCCGCTCTCGCCTGACGAAGTGAGGGAGCGCGTGAAGCGAGGTTTCGGTGGCGGTGACCTAACGATTGACGAAGCACGGCAGCACGTGGCGCGCTTGTACGGCTTCGATAACTGGCAAAAGCTCGTCGAGAGTCTCGCGCAGCCGCCCAGCGATCCGCGTACAGCACCGGCCGGCATCAGCTCGACACCGCCGTTCTACAGGATCGATTGGGAAGCAGGAACGATTGAGCCGCGCGGCCCACTCACAGACAAAGATTGGGACACACTGCTCGCCGTCATGAAGGAGCACCGCATCACCGGTCTTGACGCGAGCGGACAGATGACCGACGCCGTGATCCAGCGCCTAACGAAGCTCGACTTCGTCACGCGCTTGAATGTCGGCGGGTCCGTGCGGGTTACCGATGGCGGTATGGAGCATTTGAAACAGATGCCACAGCTGCAGCGCCTCGAGGTGGGTGGCTGGCATAGTCCCATAAGCGACAGCGGTCTCGAAGTGCTACGGCACCTGCCCGAGCTGCGCAAATTCACATCCTGTTGGACGCGCGGTATTTCGGACGCCGGCACGGCCAATCTCACGTTCTGCGATCTGTTAGAAGAGGTTGATTTGTTAGGCTCGACAACGGGCGACGGGACGATCAACGCGCTCACAGGCAAGCGTCACCTGCACAAACTCAAGAGCGGTCGCCACGTAACGGACGCGGGTCTGCCGCTGCTGCAGCGTTTTCCCGTGTTCACAACGCCGCGTGCCAGCGAAGATCCGTACGGCCTCATGGAGTTTCTCGGCGGCCCAACGAGCTTGCTGCTGGATGGTCCCATTACAGCGAAGGGGCTGGCGAGCCTAACGTCGCTCAGCGGTGTGCACGGCCTGAGCTTCTTCTGGCACACCACAACGCTCATCGGCGACAGCCTCGCACCGCTCGCTGAAATGCCTAACTTAGCGATGCTTGGGTGTCAGGATGCGCTATGCGACGACGCGGCAATGCGGCATATAGCAGCGATCCCGCGCCTCCGCATGCTCATGGCACAAGGGTCCGTCGCCACCGACGCGGGCTTCGCGACGTTGAGTCGCTCACAAACGCTCGAATACATCTGGGGGCGAAAATGTCCCAATTTGGGAAACCGTGGCTTCGTCGCGCTGGGCGCGATGCCGTCGCTCAAGGGCCTCGCCGTGAGTTGCAAGAATGTGCATGACGACGCGCTGTCAACGCTGCCACAATTCCCAGCGCTCAACGCGCTTATGCCGATGGATGTGCCTGACGAGGGCTTCTGTCACGTCGGCCGCTGCGAGCGGCTCGAGAAGCTTTGGTGCATGTACTGCCGCGACACTGGCGATCGCGCGACTGAGCATCTCGCTGGCCTCAAACGTCTGCAGACGTACTATGCGGGCGCGACGCAAATCACCGACCGCAGCTTGGAGATTCTCGGTCGCCTGGAATCGCTCGAGCATGTGGAATTCTGGGAGGTTGCCGCGATCACAAACGACGGGATCGCCGCTCTCGCTCAGCTGCCGCGCTTACGTGAGCTCTCCATCGGAGGATCGCCTAACGTGACACGTGACGTGCTCGGCGCGTTCCCTCCACGCGTTCGCGTGAATTACTGGTGAGCGGGCTTGGACAACAACGCCACCGAAAGGCCCGCGAACACTCCACAAAGAGCTGGGAGATGATGCTGACCAACCTCAAAAAGGACCTCGAGAGCTAGATGAGCGGCGATCCCCCGGCGCCGCTCCGCCAAACAAGCGAGCGAGGCCGCTCATCACGGCAGCGGTATCGCGGCTTTGTTCAGAATTACAAAGACCGCCGGCTGGACGAAGCCCTCGAGTCGGGCAGCAGCGATACGCCTAACGCTGCTGCATCCGGTAGTGCGGCGAAGGAACATCGCGCCAAGCGACGCAAGTATTTCCGAGAATACTTCAAATGGCTCAAGCCACATCGATACAGGGTCGCGGCCGTCTTTGTGTTCGCCGCGCTTGTCGCTGGGCTCGAAATGATCGAGCCGCTCTTCATGCGGTTCATCATCGATCGCGTGCTGCTCAATACTCAGCTCGACACGGCGACGCGCTTCTCTCGGCTCAACATGGCCGGGGCGACGTTCCTCGTGGTGATCGTCCTCATCAACGCGCTGAGGATGTTCAAGGACTATCGCCAGCGCTTGTTGAATACACGCGTGATGCTTTCGCTGCGACGCGCACTGTTCGACCGGCTGTTGCACTTGCCGATGCCAAAGCTCTGGGACATGAAGACGGGCGGTATCCTGTCGCGCCTAACAGGCGATATAGACACGACGACAGGATTACTGCAGATGGCGATCATCTCGCCGTCGCTTTCCGTACTGCGCCTGATCATCGCTGTAACGATATTGATGACGCTCAATTGGCGCCTGGCACTCATGGCGATGGCGATTATTCCCGGCGCGATGCTGATGAGTTTCGCCAATGCGCGCCGCATCCGGCCGATCTACCGCGCCGTTCGCAAAGACGTAGAACAGATCGACGGCCGTGTCGGTGAGACGTTCTCCGGGATTCGTGTCGTTAGGGCCTTTCGGCGCGAAGTGCTCGAGCTGCTGCACTACATGCGCGGACGCCACACCGTATTGCGCAAAGAGCTCTTCGCGCACCGGCGCGAGCTTGTGTTGTGGACGTCCTGGGGCCTGCTGATCTCGGGAGTGAACGTGGTGATCATCTGGTACGGCGGCTATCTGAACGTCGCCGGTCGGGCATCGATCGGCGACATCATGGCCTTCCAGTGGTACACGTTCCTGCTGCTCAATCCTGTCTGGAACATTGTGAATTCGTTCTCCGAGCTGCAGCGCTCACTCGCGGCGATGGAGCGCGTCTTCGAGGTGTTGAACATGCCCGACGACAAGCCCGACAAGCCGGATGCTCACGCTGCGCCGCTTGTCGTGCGCGAGATCAAATTCGAGAACGTCGAGTTCGAGTACCGCGAAGGCCGTCCAGTGCTGCGTGATTTCGACGTCCAAGTGCGCGGTGGTTCTGTCATCGCACTAGTCGGCCGCAGCGGCGCAGGGAAAACGACTGTGACTGACATCGTCGCTCGGTTCCATGACCCAACGCGCGGCCGCATTCTGGTGAACGGCGTCGATATTCGCGACTTCAAGCTTCGGACGTACCGCGATCTCCTGGCCGTGGTGCAGCAGTCCGTCTTTTTGTTCGACGGTTCTGTGCGTGAGAACATCGCGTATGGCCGGGTGGACGCATCGGACGCGGAAGTCGAAGACGCGGCGCGCCGAGCCAACGCGCACGAGTTTATCGTTAGGCTGCCGGAAGGCTACGACACGTTTATCGGCGAACGCGGGGTCAAACTCTCGGGTGGCCAGCAGCAGCGCCTCGCCATCGCGCGCGCCATCCTCAAGTCGCCGCAGATTCTCATACTCGATGAAGCGACGAGCAATCTGGATACCGAAAGCGAGCAGCTGATTCAGGCGGCGATGGCATCGTTGCTTGCCGGGCGCACAACGTTCGTGATCGCGCATCGGTTGTCGACGATTCGGCGCGCCGACGTGATTCTGTTGATGGAAGAGGGGAAGGTCATCGAGCGCGGAACACACGAAGAATTGATGCAAGCACAAGGAATGTACTACGGAATGGTCATGCGGCAGATTGAGGAAGACGTTGAGAACGAAGAGAGTATACTGGGATAGGCTTCCTCAGCGTTAATGGTTAAGGGTTCTCGGTTAAGGGTTAAGCGTGAATGCAGGCTGCGCATCGCACTGCGATGAAACGATCATCACGGCAATAGAACTGAGCGCGAGACGCGATCAGCGCGCGTTATCGTCGTCTCATGCAGGACTTCAGAAAACTCCGAGTCTGGCAGCTCGCGCGGCGCCTCTCGCAACTGGTCACCGATGCATTGCCGGAACGGCGAGCGAGACGCGTCCCAGGACTGCGAACGCAAGCGATTCGCTCGGCGATGTCCGTGCGCGCGAATCTCGCAGAAGGATGTGGGCGATCGACGCGAAAAGACTTCCTTCATTTCGTGGAGATTGCACTGGCGTCGACAAACGAGCTTCAAGATCAGCTCATTGCCGCGCTGGACGCAAAAGTGATCTCGTTTTCAGTGCATGCACAGCTTCAATCCAACGCAGATCTCGTGCGGCGCATGCTTGTCGCTCTCATTCGAACTCTCCAGCGTGCGATCGCTGATGAAGAGACCGCCCGTCGCGACAAGGACAGCCGTAACAGTCAAAGGCAGCGAGGGGATCAACCGCAGTGAACCCTTAACCCTTAACCCTCCACTCTTAACTCTTTACGCTCTTTGGCGACACAGTCGCCACTCACTGCACTGCGGATACCGCTCGCTTATCCCGCGTTGCATCCGCTTTCCCTTTCGCCTTCAATCATGTTCTTCTCCCATGGAGTACACGCGATGAAACAGCTTCGACTCTCTTGCATTGTTGGTATCCTCGTTGTGGCGCCCAGTGCTTTCGCGCAGCGCCCTGATCCTAACGACGCCGCCATGGTAGCCCGCGGCGGTTTCGGCGAAGTCAGCGCGTGGGTAACGAAAGCGGCCGACGCCGTGCCCGCGGATAAGTATTCGTACCGCCCCGTGCAGACCGTGCGCACCTTCGGTCAGCTCATCGGTCACATCGCCGACTCCTACAACTGGTACTGCGGCAATGCTACGGGTCGCAAAGTTGAATGGGCCGATCCAGTTGAAAAAGGGAACACTGACAAGGCGACCCTCGCGGCCAAGCTGAAGCAAGCCACGGATGCATGTAACACCGTCTACGCGAACAAGGGTGTCGTGCTACAGCTGGTGCAGAACATCGGGCACACCAACTTGCACTATGGCAACATCATCACCTACATGCGCATGATGGGCCTCACCCCGCCATCGAGCTAATCGTTAGGCGCCACGTCCGCTCAGCGACTGAAGCGCGACAGAAACGCCCATACTTCTTGCGCCGCGCGCACGATCGTCGTCTGCGGCCCAGAGATCGCTTCGGAGCCCGGCGGCGGTGCGTCGCCGGGCCACGCGTGCCCGGAGCCAGTGAGCTTCCAATGCTCGACCACCACACCATCGCGACACGAGCGCCAAACGAGTCGCGTCGCGGTGTGGCTGGCTTCGCCAGTCCCCTGTGCGCCGCGCCTAACGTCTAGAGTGTCCGGACGCGGTCGACATCCATTCGCCGCGATCCAACGATGCAAGCCCGCTGGCACGCCCTGATGCACGACGCGATTGTTCGTCCCCGGAAACGGCGGACCCAAGCCACCCGCATACAGTGCGCGCGGATCGTCCACGCTGTGAATCTGCAGGACCGCAACAGCACGCGTCGGCGCGAATTGCTCGAGGTCGAGCGAACCCGCGACTGGCGCGACAGCGGCAACTAAATCCGGTCGCTCAGCCGCGAGTCGGTGCGACATGATACCCCCGTTGGAATGGCCAGTCGCGTAAATACGACGCCTATCGAGCGGCGTACGCCGCTCGAGATCATCGATCAACGCCACAGCAAAGCCAACGTCGTCGACATTGCGTTGAACAGCGTAGCCGCAGCAACCGTCGCCAGCATTCCACGTAAGCAGCCGTCGAGGAAGCGGCCCTGTCCCGTTAGGGTATACCACGAGAAAGCGCTCGCGATCTGCTATGGCATCAAGCTCGGCGTACTCCTGGAATCCAGATGCGTTGCCGCCACCGCCATGAAAGGCGATGACAATCGCTGGACGCGACGTCATCTGCGGCGGCACATGCACGATGTAGCTTCGTGTGCGTCCCGCGTGCCGCATGCTGAACTCGTGATCCCCTGCGGCGAGTGAGCGCGAAGCACTATTGCGCCGCGCCTGCGCACCGGAACACGCGGCAACGCAAAAGGACGCCACGACGATTGGCACCAGCAGCTTCGGTAGCACGGGTCCTCCTGGCGACCAGACACCCCAGCGCCTCATGTTCACGCACCTGACGCGCTTCACGCCGTCACCGTTTCAACTATGACACTTACCGCTTAACACAGTGGATGCCAGCGCAACCGAGCGAACCCGCGACCGAGGTCCTGCAGCGTTCCCCGAGTGGCTCGTCCCTATGGCCGCCACTCTCACGCAAGAACGCTTCACGGGTCCTGAATGGATCTTCGAACGCAAGTACGACGGCATCCGCCTGATCAGCTACAGGAACGGCGACTCCGTGCATCTGTACTCACGCAACCGATTGTCACATGACCACCCGTCGCTCGTCGATGCCGTCGCGCGCCTGCCGGTTCACGATGTCATCCTCGACGGCGAAATCACGTGGGAGTCGCGCGGCAGCGGTTACTACATCTTCGACATCATGTGGCTCGATGGCCGCGACCTAACACGTCTCCCGCTGCACGAACGCCGCGCCCTGTTAGGCGGGTTACCGCTGGCCGCACCGCTCAAACGCGTGCCGCTGCTCGACAACGACAAGCCATGGGAGCGTGCCTGCAGCGAAGGGTGGGAGGGCGTGATCGCGAAGCGACGCGACTCGCTGTACGAACAGCGCCGCTCACCGCACTGGCTCAAAATGAAGTGCGAGGCATCGCAGGAGCTCGTTGTCGGCGGCTTCACCGATCCGCAAGGCGGCCGAGTCGGGCTCGGCGCGCTCTTGGTCGGCTACTATGACAATGACGATTTTGTCTTCGCCGGCAAAGTCGGCACTGGGTTCGACACCAAACTGCTGCTCGAGTTGCGCAGCAAACTGGACGCGCTCGAGATACCAAAGGCGCCATTCACTCGCGCCATAGGCTTGCCCCGAGTCCGCGCGCATTGGGTACGTCCCGAGCTCGTCGTGCAGGTCGCATTCATCGAATGGACGGTGCACGGCAAGCTGCGTCATTCACGCCTGTTAGGCATCCGCCATGACAAGGCGGCGCGCGAGGTTATACGCGAGACGCCGTGATCTCACACCCGGAGAAGGTTCTCTTTCCCGATGACGGCATCACGAAAGGGCAGCTCGCGTCGTACTACGAGGCGGTTGCACCCGTTATGCTGCCGCATGTTCTGCGACGTCCCGTAACGATGGAACGCTTCCACAAAGGAATTGCGGAGGATGGCTTTTTTCAGAAGTCGGTCACGAAAGGATTCCCCGAGTGGCTGGAGCGCGTCGAAGTGCCAAAGCAGGGTGGCACCGTGCACCATCCGCTCGTGACTGACAGGCGATCGCTGCTCTGGATGGCAAATCAGAACTGCATCACGCTGCACGTGTGGTCGACGCGCGCGCCGGACTTGTTTCATCCGGATGTCTGCGTGTTCGATCTCGATCCGGCTGAAGACGAACCGGAACGTCTCCGCGCCGCAGTACTCAGCGTGCGCGACTTTCTGGCCGAACTCGGCCTAACGAGTCTGGTCAAAACAACCGGCTCCAAAGGCTTTCACGTGGTCGTCCCGCTCGACGGCAAAACAACAGTCGGCGACGTCGCGCGCTTCAGCCACGTTGTGGGCATCGTAATGGTCGAGCGCGATCCGCAGAACTTTACGCTCGAGTTCAGCAAGGTCGATCGCGGCGGACGCATCTACATGGACACCGGCCGCAACCACCCTCCCGCGACATTCGCCGCGACGTATACGGTTCGTGCGAGACGCGGCGCTCCCGTCTCCGCGCCATGTACCTGGGAGGAAATCGAGCGCGGTAAAGTGCATCCACAGACTTTTACACTGCGCAACATGGCTGCCCGTCTCGCCTCGGTCGGCGATCTCTGGGCCGACCTAAAAGGCCAATCGCTGCGCGCTCCTATCGAAAAGCTGCGAAAGCTTCACAAATGAAAGTCCATCTCGTCGACGGCACCTTCGAGCTCTTCCGCTGCTACTTCGGTGCGCCCAAGGCGCTCGCGCCTAACGGTATCGAGGTCGGCGCGACTCGCGGTATTCTGCGAACTCTGTTGTCCCTGCTACGTCAGGACGATGTCACCCATGTCGGGGTCGCCTTCGACTATGTGATCGAGTCGTTCCGCAACGAGCTGTACGACGGATACAAAACAAGTGACGGTATCCCAGAGGATCTCTGGAACCAATTTCGGTTTGCGGAACGCGCGAGCCACGCGCTCGGCGTTGTCGTCTGGCCGATGGTCGAATTCGAGGCGGACGATGCGTTGGCGACTGCTGCTGCACGCGCAGTCGCTGACCCTAACGTGGACCAGGTGGTCATCTGCGCCACCGACAAAGATCTGGCGCAGTGCGTCGTTGGAACGCATGTCGTTTGCTACGACCGCATGCGGCGGCGTCTGTTCGACGAAGCGGGAGTGATCGAAAAATTCGGCGTCGCGCCAGCTTCAATTCCGGATTGGCTGGCGCTCGTCGGCGACACAGCGGACGGCTATCCCGGGCTACCAGGCTGGGGAGCCAAGTCGGCGGCGACGCTCCTTGCGCGCTACAAGAGCGTGGAGTCCATACCTAACGATGAACGTCAGTGGCAGGTCGCAGTGCGCAGTGCCGCCGCTCTTGCCGCAACGCTGCGCGAGCATCGCGACGAAGTGACGCTATATCGCCGCCTGGCGACGCTGCGCACCGACGCTCCGCTCGCGGAGGACACTGACGCACTGCGGTGGCGCGGAGCGCGTCGCGCCGAGCTCACCGCGCTCTGTCGAGAAATCGACGACGAGAAGGTTCTCGAAACGGTCCACCGATGGCGCGACGAAGGCGCTGAATAGTGAAGCGCCCCGCTTTAACGCGGGGCGCTGTGCAACAAAACGGGGACGTGCTCTACTACTTCGTCATCGTCAAACCTGTAACAGTCCCTTCGGTGTTGTGCGCGAAGCGGACCCCGTACACGCCGTCTGTCGACTTGAGCTTGCCGGCCGTCACGAGCGCGGCTTTATCGTAGCTGCCGACCACTTTTCCGTTGATCGCACACTCGACCTTGTCGCCCTTCACGGAGACCGCGATTTCCTGCGTTACCGGCTCTCCTGGACCCGCAGCTTTGTTGACCGCTTCGTTCATTTCGCCGCGTCCATTCATCTGGAACGACTCAGGACCGAAGCCGCGCACAATGAATTTCCCGTCGCCGTACGCCGCGCAATACAGATAGCTCTGTTGATCGGTTCCCAAGTCGTTGCCAGCAATCACGATCCCGTACGGGTGCGGGTGGTTGTTCAGTGCCATGTACTTGGCCTCTTTGAACGTCGCCTTGACCGTGTAGTTGCCGGTCGCCTTGTTCGCCGGGTTCCAATAGGTAATCGCAGGGCCCGTAGTGACTGCGAGAGCGTCGCCCTGTTTTGCGAGCTTCGCGTTGTTGACCGTCATCCCGGCTCTTTCGGCGCGGGCATCGATCTTCCCCATCCATCCAGGGACAGAGATTCCACCGCCGGCGACCGCCTTGTCAGCGTCTTGGGCTACAGAGGCGCTCGCCCACCGGGCGAGCAAGACCGCAACTGCAGAATAGCGATACATGGTGTTTCCTCGAGCGGGGGTTTGATTAGCCATAACTCATACCTTTCCGAACAGAATACGGCTACCTCCACCAGAGCGCTCACGGTCCACGACAGCCGTCGCGAAGCGACAGCCAACGGGGATGGCATTCATTACCAAACCGTGCTCGACAATTTCCCAATGAACCACTTCCTGCCTAACGCTGATCCGATGGACGACAGACGCACGCAGGATCAGCTGTTTCACGACGCGGTGTCTCTGATCGACGCGGGGGAAGTAGACGCCCTTCGTCGGATGCTGCTCCAGCATCCGGACCTGGTACGTGAGCGCCTCAAAGCCCCCGGCGTCTGGCTCAAGCAGCAGGTGGGGGTGGGAGGGGGAGGGGGAGGGGGAGGCGGAGGGGGAGGAGGAGGGGCGCTGAGAGGATTCTTCAAAGCGCCGTACCTCCTCTGGTTCGTCGCCGAAGACCCAGTTCGCAACGACACGCTCCCAAAGAACATCGCTGACGTTGCGCACGTCATCGTCGAGGCTGCGAAACGAGAGAGCGTTCCTTCATTACAGGAGCAGCTCGATTACGCGCTCACCCTTGTGGCGTGGTCCTGGGTGGCGCAGCGATGCGGCGTCCAGATCGCGCTCATCGATGGGCTGCTTGATGCGGGGGCTTCGCCTGACGGTGTTCCTGACAGTGCACTGGTGAACGGGCATTTCGACGCGGCAGAACGACTCGTGCAGCGCGGGGCGAAGTTGACGCTGGCGACGGCGGTCTGCCTGGGCCGCTGGGACGCCGTCCCCGAGCTCGCCGCCACGACGAGCGCGCGCGAGAAGCAGATGGCCCTGACGCTCGCGGCACTCAACGGGCGCAGCGAGGGGCTCGTTAGGCTACTCCGGCTCGGCGGTGTCGATGTCAATGCCGCGAGCCCCGACCTGTACTCGCACGCCCCGCCACTGCACCACGCGGTCTGCTCTGGGTCGCTGGAAGCGGTGAAGGCACTCGTCGCTGCAGGAGCGCGCTTGACGACGAAAGACAGCGCGCACGGTGGAACGCCGTTAGGCTGGGCCGAACACTACGTGAGTGAACAGAAGGACGCTGCTGCCGCCGCTCGCTACGCCGAGATCGTGCACTACCTCCGGTCGCTGAGCGCGTGAGTGCCTCATGCCTGAATTGTGACGCGCCGCTGAGCGGACCGTACTGTGCCAGCTGTGGGCAGAAGCAGGGGCCCAACGCGCCCACACTGCGCGAGTTCCTGCACGAGACAACGGCAGAGCTCACCGATCTGGAGGGACGCGTCCCGCGTACACTGCTGACGCTCTTGCGTGAACCCGGCCGCCTAACGCAGGACTTTCTCGCGGGACGGCGTAGCCGTTGGCTCCCGCCACTGCGGCTATATCTCATTTGCAGCATCGCGTACTTTCTGGCCAGCGCGCTCGGCGAAGCGATTACTCACCGGTCGGAGCGTATCTTCGCGCAATTCACAGTCCGCGACCAAAGCGGCCGCGTTAGCCTAACGCCTGAAGGCCGGCAACAAGTCAGTCAACTATTGCCGGCGCGCTTTTTTGGCGTCGAACGGCTGGAGCGTGCGCTCGTGAACAATGCGAGCTTCACGCGAACGATCGAATCAGCGCTTCCGAAGGCGATGTTCCTGCTCCTGCCGCTCTTCGCCGCCATGACTCGTGTGGCGTGGCGCCGCACTGGGCGGACGTATCCAGCGCATCTGTACCTAGCCTTACATCTGCATGCGGCATGGTTCGCGGTGATAACGGTGACAACTATCCTAACGACGTTCGTCTCGTCCACGGCCGTTCTCACGGCAGCAGGTGGGCTCGCGCTTGCTTACATCGTGTGGTACAGCCTTGTGGCGCTGCGCCGTGCCTTTGGCGACCCATGGCATAAAACAGTCATCAAAGTGGCTGTCGTTGGCGCACTGTACGCGGCAAGCCTCAATGCCGCCAGCGTCGCAATTCTGAGTTATGCCATCGTATCGGCCTGAACTGTCACTAGATTTGCCGCGATGCAAGACCTAACGAGCGGCCCCGTCACCCGACATCTGCTGAAAACCACGAGCTTCATGCTCGTGACGATGATCGTGCAGACGCTGTACTTTCTCGTCGACCTGTATTGGGTTGGACGCTTGGGGACCGCAGCGGTTGCCGCCGTCGGGATCGCTGGCAACCTGAGCTTTGTGGTTCTCGCGCTTACGCAGATGCTTGGCGTCGGTGCGACGGCGGTCGTGTCACATGCGGCAGGGCGCAAAGACCGAGAGCAAGCGCTGCTCATGTTCAATCAGTCGCAGGTATTGGCGATGCTCGTGGGAGTTCTTGTGTTGTTCGTTGGACTCGCGCTGCGCACGCGCTACGCGGTCGCCATGAGCGCCGACGCTGCAACCGCTGCGCTGGCCTCGGAATACCTGCTCTGGTTCATTCCCGCCCTTGCGCTGCAGTTCTTGATGGTTGCAATGGGTGCAGCGTTGCGCGGCATCGGCAACTTCCGGCCTGGAATGGTTGTCTCCAGCGTGACTGTGGTCATCAACATGATCCTCGCGCCCGTCCTGATCTTCGGATGGGGAACCGGACGCCCGTTAGGCGTGGCTGGCGCAGCGATCGCGTCGTTGATAGCCATCGTGGTCGCGATCGTGTGGCTCACGACGTATTTCCTTCCGAAGGATGCCTTTTTGCGATTCATGGTGGCGGACTGGAGGCCTCGGCTCGACCTCTGGAAACGCATGCTCTCGATCGGTCTGCCAACGGGTTTCGAGTTTGCGCTGATGGCCGTGTACATGTTCATCGTGTACACGATTAGCCGACCCTTTGGCGCGGCCGCGCAGGCCGGGTTCGGCATCGGCATGCGCATCGTGCAAGCCGGTTTCATGCCGGTGGTCGCGTTAGGCTTTGCCGTCGCACCCGTCGCGGGGCAGAACTTCGGCGCCCGTCTGGCGCAACGAGTGAAAGACACATTCCGCGCCGGCGCGCTCATGGCGGCGAGTGTCATGCTGCTCTTCGCGATCGTCTCCCACATCGCCCCGGCTGCCCTCGTGTCGATCTTCTCTAACGATCCAGCCGCGATACAGGTGGGCGTCGACTATCTGCGCATCGTGTCGTGGAACTACATAGCATCAGGCTTGATCTTCGTCGCCTCGAGCATGTTCCAGGCGATGGGAAACACTATTCCGTCGCTGATTGCGTCGGCGGTGCGGCTCGCGCTGGTTGCGATCCCCGCGTACTTACTGGCGCGGCTCCCTGCGTTTCAGCTGACCTGGATCTGGTATCTCTCCGCTGCCGCGGTGGTTGTGCAGCTGACGATCAGCATGCTGCTGCTAAGGCGGGAGTTTGCGCGCAAGCTCACGTTTCCTGACGCAGGCCTAACGACAAGAGCGGCATAGGTTAAGAACGAACTGCGTAAAACGGTCCGCCCGCGAGGGCGTTAAATGGTCAACCGCGTAAAAGAGTCGGTTTTGTCGCGGGCTGACGGTTTCACGAAGTTGACTCTTTAACGCCCGCGCTCGAGGCCCTGTTTAACGCTTTTGCGTTTTTACTTATACCGCTCTTCCGTCGTTATCTGGACACTTGGTTCCCGGCGATCCACACCGACGCGATCCGCCTAACGTGCGAGATATTCGCCAGCGGATCTGCGTCGAGCGCCACGAAGTCCGCCCACTTTCCCCGTTCCAGCGTTCCTAACGCATCGAGCTTCATGCATCGCGCCGCGTCGCGCGTCGCTGCGGTGAGCGCCTGACGCGGCGTTAGGCCCGCCTTGACCATCAGTTCCAGCTCCATCAGTTCGAAGTACCCCTGAAATCGTCCTGTCGGCCCAGTGTCAGTTCCCATGGCGATCGGCACACCGGCATCGGCGAGACGTTTGACGTTCCTGCTCGCGACCTCCAGCGCGACCT
>JBQTIF010000206.1:0-22661 GCA_052388395.1 Gemmatimonadaceae bacterium | reverse complement strand
AAACGTCGCGGCGCTGTTCAAATCACGGCGGCGTGAATTTGAACGGCGCCCGCGCTCGTTAGAACCAATATGTCAAGATCCGACCCCGAATCCGGCAGAATTTCGATGCACGATTACTCAGTGTACGGTGGCTGGCTGCGCAGTGCGATCCCGATACCGGAACTGCGTCCGCGAGAGCCACAGCACGCGGAGGATGGACCGGGGGCTCAGTGGGAATTCGAGGTCGCCAGTGGCGGCGCGCCCGCATTGGTCGCCGGGCAGGCGACCGGACGTGACGAGCTCACGACAGGGGTGTTCGCTGAGGTGATCCGCGCGCCCGGCGTTGTACGGGTTGTGTTCGATGACACGGGCGTCTTCGACGTGTTCGACGGTGGTCGCGTGCGCTGGTATCCGAAAGACGGCAGCGTCCCGGATGTGGCGCGCGCCGATCTCGTCGGCCGCGTGCTGCCGCTCACGCTGCATGACAGAGGCCTAACGTCGCTCCACGGGAGCGCGGTGGTGATCGCGGGCAGGGCGCTCGCGTTTCTCGCGCCAAAGAACCACGGGAAGAGCACACTGGCGCTGGCATTGATCGAACACCACGCCGCGCGCTTGTTGAGTGACGATACACTGATTGTGACCCCTGAGACTGCCATCGCACATCCCGGCGTGTTGAGCGTTAGGCTCTGGGAGCAAACCGCGCAGCGCTTTGCGCGTCTCGGAGACGGGCGCCCGGTCCTGAGCGAGAAGCGGATTTTCGAAGAGTTGCCGTCTGAATGGCTGGCGCACGATGCCGTGCCGCTCGCTGCGGTGTACGCGCTCGTTCCCGCGGCACCGGAAAGCGCAGACGCCGTACGACGCGAGGCGCTGGATGGCCCCGGCGCGACGATCGCCCTCATTCAGTACCAAAAACTTGGCGCGCTGCTCGGCGGCAGCGATGCCGCGCGCGTGTTTGACCACGCGGCGTCATTGGCGGCCCGCATCCCTGTGTACCGTCTGCACATCGCCCGCGACCTGGCGCGGCTAGGGCACGTCACGGAGTCGCTCGTTCGCTGGCACACGGCCTAACGAGCGTTAGGTCATCAACGCGGCGATACGAGCGGCGGCGGCGCCGTCACCGAATACGCGCGGCGGTGAGGTTGCTGGGGATACCGCGTTTCGTGCCGCGCTGACGATCGCATCCGGCTCGGAGCCGACGAGCACGTTCCATCCAGCGGCCACCGTCTCGACCCATTCGGTCTCCGGTCGCAGCGTCACACACGGCACCGCGAAGAAGAACGCCTCCTTTTGCACGCCACCGGAATCGGTGAGGATCGCCCGGGCGTTCTGCTCCAGCGCGAGCATGTCGAGATAGCCGACTGGATCGATGAGTTGGACGTGGCGCAGCGCAGGCACCGCGCCGCTGGACGCCAGTCGCGCGCGCGTGCGCGGGTGCAGCGGAAACACAACGGTCTCCCCGATCTCGTCGAAGGCAGCGATGAGCCGGCGCAGGATCGCCGGATCGTCCGTGTTGTACGCACGGTGAACGGTCGCCAGCAGAAATGCACGCGGGGCTAGGCCTAACGACTCCAGGATGCGTGACTGTTCACGCGCTCGCGCGCCAAAGGCCAGCACCGCGTCGTACATCACGTCGCCCACGAGATGCACGCCATGCACGATCCCTTCACGCGCCAGGTTATCAACGGCTGTTTGAGTAGGACACAGCAGCAGATCGGAGCAGTGATCTGTCAGCACGCGATTGTGCTCTTCCGGCATGCTGCGGTTGTACGAGCGCAGCCCGGACTCCACGTGCGCCAACTTCACGCCGAGCTTGCACGCCGCGATGGCGGCCGCCAGGGTCGTGTTCGTGTCGCCATAAACAAGGACCCAATCGGGCCGCTCGCGAAGCAACGTCTCTTCCACGGCCATGAGCATGCGTCCCGTTTGGTTTCCGTGAGAGCCGGATCCGATTTCGAGGAGGTGATCGGGGCGCGCGATGCCCATCTCCGTGAAGAAGACGTCGGACATCTGCTCATCGTAGTGTTGGCCGGTGTGGACGATCGTTTCCGCATGACCGAACCGCCGCAGCTCGCGGCTCACGGGCCAGGCCTTGATGAACTGTGGGCGCGCCCCAACGACCGACGCGACTTTCACGAGATTCGAAAACGGAGGGGGCGGGGCCCGCAGAGGCTGCGACGAATCACGGGCGAGGACGATGAACGAGGGCGATAGGGAACGCTAGGGCTGCCCGACTACCGGGCACCGAATCAAGTCGGCCGTTATGCGCTCTGGCACCGGCCGTTAGCATTCCGGCATGACCGCGATTGTGGGCCTGTTCGGCACCAAAGATCCTGACACAAGACCACGTGTCCGCTTGGCCCTCCGTGCGATGCACGCGTCCGGAAGCGAGACGTTCGAACAATGGCAGCAAGCGAGCGAAGGCGCGTCGTTAGGTGCTGTGTCCGACGTGTGGCAGGTCGAGGGGCAGGGGAGAGACCACGCACGCCTCGCTGTCGATGAGGCGGCGGTCGTTGCAACAGACGCGAGCGTGTACTACGTCGCGGATCTGGAGCGTGCGCTGCGAGGGGCCGGGCTCGAGGCGGAGACACAGTCGCCGGCAGCGTTGATGCTGGCTGCCTATCGCGCATGGGGGAGGGAGGCTCTCCACAGACTGGAAGGGGACTTCGCGCTCCTCCTCTGGGACCGTCGCGAGCGGCGCGTGCTCGCCGCGCGCGACCATAGTGGCACGCGACCGCTCTTCTATGCCGCGTACGACGGCGGCCTTGCCGTCGCGTCGCGGCTCGACGGTCTCGCTGCCCTCCCCGGTTTCGACACGACACTCGATCTCATGTCGTTAGGCAACGACGCGCTCGTCCTCAGGGTACAAGCCCCGGAAAGCACCGCCTACGCCAACGTCAAACGGCTGCCTGCCGGCCATCGTCTGGAGTGGCGCAACAACGCGCCGCCCACAACGGAGCGCTGGTGGGAAGTGCCGTTCTTCGCCCGTGGTGATGGTCCCCCGTTCGGCGAAGCCGTCGAGGAACTGCGCCGGCTGATCGTGGACGCTGTCGTCGAGCGGACAAAACACTCCGGCGGAAGTGTCGTGTGGCTCAGCGGCGGCTACGACTCGCCAACACTATTCGCTGCTTCCCATGAAGCCGCGCGCACAAACGGGGTCGAGCCGACACAGGCCGTCTCGATCAAGTACCCGCCGGACGACCCAGGCTTCGAAGACGACTTCATCGAAGCGGCGACCGGCTTTTGGAATGCGCAACCAGCATGGGTCGACGCGATGGCGATTCCCGCCATGGAGATGCCGGTCGAACGTGCACGGCTGCGCGACGAGCCGATCCATCACACGTACGAGCTCTGGAATTCTGCGCTAGCGCGCGCGACGCGCGCCCAGGGACGCCGGATCGCGCTGATCGGAAACGGCGGCGATCAATTCTTTTCATCCACCACCGTTCGCCTCGCGGATCACTTCCGCGCGGCGCGTTTTCTCACACTCGCGCGCGAATGGCGTGAAGCTGGTGGTGGACGAAACTGGCGACTGTTTGCTCGCGAAGTCGTGGCGCCAAATTTACCGAAGAGCGCGATAGCCGTTGCGAGCCTACTACGACAAGGCCGCACGCTGCAACACCGTTTAGCGCGTCCAGTCGCTAGCTGGGCGAACCGCTCATTCGATCATTTCGACGCGCTAGTCGAGCTGAATCGGACGCCGATCGAGCGCCGGCCTGGCGAATCGCACGCCTCGCTGGACCAGAGCTGGACCCTCCGCCACGTCACCGCCGAGCGGATTTCGACTCTCCTCACACTGATCGGTTTGTTCGCTGGAGTCGAAGTGCGAACCCCCCTCTTTGACCCTCGTGTTATCCGATTCGCCGCCGGCAGGCCGCTTGCCGAGAGCTACTCTCGGCAGGAGAACAAAAGGTTATTGCGGGGCGCGTTCAGGGGGCTGCTTCCAGAGAAGGTTTTGGGACCGCGTAAGGACCGGACGGGGCTGCCAGTGCGGTACTTGAAAAGGACGGCGTTAGCCCACGCCGCGTGGGCGGCGGCGCAATGGACGACCGGTATGATACTTGCCGACCTGGGCGTGATAGACGGCAGTAAGTTCCTGGCTCGGGCCGGTTCAATTCCTAGTCAGGGGCTTAGTGACCTAGAAGAAGGCGTGGCTCTGGTCGCGACGGTGCAAGCGGAATGTTGGCTTCGGGCGCGACAGGGTGACTAAACGTAGGCAGTTGAAACTGGACCAGGGGGCGCGGATTGCGCCTCATTCCCCAATCGAGGAGGCCGCACCCGATTATGTACAAGAGCCCAGAGTTGAAGAAGCTTGGTACGTTCCGCGAGGTAACCCGCACCGGCAACACCGGCCCGAATGATGGCGCCGTGCTGCATGGCGACGGATGCACGTTCAATCCGAGTGCGCGCTGCTCGTAAAGGCGGCCTTTCCAACGTGCAAAGCCAGGGCGGCACTCTCAAGGTGCCGCCCGCTTGTTTCAGCGGGTCAGGCCGACCGACGCACGAATGCGAGCGGTGGCCCGACCGCGCAGGTAGAACCAAAGCCCTACGGGCGCCAGGGCCAGCAGAACGAGCCTCCATCCGAGGAGCGCTTCAGCGCCTCCCTCCAGACCAGCAATCCGGAAGAGCGACTCGAAGGCTGCTTCTCCTACGCCGAGGCCGCCTGGGGTCAACGGAACGTTATTGGCCATCATCCCCAGTGCCGCGAGGAATGGAACCGCCACAAGGCCGCTATTGCCCTGCATCGCCGCAATCAGAAGGATGAAGACAACCATCCCCAACGCGTGAGCGACAACCGACACCCCCGTCGCAACCAACAATGGGCGTAGGTTTGTTCGAAAGGTCTGTAACGTGTCGAGCATTAGGGAGAGGTAACCCCGCAGCGGAACGTTGCGGAGGAACCACTGCACCAAGGGCATAGCCCTAGCCCGCCGAGACATTGCAACGGCTGCGGCGACGACTAGCCCCGCGGACACGCTAGCGGCCAACACGACAAGCGTCTGTAGAACCGGGGACTGTCGAATAAGGGGGAGACAAAGAGGAGCCGCGATCAGCGGGAAGAGCGTGAGCGCGAGCAACCCGGTCATGCGATCGAGCAGGAGTATCGTCGCGACCTCGGTGCGTCGTCCTGGCGTATCGCGGGTCGTGTAGTAGAGCCGGACGATGTCGCCGGTGCCTCCAGGGAGGACGAGCGTAAACAGGTTCGTGACCATCAACAGCTCCATGGAATCGCGCAGCGTGAGCTGGAGGTGACGGGCGCGGAGCAGTACGCACACGCGCCACGCGGTGAGGGCAAACAGCAGTGTGACCAGGCCAAGCGCGACCAGTAGCGTGCCCCAGCGGTTGACCAAGGTAGCGAGCGCACGCCAATCGACGCGTCCGGTCCGTGCGAGAAACCAAAACACGGCGCCGGCAATGCCGAGCCTAACGAGCGTGGATGCGACGCGACGGAGGCGGCTTGTCAAAATGGACGAGCCTCGGCGGCTGTCGACGCCGCGAACCTCAGCGACCACCGCGCGGACTGGCGACCTTGCGGCAGCGGAAAACAATCATGAGACCGAACCATCGACTCAGTATCCGATGCAGCCAGTCTGGCATCGAAAACGGAAACACGCGGCGTGGAAAGTTAAAGCGCCTAACGGCAACGAGTTGCAACTCCTTTGGCAGTATCGCTTCGATGTCGGCGCGCGTGTAGCTCTTCCCCAGTGGGTTCTCGGCGCCGTCATACATGCGCACAAGCTCTTCTGCAGTGGCGGCACGCAACATTGATTCGCGACCTCGGCCACGCAGCCTAACGATCCCACCCAGCAGAAACGTGACAAGCTTAAACAACGGCCGCGAGCGCAACAGCAATGATCGGTAATACACCGAGAAGCAAACCGTGCCTCCTGGGCGCACGACGCGGACGAACTCTCTGATGCATGCCGCCGTGTCGGGCGTGTGGTGAATCACTCCCTGGCAATTCACGTGATCGAAGGAAGAATCGGGAAATGACAACCGCTCCGCGTTTCCCTGCATCACGTTTGCTGGAAAGCGGTACAGTTCCGCGCGGCGACGAGTGATCTGCACCGCTCGATCAGTAATGTCACAAGCGGTAACGTTGGCGCCGAGCGGGCAAAACTGATGCAGCCAAAAGCCTATGCCGCAGCCGACATCGAGCACGGCCACACCCGGCCCAACGCCTGACGTGAAGATTGAAGGAACGCGGCCGCCGTATTCGTAGAGTGTGACCTTCAAGTGGTCGTCAAAGTATTGCTGCGTCCCGGGCACGAACTGCGATTCCCCAGCGTATAGGGGATTGGCTTCCCAGAAACGCTGTACCTCCTGGATAGTTACCGCTGCTTCGTTAGGCTGACTCAATGGCCGGCCCATGCGCTGGCGCTGCGCCCGACAGAATTGACACGTTAGGAAGTTCCCGCGAATACACGCGCGCTTTGCGCTCCTTAATCAGTTGCTGCCAATGCTCCGGCTCACCCTTCCATATGAAAGCGTGCTTCAGAATCAACAGGAGACAGCCCAGTGTGGTTATCGCCGTGAGCACTTTACTGGAGCTCAGCTTCTGATCGTATCGGAGGACGTAAGGGATCTCCGCGATACGAGCTCCCATCATCTTGCACTTGATGAGTTTTTCCAGCGTGCCAGTGAAACCCATGCCCTTCAAGTCGATGAACTTGTTTCCAAAGATCGCGATCGCATCTTGAAGCAGGGCGACGCGGTACGCGCGGTAACCACAGGTGTATTCCCACACCTTCGGGATGGGAAAGAAGGTCTTGAACAACAGGTTGGCGCAGCGGCTGATGCTGCGGCGGTACCAGTCAAGCCCCACCACACCTCCGCCGGGAGCGTAGCGCGACGTAGTCACCACCTCGAATCCCTCGTTCAGCTTCTGCAACAGCAGCGGGATGTAGCGGGGTTCATGAGTGTCGTCACAGTCCATCCTAACGAGCACGTCGGAGGGGTGTGCGGTTTCGGCGACGAATTCGAATCCGTCACGGGCCGTTTCGCCCAAGCCCCGGTTGATTTTGTGCGTGATGGTATGGAGCGGGTATCGGGTGACCAATTCTTTCAAAATGAGCGCAGTAGCATCGCTGCTCCCATCGTTAACGACCACCACACGATACGCTGCGCCCATCTCTTTCATCACGCGATCGATTTTTTCCATCATCGGCCGCAACGCGTGCTCTTCATTGAAGGCAGGGAGCACAATGTGAATCATCGTGAGAACAGCGCCGAATCGGACGGCGCGGAGTGAGAGTTTCGCACGAGTGATCCCGGCCAGCTCGGCGTTAGGCGTGTGCGGTTACGTCCCAAGACGCACAGTGTCATTGGTTTGGCACAGAACGCCGAACGTCACGATCGCGCGCGCTCTGAACAAGCGTGCGCGCGCGCGCGAGCGCGGCGCTCACCTCGGGCTTATTCAGGACGTTCGTGCGCTCCCAGGGGTCGCTGCGCACGTCATAGAGCTCTTCGGAACCGTTCGCGCTGCGAATGTAGTGATGGCCATCGACCACCACAGATTTCATTGCGCCCTGCGACACGGGGATGGATGCCGCGAGGTTGCGTGCATAATCGACTTCACCGAAAATCGGCGACGCTGAGTCTCCCGGCACCGCAGGCGACGTAGCGTGGTACCAGCGTCGCGTGAAGGAGTACCCCGGAAGCGCGGCCTGAGGCGTGGCACCGACGAGGTCCAGCACGGTTGCAGGTACGTCCCTAAGGGTCACCGGATCCGCAATCGTGACGCCACGCGGAACGTGCGGAGCGCCCGCGAAAATGAGTGGTACATGCAGTGACGGGAAGTAAAGTGTGTTCCCGTGATTCATCTGGCCATGCTCGTTGAATTCCTCTCCGTGATCGGCGGTCACGATGATGATTGTGTTTTCCATCAGGCCGCGCTGTTCGAGCGCTGCGAAGAGCTCCGCGATTTGGCGATCGAGATAAGTGATCGCGCCGTCGTATGCGTCAAGCAGTCCTTCCACTTCTTCTGCCGTGAAGTCATTGCTCCCTGAGTCGCGTGTCGGCGGTTCCTTGCCGGAGAACATTGTGTCGTATGGCGCCGGTGGCGCGTACGGTCCATGCGCATCGTAGTAGTTCGCGAAGAGAAAGAACGGTCGCCGTCGTTCTTGCCTCGATGCATCGTCCACCCAATCGAGCATGCGCTCATTCATGCGCTCAGCGGATATTCGCCCCGGCGCATCGTGGCCCCCGGTGCGTAGCACTATCCACGTGACCACCGCGCGCGAAAGAGCGCTTGTTCGCCACATCTCGTCGATTGATACGTCATAGTCCCGGTAGTAACCGAAGCCCCGGCTGATGCCGAATTCGTACGAGCAGTAGCGCAGATTAGCAGCGAATCCGGCCGAGACGTACCCGAGCGACGTTAGGCGCTCCGCCAGCGTCGGAAACGTCCGATCCAGTGGTGCACTCCATCCTGCCGATAACTCGTGCGGATATTTCCCGGTAAATAGTGTCGCGTGAGTGGGCAGCGTCCACGGCGCCGTCGCAACAGCGCGATCGAAGCGAACGCCGCGCTCGGCTAAGCGCGCTAGCGCAGGAGAGGTGGGACGTGCGTAGCCATATGCGGAAAGCGACAGCGCGCGCACGGTGTCGAGCACTAGGATTAACACGTTAGGCGCTCCGTCCCGCGCTGAAGGCAGCTCCAGCACCGCGCGACGCTCGCGCCACGCACGGACGCCGTTGAAAGAAAGCGCTCCCACAAGCACGACGGCGGACAACCCACCTGCGACGCTGCGCGACCAGCGTCGAATCAGCGCCGGCCGCGTCAAGGCGATCCGCGCCGCTGGCGCCGCGAGTCCAGCGGCCAGCACGAACATCGCAACGATGTGCAGCCGGCCAGTCAGCACAAACAATGGCTCAAGGATCCCCAAGAAGGCAGCCACCGCGATCGCGCTTGGCACGGCGTATCTCGCACGTCGCCAGCGCACTAGGCTCCACGTCAGAAGAACAGGCGGCGCCATGACAATAAAGTTCGCGAGTGGTGCGAGCCAAAGGCCCTGCGGATTGAGCAACGTGTACCGCTGCAGCAGCATGCGCGCGCCGAGTATCCAAGAAAACTCTGCGAGAGAGCCAGCGAGAGCCGCGCACGCGACGACGATCAACACGTCGCGAACTCCTAACGTGTGTGGGCCGGACTGAAACGAGTTACGGTCTGCGGGAGCTGCTGTCATCGCCGTGGGAAAGTCACTGGGCCGTTTGTGAGTGCGCAGCGCCGTTGATGACGGGCGCTAACAGCTGCAGCGTGGGCGTGAGACAGAATCGCGCCCTAACGAAACGCAGCACTTGTGAGCAGATGCGCTGCTTCGCCTTCGCAGAGCGCGTCGACATTGTATAGAAAGACAGAAGCGGCCCATCGCGAAACGCCCGGTCCAACGGCGCCGCGAAGTCGATGAGATGAAACAGAATTGCGGTTGGCACCGCACGACGCGCGGCGAGCCACATTGTTCCCTGCACGGCTGGGATTCGCAACGCCAGCGAAAGCGACACCCCAAGCGGCATCGCCAACGGCGCCGGACCAGGCAGCGGGAGTTCGATTATGCCCTCATAGTTCGAGAATCGGTGCGGCTGCTGAAGGTCAGCCATCGTGCAATCCAGACGACGCGCGAACTCCGCTGTCGGGAACGCCGACGAGTCGTACAGGTACCCGGACCGACCTAGAATTCGTAGAGCTTCCGCATCTATCGAGTAACCGGGTGCTCGGAAGCCGCTGACGCGCACGCCGAACACATCCTCGATCAACGTCTTGCTGTCGATCAACTCGCGCTCCTTTTGGGCTGCAGAAGCGCGCCGGAGGTTGGGATGTGTCATCGTGTGCGAGGCCAACTCGTGACCGGCGGCGAGCGCCTCGGCGATACGTGGGCGCTTCTCGGGATGGCGCGCATCGTCACCGATTACGAAGAGCGTCGCTCGCACCCCGTGCTGCTCGAACACGGCGAGCATAGTCTCCATCCCGGACGTGTAAATCGTGTCCACGGGCCCTTGGAACGAGCGTCCGTGAGCGCGGAAGATATGAGTGGCCCCGTCGAGATCCACATGGACCGCGATCGGTGTTCGTCTGTCGCTCGCTGCCCTCATTTCAGCGAGCCCCGGAGTTGGACCTGGCGCGGGTAGCACGCGGTGCCACGTAGATTGACTCGAACGCCGCGCGGTAGGGCGCCAAGAGCGCGCTTGCCTCCGGTCGCGCAGCGAGATTCTCCCCTTCGTCCATGTCGCCGGGCCACGCGTAAAACTCTTCACGACCCGACGCGAAGCGCAGGTAGTGCCCTGCCGAATCGAGCACCGATCGAATTGGGCCGTCGTACGTTTGGTTCGACCGGTCCACATTCTTGCCCTGCGTTGCTTCAGAATAAATCGGTCCAGGCGTGACCTCGCGGAGCGAGTGCCCCGGAAGGATCGGTGCGAATCCCGCCAAGTCCAGCATGGTGTTCGGCAGGTCGCGAAGCGAAACGGGACGGGCTACGCGTCCGGCCGCGAGCTTCGGTGCGCGGATCAGAAGCGGGACACGGAGCGCGGGGAGATAGAGCGTATTTCCGTGACCATCAAAGCCATTCTCGCCCCACTGTTCCCCGTGATCGGAGGTCACGACAACAATGGTGTTGCCTGGCAGCGTCGCGATGAGCGCGGCCACCATGCTATCGAGGTACGCGATCGCCCCGTGATAGCGGTCCACCTCTTTGGCCCCCCAGCGCGAGCGGAACGGTTCCGGTGGCTCGTACGGCGAATGGGCTTCGGTGAGATTGATAAACGCGAAGAACGGCTGGGTCGTCGCGGCGCGCCAGCGTTGAAAACGCTGAATTACGTCGGCGGCCGGGCGGATCGGCATCGCGCGCACACCGACGAGTCGCCAGTTGCGCGGCCGGAACGCGAGCACAGCACCGCGGAGATAGCCGCCCTTCAAATTCGCTCGAGCAAGCCGGACGGCTTCTGTCTGGCTGGCCGTCGTGGTCACCAAGACTTGTTCGAGCGAGCGTGGGAAGTCTTCGAAATGGTCGAACCCTCGGGCCAAACCAGTGTGGTAACCGGCGAAGGCAATGTTGGCAGTGAATCCACCAGTGGTATAGCCGTGCGACTGTAATACCTGTGCGACTGACCGCACTTCGCGCCGGATGGGCTCCATGTACGAGCCGCCCGACTCGTGCGGCAGTAGGCCCGTCAGAATCCCCGTATGCGACGGCAGTGACCAGCTCGATGTGGCGAAGGCATTGTCGAACACGAGGCTCGTTTTAGCCATACGCTCGAGATTGGGCGCTGTCGGCCGCGGGTAACCATAGAGGCTCAAGTGTTTGGCGCCGACGGTATCCAGGATCAGGAGCAAAACGTTAGGCGTGTTGCCAGCTTTAACGGTGGAGCGCGACGAGAGCCACGGTTGCACAGCGGCGAGGGCGCATAGCGCCAGTATGCACCCACTCACGGTCTGCAGTTGGCGCACCGACAGGCGAGCCCAGAGCAATGCCAGCGCACGGCCTGCGCCGACCGACAAAAGTGCAGCCGCAAGAGGGTGCAGCGTGGTCCACAAGAGCAGGAGCGACCAGGCGGCGAATGTGCCGATGACAGTCTCGCGAGCGCGCTGGAAAGGGGCCGCCGCCAAGGCGATCGCTCCAAAGAGCGCGAGATACGCGAGCGGTGCCATCCAAGCGAAGTCGCGACTCGTCCACGTGAACCGGTGGAACACGTGCAGCTGTACGAGGGTGACGACGACATGCGCGGCGGCGACCGCGACCGCACATGCCACCACCAGCCAGGCGTATCTTCGCAGACTGCGAAGCTCCGTTGCTGACGCACTGCGCATAGACAGAGCCAGAATGGGTAACGCTACGCCGGACCGCTACTGACGCGCTCGTACAAGCGAATCGGCGGGTTAACGACCGGATGATCGAGCTGCGGTCTTCGGCTCCACGCGAGGAGAGCCGGCGTTTGGAAGAGTGCTACTCGGCTATAGCCTAACGAGCCGTCTTCGAGCGCGCGATAGATAGCTGGCGGGCATGATGCGGAGTATGGAGCGCTGCCGTGACTGGTATAGTCCGGGATCAGCGCCACGAAGCGTGGTTGTCGCTGCTGCCAGCTTTGGCGTATTGCGTCGATTGCCACCTGTCCGGTGTCCGCCGCATAGATGCTAGAACGTGTGGGAATTGCCTGACGAGATGAAAGCAAAACCGGCATCGGCGGGTTCTTGTTCGCCGGGCCGAAGTACTCGAGAGCGTCGCCTGGGCGCACGCGAGCTGCCAGCCACGCTCCCGCGTCGTGCCGAGAATCGTTAAGCATCGCGTACGTCAGATCCGCCGCCCACACGATGAGCGTAGCGGCGGCGGCCCCAGCTAGTGCAGCTGTCGCCCACCTCATGACACGCCGAGCAGTGCGCCAGGCCGTTACGATCGCAAAGCCGCCGTAAAGGGCGAGGATAAGGGCCACGGGCATTACGTAACGCAACTGAATGATCCGAGCGGAAAAGAACAGGATCAGCAAGTACACAAGTGCCGAGTATGCGAGGAGCGCGCTCCGCGGAGTCCGCCTGATGGCCAGCACGACGCCAGCGACGCCTAACGCGAGGCCGGGTGCCGAGAGCGCGTCTCGGAGTAGCGCCACGACCGTCCCCGCGAGCTCAACGTGGCCTTGCCAACTCATGGGGTAGTAGCGTGCGAAGATCACGCCGCCCGAACGCGCAAGCTCCATTCGCTCGGTGTTGAAACGGATGTGCGCGATCCAGCGATCGACGTCCACCACCATACCGCTACCGAGTGCGTACAGCACGATGGCGCTGACAGCGCCGGCTGGAGCAGCCCTCCAAAAGACGCGACTGCGCCAGAGACGCTCGCCGGTCGCTGCCTCGCGCATGAATGGCAGCACGACTGGCACAAAAGCGAAGGACGCAAAGCCCTGTTCTTTGGTAGCCACCGCGCAGCCAGCCAGGGCACCAAGAATCACTGCCCGGCGCAGCGTTAGGCCGCGTTTTGCGATGACAGCAAATGCCCAGAATCCCGCCGCAATGAAAAAGAGGACCGGGACGTCCACGTTCGAGGTGCGTGCGTAGTAGAACATGGGGTACACGAGCATCGCGCCGAGCGCCGCGATCGTGGCCGTGAACTCGTCCCAGAGTTCTCGCGCTGTGCCATAGGCGCAAACAACGATTCCAACGGCCAACAACACTGACAGAAAGTGCGCGATGAGGCCGAGGTTGCGGAGTGCGGCTACCGGATCAGTAAAGCCGTGCGGATAAGCGACAGTTGGTGAATCGAGCCCGCCCGATAGCGACAGGTAACCTACATATGGTGCAAACGCGCCCAGCACCATGAAGGTATGCATCAGCGGATATCCGAGGTTCGGACTCATCTCGCTCTTCGGCGCAATGATATCGTGCGCCTGCGCCAGCGGACCTAACGGCGAGAGGTCGTCGATGCCCCATGCATCGGTCCTGTCATCGGCCGTCGCGTGCGGCGCGCCCCACCAAAAGGCGGGGACATAGAGCGCCAACGCGAGCACGGCGACGACGACGGGGGCACGCCCTATGCGCCGTAGCGCTGTGATGCTAACCAACGGTCGCCGCTGGGCGCCGCGGCGCACGCCGCGTAGGTGGGCGCGCCGTGTCGGCAAACGTGTTGAACCATAGTTCCAACGACAGCAACCCCCAGAGAGCTCTGCCGAAAGTCCCTTCGTGCTGCATCAGCCGCTCGACCGCGGCTGGTTGATACAAGCCGCGCTGCCGTGCGCGGGTGGAGAGAAGCGTGTCATGCACGAAATCGCGCACAGAGCCGCGCATCCACTCCGCCAGTGGAACAGGGAAGCCCATCTTGTCGCGTCGCGTCGCAACCACGTTAGGCAGGAACGGCGATACGGCGTCGCGGAATACCCGTTTCGAGTCGCCGCCCTGGAAGCGGACGCCCGCCGGCATCGTCGTCACAAGCTCCGCAATGCGATGATCCAGTAACGGCACGCGCGATTCGAGCGACACGCTCATGCTGGTGCGGTCCTCGACCTGCAGTAACGCCGGCAAAAGCGTTTTGAGGTCGAAGTTGGTCATCTTGTTGAAATAGCTCTTTGTCGCGGGATCGTTGAAGATCTGTGAGAACGCGGCGAACATCCGCTCGCGGCTCTCGCTTGACCAGACGTCGCGTGTGAAGAGCGAATCGGCGTCTTCGATGCGGCTTACCAAACGGAAATAGCGCTTGTCCATGGCTTCGAAGAGGCCGTCGCGGAAGAAGCTCTGCAGCAGCGGCTTGTACTGCCGAAGCATGGCGAGACTCGGCGCGATACTGTCCCAAGTAACGACGTGACGCGAATCGTCGCCCGTTCCGTAGATCGCTCCCTGCAAGGCCTGCTCGAGATAGGCGACGAGATAACGCGCGTAACCACCGAAGAGCTCATCGCCACCTTGGCCGCCTAACACCACTTTCACGTGCTCGCGCGCCAGCTTCGAAACGCAGTATTGCGGGAACATTCCGGGTCCAGCTGCCGGCTCATCCATCATGTAGATGAGGTGCGGCATCACGTCCACGAACTCCTGCGCGCTGGGCCACACGTCGTGATACACCGCGTTCACGGCATCAGCGACCGCACGTGCATAACGAGTCTCGTCATACTGCGGTCCTTCGCGGAAGGCTCCAGTGAACGTCTGAAAGCGATTCGGAAACTGCTTGGCGGCGAGCGTGACAACGGTCGAGCTATCAAGCCCGCCGGAGCAGTGCGCGCCAACTGGCACGTCACTGCGCAACTGCATGCGTACGGAATCGTTGAGCAACCAGACGAGCTGTTCGCGGAAATATTCGTCGGTGTGATGGAAATCGAGCTCATAGCGGTAGTTCCAGTAACACACGACGGCAGGCGATTTGTCGCGCAACGGCCGGAACGTCATATAGTGGCCGGGCTCGAGCTTACGTACATCGCGGAAGAGCGTGCGATCACCGAGGCAGAACTGGAACGTGATGTACTCTTCGAGGCCCTGGCCGTCTGCCTCCGGCGACGCGAAATCTGCCGCGAGGAGAGCCTTGGGTTCACTCGCGAAAGCCAGCTGCTGCTCGTCGATCGTGTAGTAGAACGGCTTGATGCCGATGCGGTCGCGTGCGGCAAAGAGCTTCTGCTGCCGCGCATCCCAAATCGCGAACGCGAACATGCCATTCAGGCGTTCGAGGCAGCGCTCGCCGAGCTCCTCGTAGAGATGAAGGATGACTTCCGTGTCACTCTGGGTGCGGAACTGATGATGCCTAACGAGTTCCCGACGCAGCTCCACGTAGTTGTAGATCTCGCCGTTAAACGTGATCCAAATGGAGCCGTCCTCGTTGCACATCGGCTGACGGCCAGTGTCGAGGTCGATGATCGCGAGTCGCTTATGGCCGAGCGCGACCGGTCCGTCGGCCCATTCGCCTTCGCCGTCGGGGCCACGATGAGCCAGAGCATCCATCATCACGCGCAGACGCTCCGCGTCCGGCGCGTGTTCGCGGTTACGCGAGACTATTCCGGCTATTCCACACATGCGCGCTTAGGCATGTAGATCATCGCCGCTCCGCAGCAACTCGTCCGCTACTCTGCACCCTCACTCCCGCGAGCTTTGACCAGTTTCGTTCCAGCGAATGACTGACCGAGCCGACCATTCGGTCGGGCCGGTCCACTCTCCGCCGCCAGATGCCGTTCTATCGACGACGGGGATCTCAGTCAGGTCGCGTTCGTGAAAATACCGCGCCGATCCCATGTGAAATGGCTGGAATCCACGCGTCAGTCGCACGCCACGTATCCCGTCACGCGACGGCACCGTTACCCGGTCCTCGATCGTTATCTGGTCGTCCTCGAACCGCACCGTCCGTTCGCAAGTGCAGGGCCCTCGCTCGCGACCCGTGATTAGGCGCGAGATAATCATCCGGCGGAGAAAACTTCCCAGCGTGAGGCTGCGGAACACGGTGAGACCTAAGGCACGCAGTAGCAAGAACTTACCTGGCGTCAGTTGCTCGTTGCCAGCACGCCCACATGTCACCCTGCTCTGAACCACCCGGGGCGTCGCCGAAGCCGATGCTAAGTCCACATCCGCTGGCGTCGCAGAGCACCACATAGCGCCAGAAGCATCGATAACCACGCCGGAGTCCTCGTACAGGACCTGTTCGTCGCTCCGGCCGCAGACCGATGTGATTCCGCCTCGCCGAGCGTTGGTGACGGCGTAGCAGTGCGGCGTAGCTGCAACGGTTAGCCCAGAGCCGTCAAAGTGCCGCCACAGATCGTCGGTCTCGCACGGGAGGGGAAGAGGAGCGGCGGACGCCTCCTTTCCGGGGGGCCGCCCAGCCTCTGTGGCCGCCACGAGGTACGACTGAAGCAAGGAGGGGAGGTTATGAGCGTCGACGTTTTCGGGCGTCACGACGTTGCCGCGAGGGAGACGCGCTCCGAGATACTCGACGACGCGGGCTGCCAAAGGGTCCTGCGCTGCAACCAGCTCGAGGCCAGCGGGATAATAAAGCTGCGTTAGGCGCGACCCGTACGCCCCACCGACGCTCCCATCAGGGAGGATGCAGTGTGAGTAAAACTCGACACTGCGCTTGAGCGAGTCAGCGAGCCGCGCATGCTGCGTGGCCGCGAGGTACGTCGCGAGATAAGAGATACCTAACGACTCGTAGCCAGGATCCGGCCCGCCATACTCGGCGTACCAACCGTCGGGCGACTGGTGCTGCATGATGCGATCGACAGTGGCGGCGCCACGTGCGATCAACTCCTTGTCGCCGAGCAACTCACCGGCGGCATGCCAGCCGAGCGCCATGAACCCCTGGTGGTTCGAGATGAACGCGTAGTCCTCGTCTGAACGGGCGGCAAAAGCGCAGGCGCGCCGCACAGCATCCGAAACCGCATCTCGTAAGGCAGCGGAAGCCTCGTTCTTCAACACACGGAGCGCCGTCGCCAGCGCGAGCACGAGCTGGAGCGTGACGCCGTGGTCCTGCGAAAACGGGGCGACGCTATCGAAAGCCCCGTTCCGGTGCTGGCGCCGCAGCGTCGCCTTGATCGAGGCGAGAGTCCAGTCCAGCATGCGCGCCGCGCCAGCGTACGGGTTGTCCGGGGCGGCGTCGGCGTAGAGCAGGGCCATCGGAACGACGCCCGTTTGCAGCATCGCGATAGGGAAGTCACGAAACTTCCAGGACCAGTGGTCGCGATCGAAGCTGCCCACGGTCGGCGATTCGGGATCGCGGTCGAGCATGCCTAACAAGCGGGGGGCGGCACGCAGGGCCAGCGCGCGGTACTGGGTTGCCCGGATCGCGCCGCCCCCGGTGCTCCGCGTCGTGTGACCCTGCTCAGTCGCGGTCATCGAAGGTCGGAATATAGGTTGCATCAAGAGCGAACGTGCCTTGCGCGAGTTGTTGCCCGTCCCCTAGCATGCGCGCGCCATGAGGCGGCAACGCTTTCCGACCATGCGTCGGCAATCAGTTCTGTCGCTATGCCGCTACCTCGGCGCTGCGATTGTCGCGACGGGTGCAAGCGTCGTGCGCGCCCAGGAGCCTGCAATCGCGATCACGCGTGTCACGCTGGTGGATCCGGCGCGTGATGCGCCGTTGCGCGATGCCAGTATCGTTGTGCAGGGAGATCGCATTATCGCCGCAGGTCCTCGGCGCGCCGTTTCGATTCCACGTAACGCGCGGGTCATCGACGCGACCGGCAAGTTCGCGATTCCAGGGCTTTGGGATATGCACACGCATGTCGCTCAGCCGGCAGCGCCAGGCGCCAACCTCGAGACCGGCGCGGCGTATTTCCTTCCGCTATTCATCGCGCACGGCGTGACTGGCGTGCGCGACATGGCTGGCGATCTGGTGACACTGCGGCGTTGGCGCGAGGAGATCGCGCGCGGGAGCCGCGTGGGGCCGCGCCTCGTTGTCACGGGTGAGAAGTTAGGCAAAGGGGCTGTCGTTGCCGCGGCACCGTTTCCGATCCGCACGCCAGACGACATCGCTCTGTCCGTGAAAGCGCTCAAGGATGGAGAGGCGGACTTTGTAAAGCTCGATGTGGTTGCGCCGGAGTTGCTCGCTGCGCTGATGCGCGAGTCCAAAGCGTTAGGCATACCGGTGGCAGGGCACGTCGAAATCGTGTATTCGGTGCGCGAGCTCTCACGCGCGGGGGTGCGCAGTGTGGAGCACCTGGATGGCGTTCTGTTGGCCGCGAATAGCCGCGAGGATGCGCTGCGACGGGAGCTGCAGCAGAATCGTCGCGCCACGTTATGGCACCGACTGATGGTGAAGGCCAGGATGCGTCGTGCCATCGCTTTTCCGGAAGTCGAGATGGTGAAGGGGTACAGCGCGACGCGGGCGGACTCCCTCCACGATCTTTTTCGGCAGAACGATACGTGGCACTGTCCGACGCTGCGCTTGTTAGGCGCGCTGCACCGGCAAACGGATGCGAATCTGCGGTTGCCGCCAGACTCTTTGTTGCCGCGTGCCGTGCCGTCGCCCTGGAACGGCTACATCAACGCGCCCTTCGACGCGAAGCACCCGCTGACGGCCGTGTATCCCAAGCTGCAGGAAGCTGTGCGGCGTATGTCGGCGCGTGGCGTTGGGCTTCTGGCGGGCACTGACACGCCAGGACTCGCGGCGGTTCCCGGGCGGTCGCTGCATGAGGAGCTCGGGTTATTGGTGGCCGCCGGACTTACCCCGCGTGAGGCGCTGCGTGCGGCAACGACGAGTCCGGGGGCGTTTCTGGGCGCGAGTGATTCGTTAGGTGCGATCCGTGTCGGGGCTGTGGCCGACCTCGTCCTGCTCGATGGGGACCCAGTAGGCGACATCGCGCAGACACAACGGATTCGCGCCGTGATTGCACGTGGCCGTCTGTACGATCGCGCAGCGCTGGACCGCCTTATCGGCGAGGCGGCGGTTGCCGCCCGGCGCCTGCGCGCGTCCGCCCCGTGAACGAGGGAGCACCTAACGAGAGGAACGGGTGGCCCATGGCCGCCTGGACTCTCTTACTCGTAGCGGGGCAAGCGGCCGCGCTAACGTTGATTCGCGCGGGTCGCGTCGTGGGCTATCAGCACTACGATTTTGCAAAACTGTGGTCCGGTGCCGTCGGCAAAGCCGCAGTGCTGGTGATAATTGGGCAAGGGGTCGCGCTGTTGTGGGCGGCCAGGACCGTGTTGCGCCCTTTCTGGCGCCGTGTGCCCACGTGGGTGCAGGCGATTGCCCTTCTGGTGTTGCTGACCTTGAGCGCCGCGCCGTCGCTCGACGTTACGCAGTACGCGGCGGAGCTCGGCCTGGCATTTGGAGTTCAGACGATCGCGATTCTCAATGTCGTCTGCATCGCTCGAAGCGCGCCCGATCGGCTCGTTACGCGCTGGCAACAAGTCGGCGACTACTGGTTAGGTACGCAGCGCAGCGATCAACCCGTATCCGGGCGCTTCTTTGACCGGACGGCGACGATTGCCGCGTGCTGGACCTTCGGGGCCGCACTCTTCCTAGTGGTTGTCGTCTATCAGCGCATTCCGCACTTGCCGGACGAGATCGTATACGAGCTGCAGGCAAAGTACCTCGCGGCGGGCCAGCTTGCCCTACCGGCCCCTCCGGCCCCAAGCGCATTCGACGTCGATCTGATGTACGTGGACGAGTCACGCTGGTTCTCCATGGCGCCTCCGGGCTGGCCCGGCTTACTCGCGTTAGGCGCGCTCGCCGGTGTGACGTGGCTCGTGAACCCGGTACTCGCGGCGCTAGCGGTGCTGCTCGTTCACGCCGTGCTGCGTGAGATCTATGCGCCACGTCCGGCGCGTGGCGCCACACTGCTCTTTGCGGTGTCACCGTGGCTGCTGTTCCTGGGAATGAGTCTGATGACTCACGTCGCGTCCCTGGTGTTCGCGCTGATCGCTGCGTTAGGCGTGGCGCGCGCACGCCGCACCGGACAGGCGTGGCCCACATTCATCGGCGGGTTGGCGATCGGCGTGGTGAGCTTGATCCGCCCCCTCGAAGGCCTCGCCGTTGCGCTCATCCTCGGTGTATGGTCGCTCGGCGCGCGCGGTCGCGGCTGGCGCCTAACGCCAAGCGTCACGCTCGTACTGGGGACTTTGTTATCGGCCGCGCTGGTGGCGCCGTACAACGCGGCGCTGACAGGCTCCGCGTCGCGCTTCCCGTTTGCGCTGTATTCCGACAAGTACTACGCCCCCGGAGTCAACGATCTCGGATTCGGCCCCAACCGTGGACTCGGCTGGGGATCGCTGGATCCGTTTCCGGGGCACGGATGGAAAGATGTCATCGTCAACTCCGTGCTGAATGGCGTGACGATCAACACGGAATTGTTCGGCTGGATCACGGGCTCGCTTGTCCTCGTCGCCCTACTGTTGGTTCTGCGCCGCCAGTCGCGCGCCGATTGGTGGATGCTCGCAGTCATCGCTGTCGTCGTTGGGCTGCACGCGTTCTACTGGTTCGGCGGCGGCCCCGATTTCGCTGGGCGCTACTGGTTCTTTGTCATCGTGCCGCTCTGCGCGCTCACGGCGTCGGGGGTGCGCGCCGCCGCGCAGGACGCGGCGACACGTGCGCGTATCTCGTTAGGCGTCGCGGCGCTGTCGCTCTCAGCGATGCTCACCTTCATGCCGTGGCGCGCGATCGACAAGTACTGGCACTACCGCCGAATGGAGCCAGGCATCGCACGCCTTGCCGAGCAGCACCAGATGAACGGCGCGCTGGTGCTCGTGCGCGGCCCGCGCCACCCCGACTATCATGGCGCAGCGATCTTCAATCCGCTCGATCTACGCGGCGAGCGAACCGTCTTCGTCTGGGATCGCAACCGCGCCGTGCGCGCTGAAGCAGTGCGCGCCTATGCCGGGCGGCCTGTGTGGATCGTCGACGGTCCAACGGTCACGCGCCGCGGCTACGAGCTCCGTGCAGGGCCGCTACCCCCTGGTTCACTCGCTCCCGACCTGCCGCCGAGCGAGGAGTTGCAGGACCTAACGAACCGTGATCGATCACGCTGAGCCGGCGAACAAGCCCATTCTCTCAGTGGTCGTCGTCATCTTCGCCGGCGGCCGGTCGATCAAACGCGTGCTCGAAGCACTCGAGAAACAAGACGACGTCGCCGGTCCTATCGAAATCATCGTGGCGATGGCTCCAGGCCTCGTCAACGAGCAAACCGTCCACAGCGGCGCACCGGCGGCGCGCCTGGTTCGCGGTCCAGCCGGGGCGCACCCCGCCGAGCTCAGGGCGATAGGCGTCCGTCTAGCGACAGCACCGCTCATCGCCTGTACCGAAGATCACTGCCTCCCGGCCCGCGACTGGTGCGCGCGCATTGTAGCGGCGCACAACGCAGCACCGGTTGTTATCGGCGGTGCGATTCATAAGCTGCAGCCGGACCGCCCGATCGCCTGGGCGGCGTACCTGCTGGAGTACGCGCGCTTTATGCCGCCAGTCAGCGCGGGGCCCGCGGCGTACCTTTCCGACTGCAACGTGAGCTACAAGCGCAGCGTGCTCGAGGCGATCGCGTCGGACTGGCACGACGCCTTTCACGAGACGCGTGTACACGATGCGATCCGCGCCCGCGAGGGCGACGACGCGATCGTGCTGGATCCTTCGATCATCGTGCTGCAGTCACGCCGTCCGCCGCTCGGGACGTTTCTTGCCGAACGCTTCGCGCACGGCCGGCTCTACGCGCGGCTGCGTTCTGCACGTTACGACAAACGGCAGCGCTGGATGTATGCGGCCGGCTCGTTAGGTCTCGCGCCGATTCTCGTCGCGCGCGCATTGCGCAGAGCATGGCGCCGTAAGGACATGCGCGCGGGCGCCATTCGTGCGTTGCCACTCATGGCCGTCGCAGCGCTGTGCTGGAGCGCTGGTGAAGGCGTCGGCGCGCTGACAGCCGGTCGCGCAGCGCAGCAAACCGAAACGGAGCCGCCGGCAGCATGACGGCGCCACACGACTGGGAGTCGTTAGGCATCTGCTGTCCGCGTTGCCTGGACCCTCTCACGTATCGCGATTCCACGCAGCTCATGTGCGCGACGTGCAGCGCGACGTACGCGGTGCACTTCGGCGTACCGGATCTGCGAACCGGCGGCGATCCGTATCTCAGCCGCGCCGAGGACCTCGCGGCCGCGACGGCGCTCGCAGAACGCGCGCCGGACATGGACTTCGCGTCGCTACTCGCTTCGTACTACACGACGAACGACAAAGTCGCGCCAGAGCAGGTGGCGATGTTCACGCACGGGACACTCGCTGCCGGCGACCGTGCCGCGGCGACACTGGCGGCGTGGACGCGCCAGGACCAGCGCAGCGGCGAGCAACTGTCATCAGGAGCGTCGATCCTCGACGTCGGCTGCGGCACCGGGCCGCTCGCCATCATCGCGGCGCGGCGCGGCTTCCGCGTTGTCGGCGTCGATGTCGGACTGCGCTGGTTGGTCCTTGCCCGCAAGCGTGCATTCGAAGCAGGTGTCGACATCCCATTCGTGTGCGCCAACGTCGAGGTACTCCCGTTTCGGAATGGTACGCTGTCGCGTGTCGCGGGGGAGTCGATTCTCGAGAATGCCGCCGACCCGGAGCAGGCGCTGCACGAGCTGGCGCGCGTGCTGCGACACAGCGGTCGATTGTGGCTGACGACGCCTAACAAGCGCTCGTTAGGCCCGGATCCCCATCTCGGTGTCATGGCCGGCGGCTGGTGGCCCGAGGGCTGGCTGAGGCGTCACGCCGCGCGTGCCGGGAAGGTCTTTCCGCGGCGCACGCTGTTCACGAGCGCCCTGCTACGGCGTGCGT
>JBQTIF010000205.1:0-16952 GCA_052388395.1 Gemmatimonadaceae bacterium | reverse complement strand
TCCTGCTCTCGCTGGCTGCGATCTTGATGGAGGAAGCGAGCTTTCACCGATATCGGCGGCCGATTGATTCGCTGCGGCTGGCGTGGTTCGCGTTCATCGAACCGTTAGGCTATCGCCAGCTGACAGTGTACTTCCGCCTCAAAGCCTTTGTGCGCTATTTGCGCGGCGACGCCTCGTGGGGGAAGATGCAGCGCGAAGGGTTCGCCGCGGCGCCGGCAAGTGCCAGCGGGCAGCGTCTCACACCGATACGTACAGCGGCAGTTACAGAGCGCCCAGCTGCCTAACGTGCGTACGTTCGCTTTGCTTGTGCTGCTGGGTCTTGGCTCTGGGCAGGGCGCGGCGCAGCGTGCGCCCGGATGCGTTCCTCTGTCCGCCGACCTGGCCGCGCAGATCGCCAACGGTTGGTCGCAATACCGGGCGTCGCGTTGGGATTCGGCTGACGCGGCGTTTCGCCATGTCCTGTCTCGCTGTCCCAATGCAATCGGCGCAGCCAATGGTGCAGCGTATGTCGCGCTGCAGCGGGATAGCCTGACGAGTTCGCGGCAGATGTTCCAGCGCATACTTTTGCGCGCGCCACGGGACTACGACGCTCTCGTTGGTCTTGGGGTGGCCGCGTATCGGGCGGCGGATTTGGCCGCGAGTCGCGCCGCGTTCACGCGGGCCCTTGGCGCCTTCCCGGATGATTCGACGAGCCGCGCGTATCTGGAGCGCATCGCGCTGGCGACCGGGGATACCGGCGAGGCGGCGCAAGCGCCAGTGCGCCGGCCGCGACCCGTCAAAACCGTCGTCGGAGCAAGGGTCAGGAATCGGTCGTTCGAAGTTCCCGACGGACGCGGCGGCTGGACGCCGATCTGGATCGCTGGCGTAAACCTCGGCGCGGCGTTGCCCGGCAAACATCCGTCCGACTTTCCACCTAACGATAGTACGTACGAACGGTGGATCGAGCTGTTCGCGCGAATGAATTCCAACGTGATCAGGCTCTACACCATCCATCCACCGCACTTCTACCAAGCGGTGCGGCGCTGGAACCTCGCACACCCTCAGCAGCCGATCTGGCTGATACACGGCGTGTGGACAGAACTACCGCCCGGCAAACACGAAGAGCGTTACGACGACTCGACGTGGAACGCCGCATTTCTCGCGGAGACGCGACGCGTGGTCGATCTGCTGCACGGGAGCGCATCGCTGCCGCCGAGAGCGGGCCACGCATCCGGCTTCTACGATGCCGACGTGTCACCGTGGGTATTGGCGTACATCATCGGGCGTGAGTGGGAGCCGTATTCGGTGGTGGAGTACGTGAAGCGACGTCCGAAACTGGCGCGTCTCCGCGGACGCTATGTGCGCGTGACGGGCGGTCACGCCTTAGACGTCTGGTTAGGCGAGGCCCTGAACTACCTCGTCGATTACGAGATGCGCACGTACAATGCGCAGCGGCCGGTGGCGTACACCAACTGGCCGACGCTCGACCCGCTCAGGCATATCACGGAGTCGACGAAGGACGAGGAAATCGCGCTCTTCCGCGCTCGCGGTGAGAAGCGCGACACGACGGTCCGGGAATACGACAACGACGCGATTGCTCTCGACGCGCGCGTTATGCGCGCCACCGCTGCATTTCCTGCGGGAATCTTTGCGTCGTACCATGCGTATCCGTATTACCCAGACTTCATGGTGCTCGACCCGGCGTACAACCGCGCGTCGACGCCGGAGGGACCGAGCGCATACTACGGCTATTTGAAGGAGCTCGTCGAGCACCACCGCGACATGCCGGTCGTCATCTCCGAATATGGCGTGCCGTCGTCGCGCGGCATGGCGCACTGGCAGCCGCAGGGATGGCACCACGGCGGGCATGACGAGCGCGCGCAAGCAGACATCGACGCGCGCCTAACGCGCGATATCCACGCATCCGGCGCCGCCGGAGCCGTGCTCTTCGCTGCAATCGACGAGTGGTTCAAAAAGAACTGGATCGTCATCGACTTTGAACATCCGCTGGAAAGAAACCGGCTCTGGCTCAACCCGCTGGATGCCGAGCAGAACTATGGTATCGTCGCGCTGCGCGCTGGTCTGCGCGATTCTGCGATTGTGATCGACGGCCGCAGCGATGACTGGCACGGCACGCAACCCTTGTATCGTGGTGACACCGCTCGAACACCCGATCCGCTGTCGTTGCGCGGCCTAACGCTGAGAAGCGACGAGGCGTATCTGTATCTACGTCTTGACGTCGGCACGATCGACTGGACACGCGCGAACTACCTGATCGGCATCGACACGTATCGATCCGACCTCGGTGACACGCGCTTCCCCTACACCGGCGACACATCGGCTGTAGGGTTCGAGTTCATGCTCGATCTACGTGGACCCCGCGACAGCCGGCTGCTGGTCGACTCGCCGTACAACCTCTACCGCGTGGTCAACTCCTGGCGAGTGTACAACCGGCCGTTTCGGACGCTGCCTAACTCCGATGGGCGGTACGATTCAGTACGCGTGACGTCCAACCGGCGGCGCATCGGTCGCGACGGCACCGTGTATGATGCGTACACGTACGACCGCGGCTTGCTCGTGCACGCGCGCCAAAGTGAGACGACTCTCGCCGACTGGTATGCCGACACCCTCAGCGGCACTATCGAGATCAGACTGGCTTGGGGACTGCTGCACGTCATGGATCCGTCGTCACACACAGTACTGTACGGCGACGCGGCAACTGGTGAAGTGGCTGGCGTCGCGACCGACGGCTTCCGTTTTGTGGTGCACAGCTTCGACCCGCGAGCACCACGCGGCCCTGGTGATCGGCTGCCTAACGCGGCGGCCACTATTCCCACGTGGAGCTGGAGAGCGTGGGAGCAGCCGCGCTGGTACGCGGAGATCAAACCCGCCTTCGAGGCGATGCAGCGCACGTTTGCTGACCTGCTACGGACGCCCGCAACCGATCGTGCGACTGACTATCGCAGTGGGACGCGTCCGCCCAAAGTCAGGGATCCGAAGCGATAGCCGCTGGCCGACGACGTCATGGCGGTCGCCACATTTGCCAGCGCCGCGCTGAGAGACCACTCGAGTCCCGGCGCCCAGACATAACCGACAGTGCCCGTTAGGCGCTGCGTCGGTTGCGTGTTGCGTTGTCCGTGATAGTCGATGTGCTGCAGACCTAGCCCCGCATCGCCCGAGAAAACCCAACCCAGATCCCGGCCGCGGCGCGCTCGCGCAGTGAGCTCGAAATGCCCGTAGCGCTTCGGTGAGAAATAGCCGTCGCGCGCCTCCCGCGCGTGCTGCATCGTGCGCAGCGCGACGCCGACGGAACGGCCGTGCGACATGAGCCAACGCGCTCCAAGCGACGTCACAAGCCGGGAATTGCTCGACGAGTCACTGCTTACAGTGCCGCTGCTGAGTGCGGCGTTCACATTGATGCGATCGCCCAGCTGCGCGCCAAAGTCAGCTTCGGCCGCCGTGATGTGAATCCCTCCGGCGATGAGCGCGACCGTTTCATCGACGACGCTGCGACCAAAGCGTACTTCGCCATGCGCACGCGCTGACAACTGTCCCGAGATGGCAAGAGAGCCGATGGATCGCTGCCTCGCCGGTTCGTCGAGCGCGACGGTCGGACGCCGATTTACGCCGATCTCGAGTCGCGCGCGCCAATCGCTCTCACCCCACGGGAGCCGCAGCGTTGCCTTAGTTCGGCCAGTCTGGGACGTGCGCTCAACGCCCAGCAGCTCGGCACGCACATGAACGCCTTCGAAGCGAATCGCCAGGTTCTGCCAGGGGAGGACGGAGGCGCTCGCGATGTAGATCTGCGCGCGATTGTCGTCGCTGTCCCCCGTGCTTGCGACGTTTGCGTGCAGGACGGGAGATAGCTCTGCGTTGAGCCAGCGTTGCTGCGAGCGCGCATCACGATGCGTTGGCGAGATTGCCAGCGCGCGATGCAGCGCTTCTCGCGCTTCAAAGGGTTGACCGCGCCAGCGTAGGACCTGCGCCAATCCGGTCCATATTTCTGCGTCGTTAGGTGTTTCGTTCGCGAGCTCGCGCCAAATGCGCTCGCTGCGGACGAGGTCTCCCTGCCAGGCGGCCACCAGCGCCAGCCCTTTGCGCGCCTCCATGTCTTTATCCACCGTGCGTAGGGAGTCGTACAGCCGTTCCGCCTCACGCAGGTGCGCGCCGCCCCACCATGCCAGCGTGCGCCCGAGCGTTAGTGCCGCCTCGCGATCGTCCGGCCGACCACGCAGCCAGGCGCGATACGTCGCGACGCTCTCGGGGTAACGCCCCGCCCAGGCAAGGACCTGGCCGATGCCTAACGCGGCGGCGCGATAGTCCGGCTCCTTGGCCAGGACGGAGCGATACACCCTGAGCGCGTCGTCCGTGCGACCGGCCCAGGAGTACGTGCGCGCGAGGCCGAGGGCGCCTTCGGCATCGTTAGGTTCGACCGACATGTACAACCGATGCAGCGCGATGGCGTCACGGAATGCGGCATCCTCGGCGAGCATGACCGCGAGCCGATACAGCGTGCGCGATGAAGCCGTCGAGTCGCGCCCGACGGCCTCGCGGTAGACCGCGATGGCTTGGCTGCGGGCGCCGGCCGCGTAGGCGGAGTCGCCGCTTCGGACCAGCGTCCTGAAAGCAGAATCGCCCTGGGCACGCACAACGAGCCAGGGGATGAGGAGCAGCAAGAGCGCTGCCCGGAGAGACGCAGGCCGGCACATATCGCCTTTAAGACGCTCGGCGACGACCCCTGGAAACCGTGCGGGACGGCTGTTTTGGTTAGGGAGCGACTAGAGGCGGCGGCCGCGATCGCAAACGCTTGATGGCGACCATTGTCCCGGCGCTCGCCGCCGCCAGCAGCAATGGCACCAGCAGCGTCAGCGTGAGCGGCAACGCGGCGGGAACACCAAGCGACACCGCAAGGTCCCGGCCGAGTTGTGAAACGCTCGAGCCGAGCAAGCCTTGCAGTAGCAAGAGACTGCCCCAGGCAATCGGCGCTGCCAGCGCCGATTTCCCAACACTCGCGCGGCGATTGCGATCCCACGCAGCCGCGAGCGCCGCGACGAGTGGAACGGCCCACCAGCCAAGGAGCCAGGTCCCGAGCGCCATCAGACCGGTTATGATTGCGACGTCACGCAGGAAGCGCATATCAGTCCCGCGCGGCGCGCAAGCGCAAGACGTAGCGCGGGCTCGTTAGGTCCGCAGGCACTGACGGGATCCGTAGAGAGTCGAGCTCTCCCTCGCTCCACTGCGCGATGCGATCGCGGTAGCGAGCGCTAGCCGGGTTGCCGCTTTGGCCGCCGGGATACGTGCCCCAGGCACGCACGTTAGGCGCCAGCTCCACGACCATGCGCCAGCTCGAGCCAAACCCAGTGCCGGCGGATGGATTGAGAGTACCAAAGCCCCCTTGCACGGCGATGCTTTCCGCGCTGAAGCCGCGCAGCCGCAACGGATGCCTGATGCTGGCGGGGCGGACGCGCCCCCAGCGCCAGCGCGCCGGAGATGGCGCCCCGAAGCGCGCGACGAGCGTATCGTACGCCGCGACGAGCGCCCGCGTCACAACGGCGTCGCGACCCTCCTGCGCGTTAGGCGTCTGCTTCACATCCCACCACGCGTTGTCCGGCTGCCGCATGAGCGAGAGCGTTACATCGCCGCCGGGCGTGGCAACGCGACTGCCGCTGGAATCCTCCAGCTCGTCCCAGAGAAGGCGTTGGATGTTACTGAGCGTCGTCTCGAAGAGAATCGCCTGGTGATTCTCTTTGGTGTAGCGCCGGTCCCAGCCGGCGAGCAGCGCGCGGGCGGCGTGCGCGGACGAGGTGGCATTGGCAGCGCCGCCTAACGTCGTCGTTTCTGCGCTCGTCGCCGATGCCGCTGTGGCATCGAGCAGTGCCTGCATCCAGAGGTCGGCGCGGACCGAGCCAGGATCAGTTTGATAGCGGCGCATCGCGTCCGGCGTCACCGCGCTGTCGGCGCGCAACAGGCGGTTGATCTGCAGCGCACGCCAGACTTCGGCGCCGTCGTTGCTACTGAGATACGGCGCACCCAGCCGCGAATCGATCGGCTGTTGGTTGGCAGACGCCAGGAATCCCTGTGGAGGATCGAACGCCTGTGGGACCTGCTCCAGCGGCCAATCTCCCTGCCAGTCGTTCGCGCTGCTGGAGCCGTCTCGGATCGTTAGGCCATCGCCGCGACTCGCGCGGTAGGGGAACCGCCCGGTCGACCTGATGCCGATCGTTCCACCGCGGTCGGCGGCGATCATGTTTTGTGCGGGCGTCGGCCAATGCCGCGCCATGGAATCGAGGTACGCGCGCGCCGTCTTGGCCTTTGCTGCTTGCACGAAACCGGTCGCGTCGAGCGGTGCCTCTAGCGGGATCCACCGCATCGAGAGCCAGACGTTGCCGTGCCGTTGCAGCGGTCCGCGATGCGTGTACAACAGTGTGTCGACCGCGACGGCCTTTCCGCGGTTATCGCGAATGATGTCGACTTCACGCACAACGCTGCGCCATGCTCCGTCGACGCGGTATTGCTTGGGGAGGAGCGTATCGTCGACAGTCTCTTGAAAGAAATCGAGCACGTCGGCGCCAGTGTTTGTAAAAGACCAGGCGACGTCGCGGTTGAATCCGATGATAATTCCGGGCGTTCCAGGGATCGTGACACCGTAGACATCGAGAACCCCTGGCACGACGAGATGAGCTTCATACCAGATACTCGGCAGGTTGAGCTCGAGGTGTGGGTCGCCGGCGAGTAATGCGTAGCCGTTTTTGGTGCGGCGCGGCGCGACCGCCCAGTTATTGCTGGCGAAGTGTGAGCGCTCGCTGCCTAACGTGGATCCTGATAGGCGCGCCAGCGCGCGCGCCAGGATACTCGTGTCGGGCTCGCCCGGAGGGGGGAGGGGCGACTCGTCGAACCACGGCGCCGTTGCGTTAGGCTGAATCGGCTCCTGCACACGAGAGTTGCGGGCGATGATCGCCTCTGCCGCCGCTCGCCCGACTTTGGCCTGCGCGGCGATGCGCTCGAACTCGGTCGGCATGTACGTCAGGATGTTGCTCATGCGCATGAACAGGTGCAGCGAGTTTATCGGCGCCCAGCGCTCCGGTCGTGCGTTCAGAATGCGATACTCGATGGGCCAGGTGCGTTTCGGCGCCGCGTCGAGGTAAGCATTCACACCATCGGCGTAGGCATCGAGCGCGCGACGCCCGATGCCGCTCGCGGGGAGAGTGCGCCAGCGCGCGAGCGCGGCGCGCGGCATGCCCAGCGCGCGCACCTCCTGATCGGCGAAACGTGCGACCGCGCCGACGAGCTCGGACAGTCGACCCGAGGCAGCTCGTGTTTGCAAGTCCAGCTGAAAGAGCCGGTCACGCGCGACGACGTAGCCTAACGCGCGATAGACATCCAGCTCGGATTGTGCAAAGATGTGCGGTACGCCCCTCTCGTCGTAGCGCACTTCGACCTCTCGCTCGAGGCCCGGGATTCCAGCAGTCGCACGGCCAGGAAGATCGGCGTTCCCTGCAGCCGCCCAAGCGCCGTTCGCCGGATCGAGCAAGGGACCAAGCGGAGGTACAGGCCCAACGCCACAGGCGCTTGCATAGAGAATTGCCGCAAGCGCTGTCGCAGTGACCCCAAGGACTACGCGGCGACCGGCCATAGGGGCGAAAAACTACGCCGAAGCAGTTACTTGCCGCGAGGGAAGCGAAACTGGCGACCGCTCTCGAACGCGGTCCCGGCAGCGTTCGCGCTCTGAACTGCGAGCTGGATCTCGTTCACGTCTACAGTGATGGCCGTGGCGGAACACGGCCTGCCGCCGCGGGACCGCGAGCTGATTGTGCCACAGGCAGAGACTAGGATGCCGCGCTCTCCTCCCGCGCCATCCGGCAGTGCGACCCGAGTCACGTGCTCCTGATGATCGTGGCCGCACAAGACAATGTCACAACCCGCGGAAGCGAATGACCGGAGGACCTCGCGGTGGTTCGGGATGCCGAAGCGTTGCGACAGCTCACCGCGAACTGGATTGTGGTGCATGACGATTGCGCGGAGGTCGCCCGCGGGAATTCGGTTCAGCAAATCCTTGCTGCGCGTGAGTTGCGGGGCAGTGACTGCTCCAACGACTGCGAGGTCGCGCAAACGGGAAGTCAGCGTGTACGGGGCAATGCCGTGCGATGAATTGAGCCCGACAAACGTCGCGCCGGGGACGCTGAGCACCGGCTCGAGCTCGGGATCTAGCCACTCGCGGTATTTGCGTGAGATCCGTTCGGCGCCGAAGACGTGCAGTGGTGAGCGCCACCAGGCGATGTCATGGTTCCCTGGCACGACGATCGTTTGGCTATATCGCTGGGCGTGCCTAACGAGCGCCGCGCCGCACAGCAACTCGCCGATGCGCGAGCGCTGCGCAAAGTCCCCACAGAACACGACAACGTCGTAGCGCTCGCGCGCCACGAGCTCCTCGAACGCCGCGACCAGGTCAGGACGCGCCGGCGCGGCGAAGTGAAAATCGCCGGCCTGTAAGATCCGGAGCGGTCGGCTATCGAACCGCGACGGGCGTAGCTGACTCGAGCTTGCCAATGATGCTGTCGGTAAACTGCGCCGTCGTTGCCGTGCCGCCCAAATCGCGTGTCAGCGTCTTCCCTTCGCGCAGCACCTGTTCCAGCGCTGAACGTGCGCGCTGTGCACTCGTTAGGTCGCCGACATGCTCGAGCATGAGACACAGCGCCAGGATGAGCGCTCCTGGATTCGCGATGCCCTGACCGGCGATGTCAGGGGCCGTCCCATGCACCGCCTCGAAGATCGCGGCGTGTTCGCCGATGTTGGCGCCAGGGGCCAGGCCCAGACCGCCGACGAGGCCCGACGTCAGATCGGAGAGGATGTCTCCGAACATGTTCGTCGTCACGAGCACGTCGAACTTCTCGGGATAGAGGACGAGTTTCATCGCCATCGCGTCGATGATCTGCTCGTCGTACGCGATTCTCCCCTGATACTCCGCTGCGATTTGCTGTCCGATCTCGCGGAACAGCCCCTGTGAGTATTTGAGGATATTCGCCTTATGCACCAGCGTTAGGCGCTTACGGCCGTGTCGCAACGCGTATTCGAAGGCGTACCGGATGACGCGTTCGGAGCCCACTCGCGTGACAAGAGCGACCGACTGTGCGGCGGCCTTGTCGTCTTTGCCGATCTTGATGTAGTGCTCCAATCCCGCATACAGCCCTTCGGTGTTTTCGCGCACGAGGACGATGTCCACAGCGTCGAAGCGTCCACCGGGGATCATGTCTTTGGCGGGTCGCACGTTGGCATACAGATCGAACGTCTGGCGCAGCGCGACATTGACGGAGCGGTATCCGCCGCCGCTCGGCGTCTCGAGCGGACCCTTGAGCGCCAGCCGCGTGCGCGTGATGGACTGCAACGTCTCGTCAGGCAGCGGATCGTTCACGGCCGTGACGGCCGCCAGGCCGGCAATCTGGCGATCCCATTCGAAGGCAACTCCGCCGCTCGCATGCACCGCATCGAGCACGCGCAGCGTCGCATCGGTTATTTCCGGACCAATCCCATCGCCGGGGATCAACGTACAAGGAATAGCCATGGTGCTCGCGGATAATCGCGTCGCATAACCTAAGGTCACGAGGGGCCAACCCCTAACCCCTCGGCGTCCCGGTTTTAGATTCTCGGCCGACTTCGGATGAGGGTTATGATGCGTCGTCTGGTCCAAAATCTGATTTGGATCGCAGTCGCCACGGTTGGTGTGCTCGCGCTCGCCGGCCTGGCTATCAAACGTGGCGAGACGATCAACGCGGCATGGCTCGTCACAGCCGCTGTCTGTTGCTACCTCGTCGCGTTTCGGTTCTACAGCAAGATCATCGCGACCAAAGTCTTCGCGCTCGACGCGACACGGCGTACACCTTCGGAACGTCTCAACGACGGCCGCGACTACTGCCCGACCAACCGCTGGATCGTATTTGGGCATCATTTTGCCGCGATCGCCGGACCAGGGCCTTTAGTAGGCCCGACTCTCGCTGCGCAGTTCGGCTATCTCCCCGGTGCCATATGGATTATCGTCGGCGTGGCGCTGGGCGGCGCGGTGCAGGACTTCATCATTCTGGCGTCGTCCGTTAGGCGCAACGGCAAGACACTCGGGCAGATGGCGAAGGAAGAGATCGGCACTGTGGCGGGATTCACGGCGCTCGTCGCCGTGCTCGGCATCATGATCGTGCTCATCGCTGTGCTGGCATTGGTCGTCGTCAACGCGTTAGGCGAGAGTCCCTGGGGCATCGTCACGGTCGGCCTGACGATTCCAATCGCGTTGATTATGGGCGGCTACATGCGTTGGATCCGGCCGCACAAAGTCCTCGAAGCGACCGCGATGGGCCTGGTGCTTCTCATCGTCGCGCTCTACGTCGGCCGCTGGGTTGGAGAGCACCCTGTGTACGGGCCGATGTTCACGCTGCAGCGCACGATGCTGGCGTGGGCAATTATGGCCTACGGCTTCGCCGCGTCAGTGCTCCCGGTGTGGCTGCTGCTCGCGCCGCGCGACTACCTGTCCGCATTCGTGAAGATCGGCGTTGTCATTGCTCTCGCGCTCGGCGTGATCATCGTCCTGCCGCCGCTGCAGATGCCGGCCGTGACGCAGTTCATCGACGGGACCGGGCCTGTCTTCGCCGGGAAAGTCTTCCCCTTCGCCTTCATTACCATCGCTTGCGGCGCGATCTCGGGCTTTCACGCGCTCATATCATCGGGGACTACGCCCAAGCTCCTCGAACGCGAGCCAGATGCGCGCTTCATCGGATACGGTGCGATGCTCACCGAGTCGCTGGTCGCCACGCTCGCGCTCATTGCCGCGTGCGTGCTGACACCGGGCGTCTACTTCGCGATCAACGCACCGGCAGCAGCGTTAGGGACGACGGTGGAGAGCGCCGCCGAAGCAATCCGCAACTGGGGCTTCACACTCGATCCCGCACAGTTCAACGCACTCACGGAGCAGATCGGTGAACAGCGCTTGCTCTCGCGCACCGGTGGGGCGCCAAGTCTCGCGGTGGGCATGGCGACGATCTTCTCCAACGCGTTCACCAATTCAGGAGCATTGGCGCTCTGGTATCACTTCGCGATCATGTTCGAGGCGCTCTTCATTCTCACAACGCTCGATGCCGGCACGCGCGTCGGCCGCTTCATGCTTCAGGATCTGCTGAAGCATGCGTGGGCACCGCTCGGTCGCGTTTCATGGTACCCGGGTGTCGTGGTCACGAGCGCGATTTTCGTGGGCATGTGGGGATATTTTTTGTACCAGGGGGTGACGGACCCGTTAGGCGGCATCAACTCGCTCTGGCCGCTGTTCGGGATCGCCAATCAGCTCCTTGCATCGGTTGCGCTGTGCGTCGGCACGACCGTCATCATAAAAATGGGGAAGGCGCGCTTCGCCTGGCTCACGCTCCTGCCGTTGACGTGGCTCGTGTCCGTCACAATGACGGCGGGGTATCAAAAGATCTTCTCGCCTGAGCCGCGGCTCGGCTTCCTCTCCCATGCACGCGTCTTTTCCGACGCGCTCGCTGAAGGACGCGTACCGTCCGGTGCTGCCAGCGCCGACGCTGCTCGGCAGATCATCTTCAACGATCGTTTGGACGCTGCCGTCGCCGCGTTCTTCATGCTCGCTGTGATCGTGGTGCTGGCGGCGTCAGCTCGCGAGTGGTGGGTGGTCATGAGTGGTAGGAAGCAGGCGGTATCCAGCGAAATTCCGTATGAGCCGGCGTTGGCAATGGCGATGCAGCGGGCAGATTCGTTAGGCGTCGTGCTCACCGCGTCGCCGGTGTCCCGCCGTGCGCGCTTTGCCCCGCGCGCGTGGCTCGGCGCGTTCGGTTCGGCGCTGCGTGTGATCGTCGGCGCACCGGATTGGCGCCGGTACGCCAACACGATCCGCTCCCTGCCGCGCCGCCGCGGTCCGGATGACAGGGAGTTCGCGACTACGCCGGCGGAGTTCGCCGCCGAGCGTCTCGCTGCGCGCTACTCACGACCTGGGAGTCGCTGTTGCTGATGCGCGCGATCCTGGTTCTTGCTGCGCTGGGCCTCCTTGGCTACGGAGCGGCCGCCGGGTACGTCAAGTTGCGCGAAACGGAGCTGGTGTACCATCCGGGCGAGCGCGAGATTCAGCAGCCCGATGTCGCGTTAGGCATATCCCCGCGGATCGTACGCTTCGCGAGTGACGACGGCACGGCGCTCGTCGGGTGGACCGTGTCCGCAGTCGGAGCCGACTCGGCGACAGGAGCGTGGCTGCTCGTTTGTCACGGCAACGCCGGCAACATCTCCTCGTATGGCCGTCCGCGCTGGGCGGCGTGGATGCGCGAACAGGGGATGAACGTCTTTTCGTTCGACTATCGCGGTTTCGGCGAAAGCGCCGGGTCCCCCACCGAGGCGGGACTGTACCGCGACGCCGAAGCGGCGTACCGCTATCTCACCGACTCGCTCGGCGTGACGCCGGCGCGCGTCGTGATCTACGGGCACTCGCTAGGCAGCGGCGTCGCCACGCACCTGGCGAGCCGCGTGAAAGCTGCCGGTATGATCGTGGAGGGAGCGTTTACGGCCGCGGCAGACCGCGGACAGGAACTGTATCCCTGGCTCCCCGTTAGGCTGCTGTCGAGCAACGATTTCGACTCAATCGGCCGCATCCGCGGCATCGCGATGCCCAAGCTTTTCATTCACGCGACAAATGACGAGGTCATTCCGTACGCGCACGGGCAGCGGCTGTTCGAGGCTGCCGAAGGACCGAAGAGCTTTCTCACAGTGACCGGCGGCCACGACCGCGCCTTTGCAGAGGATCGCGAGCGCTACTACGCCGCGATCAAAGCCTTCGCCGATACTGTCACCGGTCGGCTGGTCCTGCCTAACGCGCGTGCATACTGACGTGTGAAGCCCGCGCGCCCGCGCACACTGACGTAATTCAGCATCCGGGGTACTGCAGTCCCCTGGGGTACCCATGAGAGTGGGACGACAAACGTCGCTACGTACCCCTAGTTGACTTATGCTTCCCGACGATGCATACCTATGTCAGCTAGGGGAGACCACGCCATGGCGGGATCTGATCTCTTCACCGGAACACTCGATCTACTCATCCTCAAGGCGGTGAGCTGGGGGCCACGGCACGGGTATGCCATCGGCCGCTGGATCCGGGAAACCACCAGCGACGTCCTCGTCGTTCAAGAAGGCGCGCTGTATCCCGCGCTGCACCGCCTCGAACGTAAAGGCTGGCTCAGCGAAGAGTGGCGTGAGTCCGAAACGGGCCGGCAAGCCAAGTACTACACGCTGACTGCGACGGGCCGCGCGCAATTGCGCGCCGAGCGTAAGCGCTGGCGGGTCTTCAGCAGCGCCGTGGAACGTGCCCTGGAAACAGCCTAACGAGACATACAGGAGCAGCCATGAGTGGCCAACAGTTCCGTCTCTCGGACTCCGTGCCGGACGTGCGCCGCGAAGTCGACGCTGAGCTGGCCTTTCACATCGACATGCGTACGCGCGAGCTCATCGCCGAGGGTGTAGCGCCCGACGAGGCGAGACGGCGTGCCATCACGCACTTCGGCGACTATGACAAGATCAGTGTGCAGCTGCAGCGGCAGCGGGCGGCGCGCAATGCCGGTCGCAAGCGGCAGGATTGGTGGTCGGCCGCACGCATGGATATCGGATACAGCCTCCGTTGGCTGCGCCGCAATCGCCTCTTCGCCGCCGCGGCGATCGCGACCCTCGGACTCGGCATCGGCGCGACGCTGGCAGTCGTCACTGTCGTCAACGGCGTGCTCGTTAGGCCTCTGCCGTATCCTGACCCGTCGCGGCTCGCAATGGTCTGGATCACAGAGCCAAGCAGAACCGGCGGCGAAGACAACAACTTGCCGCTTACGAGTGGGTTTTTCGTCGATCTTCAGCGTGACACACGCTCGCTCAAACCCGCGGCGTTCCGCTCCTGGCCGTACTCCCTCGCGCGCGACGGCGATACACAGCCGGATCCAGTAACGGGCGCGCGTGTGGTCCCGGAATTCTTCGACGTAATCGGCGTACGCCCGCTCACCGGTCAGGCGTTTACGCAAGCGCACGCTGTGCCAGGCGCGCCGCGCGTCGCCGTGATCAGCCATGCCTTGTGGCAACGGCGCTTCGCCGGCGACTCCGCGATCGTTGGCACGTCGATCATACTGAGCGGCGAAGCACACACGGTAACTGCCATCATGCCGCGCGGTTTCACATTCCCGCGTGGCGCCGAGTTACCCGCAGGGTTTCAGTTTGGTCTTCGCACTGACGTGTGGACCCCGCTGGTCTTCGATTCCAGTGACGCGCGCAACTATGGCACGATGAACCTCTCGGCCATCGCCCGCGTCAACGACGGCGTTACGTTCGAATCGGCACAGGCCGAGTTACAGAGAATGATGACGCGCTTTCTACAGGAAAATGCACCTAACCTGAAGCTGGGCTATCGCGTGATGTCGCTTGTCGACCAAGCCGCCGGCAGCGTTCGTCGCTCGCTGCTGATTCTCTTTGGCGCCGTGATGTTCGTGCTGCTCATCGTCTGTGCCAACGTTGCCAGCCTCCTCATCGCGCGCGTTGCCTCACGTCAGCGTGAACTGGCGCTGCGCGCGACACTAGGTGCCGGTCACGGCAGAATCACGCGCCAGCTCGTGACCGAGAACCTCGTGCTCGCCTGCGTCGGCACCGCACTTGGTGTACTTATCGCTAACGGTGTGACGAAACTGATGCTTGCGATGGTGCCAGGCTCGATGCCACGCGCGGACGACGTCGGCCTCGATTGGCGCGTCGCCGCGTTCGCAGCGGGTGTAGCGGTATTCGCCGGCATAGTCTTTGGGCTCGCTGCAGCTTCATCGGTGCGCTGGAAGCGGCTGGCCGCGTCACTCCATGCTGGCAGTGTGCGCACGACTGGTGGGTCGCGCCAACGATACGGCCGCCGCTTGCTGGTCGTCTCGGAAGTCGCGCTCTCGCTGATTCTGCTCATCGGCGCCACGCTGCTCACGCGCAGCTTCGTTAGGCTGCAGCAAGTGAAACCGGGGTTTAATCCCAACGGGGTGCTCACGGCCGACGTTGGACTTCCTGTCGCTGGACGCTTTGAGCCCGCTCGCGACGGTGCCCGCTGGGCGACGGCGATCAATGCCCTCACCGCTCATTTGGCGGCCAGTCCCGGTATCATCGCGGCTGGGGCAACGAGCGCGCTCCCTCTTTCGGGAGCTATTGAGGGGGGTGGAGTCAACATACCAGGCAGGCCCGCCGATCCACCCGGCACCGGTCCGAACGCGCAGTACGCCATCGTGAGCGGCAACTACTTCGGCGCGGCCGGCATCGACCTTGTGGCCGGTCGCACGTTCGACTCCAGTGACGACGCTCCCGGCGCCAGCAGTATCATCGTCAACCGTGAGTTCGTTAGGCGATATCTCGCCGGCGCGCAGCAGGCAATCGCACGCGAATTGCGACCGCAGTTTGAAATGGTGCGCGGCCGACCGCCTCGCGTCATCGTCGGCGTCGTCGACAACGTGAAGCTGGTGTCGTTGGACGAAGCGCCCGCGCCGCAGGTCTACGTTCCGGAGTCGCAGTTCAGCTATCCGGGGCTAACGCTCGTGGTCCGCACGCACGGAGATCCGCTCAGCGCCAGCGCCAGCGTTAGAGCGGCCGTGCGCCAAGTCTCCCCTCACTTCACAGTCAGTGACGTGCGGCCGTTCGACGATGTCGTTTCGCAGTCGTTGGCGCGTCAGCGCTTTAGCATGACCCTCATTGGTGCGTTCGCGATCCTGTCGCTCATGCTTGCCGTGGTGGGACTGTACGGGGTGCTGTCGCTCCTCGTCGGGCAGCGAAGTCGCGAGATTGGAGTGCGAGTCGCGTTAGGTGCGTCCCGCACAGATGTCGTGCGGCTGGTGGTCAGCGAAGGGAGCCGCATCGCCGCTATCGGTATCGTGATCGGTGTGGCGGGAGCACTCGCCGTAACTCGTATACTGCGCACACTGGTGTACGATGTGAGCACCACGGATGTCGCGACCTTTGTGGGCGCGATGATGCTCGTCGCGTTGGTCTCGTTGTTCGCGGCCCTGCTCCCGGCCCGTCGCGCTTCACGCCTGGACCCCAACGCCGCGCTCGCGTCGGAGTAGCGCCGCACGCCTAACGGCGATATGCCGAAGTAGGTTACGGCGTTCGGCCGATATCGCGCAGCCGGCCACGCGCTTCCTGATTTGCTGGATCGCGCCGGATCGCCTCGCGATACGCGGCGGCGGCGCCAATGGTATCGGCGCGCATCAGAGTGATGTTGCCGCGAAAGACGTACATCGCCGACGAGCCCGGGAACATCTCTTCATTGAGACGCAGCAGCGCGAACGCATCGTCGAAACGGCTCGCGCGTCCGAGCCGGAATGCGGCGATGTTGAGCGTCGGCTCTCTGAAATCGTACGTGTCGCCTCCGTGGTATCGTTCTCGCAATCCGCGATAGGCGCGAATCGCCGAATCGGCGCCCGAGGCAGTTGCTGCATCGATAATCAGCTGGAATAGCGGCACGGGACGGTTCACTCCGCGATGGCAGGTCGCACACGTGACTTGTAACGCTGGACCCGAGCGGGTCGGCAGAGAGTCGATCGTGTGATTGATCGATTGCACCATCCGCATCATCTCGCGCGCCACGACCTTGGTGCGCTTCTCGTCACTCACAAAATCAAAGCGCTCCAGCGCGAGCCCTTCTTCACCCACATGACAGAACTGGCAGCGCACGCCCAAACTGCCGGTGATGTTGCGCATCTGACCGATCACTTGGCTGACTGGTGTCGTGCGTGGAATGACACGCGTGTTCACGAGGGAGTCTGGCGGCCAACGCCCTGGCGGCTGCGCTGAGAGAACGTGAGAGAACAGCAGCAAGGCCTGGGCGCAATGGATGGGCCGCATAACGACTCCCAGGCGAAAGTCACCTTCTACGATAACAGCGGTCGACTAACCACTTCGTTAGATCCGTACACAACGCTGACATGGCAGCGGGCTCACACAGC
>JBQTIF010000204.1:0-20617 GCA_052388395.1 Gemmatimonadaceae bacterium | reverse complement strand
CTGCTCGAACCGCGTCGCCTCGCCGCCCGCGCCGCGGCGAATCACATGGCGCAGCTCCTTGGTGAGCGCGTCGGCGAGACGGTTGGATATCGCGTGCGCATGGACTCGCGCGTAGGTGCGCGCACGCGTATCGAGGTCGTGACTGAGGGAATTCTCACACGGATGCTCGCCGATGATGCGACCCTCGAACGCGTCAAACTCGTTGTATTCGACGAGTTTCATGAGCGCAGCTTGCACGCGGATGTGGGTCTCGCGCTCACGCTCTATTCGCGCGATCTGATTCGCGGCGATCTCCGGCTGCTCGCCATGTCAGCGACGTTGGATGCTGGCGCCGTTGCGACCTTGTTAGGCGACGCGCAGGTAATCGTGAGTGAAGGAAAGTCTTTCCCGGTCGAGACACGTTATGTGCCGCCGCGAGCACCTGCCGCACGTGAAGCTGCCGTGATCGCCACCATCGAACGTGCGATCCGGGAAGACAACGGCGATGTTCTCGTCTTTCTTCCCGGTGCGGCGGAGATCCGGCGCGTCGCCACAAGGTTGGGCGAACGCTCGCTTCCGCCCGGAACGTACGTTGTGCCGCTCTACGGCGCCATGCCGTTGGAGGAACAGGACCGCGCTATTCGCCCCAGTGCTTCGGGATCACGCAAAATTGTTCTCGCCACGACGATCGCACAGACGAGCCTAACGATCGGAGGGGTACGCGTCGTCATCGACAGCGGCCTCACGCGGGTCCCTCGTTATGCAGTGCGCACCGGCATGACGCGTCTCGAAACAATCAGCGTCTCCCGCTCGGCCGCTAACCAGCGCCGTGGGCGCGCCGGGCGCGTGGCTCCGGGCGTATGTTATCGTCTTTGGGACTCGGCAGGAGACACGCTCCTGCGCGAGCACGACGTTCCGGAAATTCTCGAGGCTGACCTCGCTCCCCTCGCGCTGGACTTGGCCGTAGCTGGCGTTGCTGATCCCGCACAGCTGCACTGGCTCGACGCGCCCCCGAATGGTGCGTTTGCGCGGGCGCGCGAGCTGCTGCGCGAGTTAGGGGCACTCGCTGGGAATGGTGTACCCACTGCGCATGGAAAGTTGCTTGCCGCGTTAGGCACTCACCCACGCCTTGCGCACATGCTGTTGCTCGCAAAAAGTGCCGGCCATGGTTCCCTGGCATGCGATATCGCAGCGATAGTGGAAGAACGTGATATGATAGGCGGTGCTCCGGCAGAGCGTGAGCCGGACATCAGAACCCGCATCGACCTGCTGCACGGTCGCCGTGCCAGCCAAGGCAGCGACTCGGCTGCTCTGCACACTGTGCGTGCCAGCGCTCAGCGGTGGCGAGAGCGCTTGAAAGTGGAACCGGCACGACCTGATCCTGATGTTGCTGGCTCGTTGCTCGCGCTCGCCTATCCTGACCGCATCGCTAAACGCCGGCCGGGAACGACACCGCGTTATCTCTTGCGCAACGGCGCGGGAGCCGTGCTCCCCGCATCGACGATATTGCATAACGAGGCTTTCCTCGTTGCCGCTGAGTTGGACGGACGCAGACCTGAAAGTCTGGTGCTGTTGGCCGCGCCGGTCACGCTCGACGAGATCGAGCAACAGCTCGGCGATCAGATCGAACAGCAGGGCGTAGTGACGTGGGATGCGGCGGCTGCTTCAGTGACGGCGCGAAGCGTACGAAAGCTCGGGGCGCTCGTTCTCTCGGATGATCCTCTCGCTAACCCCGACGCCGAGGCGGTTCAGCGTGTCGTGGCGGATGCGATTGTTGCGAGTGGTTTTGCGATGCTCGACTGGACGAAAGATGCGACAGCGCTGCGGCACCGCATTGCCTTTCTTCACGAAAACGATGCGACCTGGCCCGATGTCTCGACCGAAGGACTGACATCGTGCGCGAACGACTGGCTTGTCCCTCACCTTTCGGGAATCCGGCGTCGTGCGCAGATCGAACGCATTCCGGTCGCAGACGCTTTACTGCAACTGCTCACTTGGCAGCAGAGAGCGAAGCTCGACGATCTGGCACCGGCGCACTTTCTCGCGCCGTCAGGTTTTCGCGCGCGAATCGACTACAGCAATCCGGCCGGGCCAGTTCTGGCCGTGAAGCTGCAAGAGATGTTCGGCCTAACGACAACTCCGCGCGTGCTCAGCGGGCGTGTGCCGCTCACACTGCAACTCCTGTCGCCAAGTCAACATCCAGTTCAGGTGACGCAAGACTTGGAAAGCTTCTGGAAAACAGGGTACGCTGAAGTACGCAAAGAACTCAGGACCAGGTATCCGAAGCATGACTGGCCTGAAAACCCAGCTCGACCTTAGACCTCTTTATGGCTGAAACCTCCCTCCCAACTTCGCCAGCACCTTTCCAGGAAGTGCCCACGTCGGTTTGCTATTGCTGACCACTTCAACTCCGTTCACCAACACGGCTTCGACACCTTCCGCGTATTGGTGCGGTTCAAAGAACGTCGCCTTGTCGCGGATGTTGTTGAGATCGATGATGGCGAGATCCGCCACCATCCCTTCACGTATCATCCCGCGATCGCGCAGCCCAAGTATCTGTGCCGGCAGCGATGTCATCGAGCGGATGGCGCTTTCGAGCGGCAGAATATCGCGCTCCAGTGCATAACGCCGCAGCTTCCGCGGGAACGTGCCGTAGAAACGCGCGTGCGTCGCCGGACCGTCGTCCGGGAGCGCGATACCGGCGTCCGATGCAGTCGCAACCCATGACCGCGCTGCGATCATCTCGATGTCACCTTCGGCTAAGGAGAAACCACGTACGCGAGCGCCGCCCTCACGATCCTGATATCCGCGCAGCTGCAACTGAATCGCTGCGTCAATAGGCGTTAGGTGCCACAATGTCGCGACCTGAGCAAGCGTCTTCCCCTCCATTGCCGTGTCGGGGAAATCGAAAATCATTACCTGCTCCGCGCCGCCACGCCGCGCGATCTCATGAGCGATGTCACGCCGGACCTTTGCTGACAGCGCCGAATCAGCGAGCGCGTGACGCAGGTTCGCCGCGTAGCCGCCGTTGCCTAACGCCCAGTCCGGAATCAATACGGTGGACCCGTCCGAGCCACTCGTGTTATACGGGTACTGGTCGGCCCACACGTCCACGCCGCGCCCGCGCGCCCGTTCAATCAACTCCAGCGCCGCGGCGGATGATCCCCAGTAGTTCATTCCCTTGGCTTTGAGGTGTGACGCAACGACAGTCGCGCCTGTGCGTTCGCCGATCTCGATCGTTTCGCGCACGGCGTCCAGCAGCGTTGGTGCTCCGGCTGGATCTTGGCTGGGCCAGAACCACATTGGGTCCTGTCCTTCGCTGCGCTCGTGCGAGATGTAGACACCGCGGAACGGCGCAATCTCCTGCGCCAGTGCCACAACCTCTTCCGTCGTGCTCCAGCGACCGGGCGAGTATTCGAGGCCGGCGGACATCCCCCATGCCCCGTCACGCATCGCCTGCCTAACGAGCTGACGCATCGCGGTGACTTCGTCAGCACGCGCTGGACGCTGGAAATCCGTTCCCATGACGCGGGCGCGCACAGAGCCATGGCCGACCAGCAAAATTGTGTTCGGGCCGATGCCTAAGCGCTCGATCGTGGAACGCTGCTCGGCTATGGGCAACGGCGAACGGCCGTCCTGATTCACGACGACGGTCGTCACACCCTGCATAACGAGGTTAGGAGCAGCTCGACGTTGTGCGTTGGGATCGCGGAAACCGCCACGCGGGCGCGCTCCATCATCCGCGTGTGAGTGCAGATCGATGATGCCCGGGATCACCGCCTTTCCTTTCGCGTCGATGCGACGCGTCGCTTGCACGCTGTCCAGCCGCCCGACGCGGGTAATCCGCCCGCCGCGCACACCAACGTCCGCGTAAAACCAAGGATTCCCAGTGCCGTCGAAGACGCGTGCGCCGCTGATGACAAGATCCAGGGTGCCAGTGTCGGGGGCGGCCGCTCCGGCTATGCGCCGCGACTGCGCAGCAACTGTGAACGGCAGCAGTGCCGTTACCACTGCGATGATGATTCGGCTCATGCTTCGAAGTACGTGTGCGCGCCGCCTGCCGCAAGGCAGGCCGATCGCAGCCGCCGGGCACTGGCGTCGCCAAGTGCACCAGGGGAGACTATTGGCATGCGTCGTTGTGCGACTTTTCTCGCTCTCTTCCTGGTGACGGCATGCTCGCAGGATCCTGCCGTGCCGCGCCAGCGCGACGAGATCATTCTGCGCCTAACGGCGAGCAAGGCGACGATCCGCGCCGGCGAGTCGGATACGATTACTGTCACGGCGACAAACAACTTTGGAGATAGCGTCACCATCCGTTTCCCAAATTCGTGCCAGGTCTTCGCGTTCATCCGCGATCCCCGCGGCCGCATCGTGACGCCGGGCCGTGGCTGGACATGTCTCCCCGTAGTCACGACGCTGGCACTCGCTGTCGACGAGTCGCGCCAGTTCAAGTTCGTCTGGACCGGACTTACCGAGTTCGCAGGGACGCTCGCACCCGGCCCGCTGACGCCTGGCGAATACTTTGCAACCGCGACGTTGCGAGCAGGCGACTTCGTTGTGCACGCGCCACCCCTTCGCATCATCCTGCAGCCATAGCGGCGCGCTGTTCCTAACGACATGCATCTTCGACCTTTCGCGGTACTCGCGCTCGCGCTCCCAGCCGTCGTCGCCGCCCAGCAAGCGGATCCACATCTGGCCAAGGCACGACGCGTTCTTCGCGCCGTGCCACTGATCGACGGGCATAACGATTTACCGTGGACGATTCGCAACTTTGCCCAAGCTCCGCGCGATGTTGAAGCGTACGACCTGCGTAAGACAACGACAGGTCATACCGATTTGGCGCGGCTCAAGAAGGGCATGGTCGGCGGTCAATTCTGGAGCATCTATATCCCAGGGGAGATCAGAGACTCCGGATATGCGCGCGTACAGCTGGAGCAATTCGACATCGCGCGGCGTGTGATCGCCAAGTATCCCGACGCGTTCGAGTGGGCATTGACTGCTGCAGCACTTCGCCGTGCACACCAGCGCGGTCGCGTCGGCTCACTGCTCGGCCTCGAAGGCGGTCACGCCATCGAAAACTCGTTAGGTGCGCTGCGAGTCTACTATGATCTCGGCGCGCGCTACATGACGCTCACGCACAACGTGACGCTCGCCTGGGCTGATGCCGCGAACGATTCGGCTCGCCACGGCGGCCTCACGAAGTTCGGCGAAGAAGTTGTCCGCGAGATGACTCGCCTCGGCATGCTCGTCGACCTGTCGCACGTCTCGCCGGGAACGATGAGCGACGCCCTCAACGTCGCTGAATCCCCGGTCATCTTCTCGCATTCGTCAGCACGCGGCCTTACCGACGTGCCGCGCAACGTGCCGGACTCCATACTTAGACGGCTGCCGCAGAACGGTGGCGTCGTCATGGTCACGTTCGTTCCCGGCTTTGTATCGCAACGCCTTGTCGATCATGCGGCGCGCCGCAGTGCCAGGCTCGGCGAGTTGCGACCGCGTTATGCCGCCGACTCCACAGCTCTCGCCCGTGAGCTCACCGATTGGGACCGCGCAAATCCTGCGCCCAGAGCGGCCTTGGCCGACGTTGCCGACCACATCGAGCACATCCGCAAGACAGCGGGCGTCGATAACGTCGGCATTGGCGGTGATTTCGACGGAATCACTGAGGTCGTCCAGGGCCTCGAAGACGTTACGACGTACCCAGCGTTGCTCGCGGAATTATCACGGCGTGGCTGGAGCGAAGCTGACCTCCGCAAGCTTGCTGGAGAAAACCTTCTGCGTGCCCTCACGCGCGCGGAGCAAGTCGCGCGTCGGCTGCAGCGCGAACGACCCCCCTCGACAAAAACGATCCAACAGCTCGATGGCACGAGGATGTAAGCCCGGCAATGCTCGTGGGAGCCCCTATGAACCGGTTCATTCTGACGATCGCGGCGCTGGCTCTCGCGCCGATCTCGATACACGCGCAGACGACACCACGCCTGGGGACGGTTCACTTCCCCACGTCCGGCGCGCCTAACGCGCAGCCTCACTTCATTCGCGGTATCCTCTACCTCCACAGTTTCGAGTACGACTCCGCCGCGAAGGCGTTCCGCGAGGCTCAACGCGTCGATCCAGCATTCGCCCTCGCCTACTGGGGCGAGGCGATGACCTACACGCACCCCGTCTGGTTCCAGCAAGACCTTGCGGCAGCGCGTGCCGTGCTCGCCCGCTTCGGCCCGGATCGTGCCACACGCCTGCAGCGTATCGCGGACGTACGCGAGCGCCGCTGGTTCGAAACAGCGGAAGTCTTGTATGGCGACGGCGGCAAGGAGAAGCGCGATACACTCTTCGCCGAGTCGCTGCGTCTCCTCGCCAAGGACTATCCGTCCGATCGCGAGGCGCAGGCGCTCTACGCCCTGGCGCTGTTAGGCACCACACACCAAGGACGCCACACGCCAACTTACATGCGCGCCGCCGCGATCGTGGAGGATGTCTTTCGCGACAACCCCGACCATCCCGGAGCAGCGCACTATCTGATCCACAGCTACGACGATCCCGTGCACGCGCCGTTAGGCATGCGCGCCGCTCGCGCATATGGCAATATCGCGCCTGGTGCCGCGCACGCGCAGCATATGACGTCGCACATCTTCGTCGCCGCCGGACTCTGGGGCGATGTGATCACCGCGAATGTGTCGGCGTGGGAGACATCCAACCGGCGCAACGGCCATTACACTCAGTGGCTCGCTTATGGCTATCAGCAAGAGGGGCGCTTCGCGGACGCGTGGCGCTACGTGCAAGCCTTTCGCGCAGAGGCCGAGCGCGAACGCACGCCGTACGCGATCACGCATTACGCGATCATGCTCGCTCAATATCTCGTAGATCGCGAGGATTGGAGGGGCCACGCAGGCGCTGTGGCTTTGGACTCCGCGACGCTGCTTACCGAGACGCACGAAGGGCCAGGCGGAGGACCGCGCGTCGGCGCTTTCGCGCTCGCGCGTTCGCTGGCCGCGCTCAAGACGGGGCGTGTTGCGATCGCTGAACGATCGGTGGGGAACATCAGCCGCCGTTGCGCCACTGCTCGTCAAACGTCGACAGCGAGCTATGTGGCCGGTTCGCCGCACATTTGCCAGGTCATCGAGCTGACGTTACGCGGCGCGATGCATGACGAGGCCGGACGGCGCGACTCGGCGATCGCGACCCTCACGACCGCGGCTCAAATCGAGGAGTCGCTGCCTTATGAGTATGGCCCGCCCGAAACTGTGAGGCCTCCGCGCGAACTGTTAGGCACCGTGTTGCTCTCAGCTGGGCAAGCGGCGGAAGCCCGTGTGGCGTTCGAGCAGGCGCTCAGCCGCACTCCCAACCGCTCGCGCGCCGTGCTTGGCCTGGCGCGCGCGTACGCCGCGTTAGGCGACCGCCAGCAAGCTGCGCGCTGGTACGCGCAGTTCCGCGCGAACTGGGCGCGCGTGGCCCCAAACGTCGCCGAAGCTGCCGAAGCCGAGAAGTATCTGGCGACCAGTGAGACGGGGCGGTGAAGTGCTATGAGCTAAGCGCTCTTCATTTCATGTAGCGCGAAGGCAGCACCCTGCGGATCCGTAGTCATCACGATCATGTCTCCTCCTGGCACTTCCATGGGTCCCATCATGATCGAGCCGCCATTTGCCGTTATGCGCGCGGCGCCTTCGTTGACGTTAGGCACGCGGAAATAGTACGTCCACGCGGATGGCATGTTGGGATCTGGCTTGTTCATCAGGCCGCCTAGGTCCCGGCCGTTGCGCTGGAAGAGTTGGTACATCCCAATATCCCCCATATCGAACGCGGCGCCCTTCTGCCAGCCGAACAACTTCGAGTAGAAGTCGAGTGCGGCCTCGTAGTCCGTCGTGTACAGCTCGTGCCACGAACCTTCGCCGATATTGGCCGGCCCTTCATGGCCTGGCGGGTCGGCTTCCGGCGAGAACGCGCCGAACGTGGCGCCTTGAGGGTCTGCGAGTATGGCGGAGCGGCCAACCGTCGGAATCTCGATCGGCGGCACGATCACGCTGCCGCCGAGCCCCTTCGCCTGCTGTATGGTGTCGTCGACGTTAGGCGTCATGATGTAACCTAGCCAGTGCGGTGGCACGCCAGCCTTGCGTTGCTCCTCCTCCAGGACCATCGAGCCGCCAATCATCTCGTTGCCACGCGTCACCCACATCGGGTAGCGAACCGGAGCACCCTCGAAGTCCTGCGTCGTCCAGCCGACCACTTTTGTATAGAAGTCGATCGCCTTCGGTTGATCGGTCGTCATCAAGTCATACCACACAAAGCGACCTCGTGCTGACGTGCTCATGGACTCCTCATCTCGTTAGGCATTGATTGATACGATGCAATGATTCGAGGGGACGCCACGATAGCCTCACCTGCGAGTCGCCGCAACCTCGGCGAGCTCTGACACATGTCGACCCAGCGGTCAGTTCTCGTGCTCGGGGCAAGCGGCCTCGTGGGACGCGCTCTCGTATCCTATCTCTTACGCGAACAGTCGATTCTCTCTGTAACCGCGCTCGTGCGTCGAGACACCCAGTTCCCGATTGATCCCAAGCTGCGCGTGATACGTGTGGACTTCGATCAGCTCGATCGCTACGCGGGCGCGTTCCGAGTCGATCAGGTGTTTTGCGCACTCGGCACCACCATGCGGCAGGCCGGAAGTCGCGACCGGTTCCGCGTGGTCGACCACGATTACCCCGTGAGCACCGCGAAACTCGCGTACGCCCAGTCGGCTCGGCATTACCTGCTAGTCAGCGCGTTGGGCGCCAATACGTCATCCCGGGTTTTCTATAACCGAGTCAAGGGCGAAACCGAGGAAGACATCCGTCGAGTCGGCTTCCAGAGCGTGACGATCGCACGTCCGTCGCTCCTCACCGGCCCGCGTGAGGAGCTGCGGCTCGGCGAACGCGTCGGCCACGCCCTAGGCCGGCTTCTACCACCCAGGCTCCGGCCGATTCCGGCGAGCGATGTGGCGGCCGCGCTGACACTTGCCGCGCGCGAATCGCGTCATGGAGTCGAGATCCTTCGATCCGCGCGTATGCGTGGGGCGTCGCTCCAACTGTCTAAGACTTGAGCTTTCCATCCCCTATCCTCTATCCTCTGTCCCCTATGATCATGCGCCTCTCCATTCTTGTCGCCGGATGCGTTCTGGCCTCCTCGGTTGCTACCGCGCAGGCAGCCAGGAGCTTTCCGCCGGGCAACTACGCCTTTCTTCCGCGTACCGCCGCGTACGATCCGCAGTTCGACGCTTGGCATGTTCAAGTAGTCGCCGACTCGTTTCGAGTGATTGATCCGAGTGGTGCGTTGTTTCTGGTCTCTGTGACGAAAATGAGCGGCGATACGGTCCTCTGGACTGATATTCAGGGACCGTGCACGGGCGTGGTCTCGCGCTACATAGTCGGACGCGATTCGGTCGGACTGAAGCTCGATCTCATCGACGATGCGTGTACCGATCGCGCGGCAGCGGTCCCCAACATCTACTTCGCGCCTGCTAAGCGGTCTGGTGATTCATCCGCCCTGGAACGACCGCGCAAATACGAGCGTCTCGTCGCCTTTCGAAACGGCTGACGGCGCTGTTCCTAGACGCAACGCGCTGGCATCGCCGGCGCGTTTGTGTTTATACACCCTGGTGATACCTTGCACCCCCACAATTCACGAGAGGATTCATGGGCAAAGGCGACAAGCGAACCAAGCGCGGCAAGATCTTTCGCGGCTCCTACGGCAAGACACGCGTCCACAAAAAGGGCGGCAAGGCAAAGGCCGAAAAGAAAGCAAGCTCGTAGTTATTCGTTAGGCGAGTAGACTTCTACGACACTCGTCTGGGCAAAGCCCGCTTGCGGTCCGCCGCCGATTGCATACAATCGCCCAGCAACAACCGCCACGCCCAGACCATGACGCGCAGTAGGGAGCGGCGCAGCCGTCGTCCATGAGTTGTTCTGCGGGTCATACACTTCGTGGTTATTGAACACACTGGACGACGTCTCGCCGCCTAACGTGTGAATGCGGCCGTTGAGTACGTCTCCGCCCAAGCCTCCCCGACGGCTCGGCATTGCCGCCCGCGTCGTCCAACGGTTTGTCGTGAGATCGTAGGCCTCCACAACGTCGAAGATCGGACCATTACGGCCGGCGATCGCATACACGACGTCGTTGACAACGCCAGCAGTGAGGTGATCGCGCGGGGTGGGAATCGGGGCGCCGAGCCGCCACGTGTTGCTCGCCGGTTCATAAATCGCCACGGAGTCGACGCGAGGGCGGTCGGGTCCTGTACCGCCAACAACCACAAGTCGACCGCGCACAACAGCGACTGCGGAAGCACCTCGTCCTGCCGGCAGCGGAGCGCGCGGTTCCCATGAGTTGCGATCCGGGCGATAGATCCAGAGGTTAGTCCGCCCGATAAAGCCCCCCATGTAACCACCAATCGCGTACAGCGTGTCATTCGCGACAGCCAGTGGCATATGATGCCTGGGTTCTGGCAGGTCGGCGATTCGCTCCCAGCGGCTCTGCGAGACGAGAAAACGATACGCGCGCCGCGACTCGGCAGCGGCTGAGTCGAAACCACCAGCGATGTAGATGTCACTACGTAGGACAGCTGCGTGCATCTCCTGCACGCGCTCGGGGAGCGCGGCCCCGACAGTCCAGCTCGCCGCGTCGCCTAGGGGATCGGTTCCGCTATCATCGCTACCGGTGCAGGCAAGTAGCGCCGCAGTTGCAGCTAGGATTCGTATTTTCATCACGGACCTCTTCCGGCGCGCAAGTGAGACGAAGGCCACGCAGCATCTAATCTGGGCGCAGGCCGGTCCGTAACCGATACTTGATGGCTTCCTCTCAAATCGATCCGGCGCTCGCGCCGTTCCACCGCATCATTGGCAGCTGGTTTGCCGAATCGTTAGGCACTCCCAGCGAGCCGCAGCGGCAGGGCTGGCCTGTCATTGCTACGGGCTCGCACACGCTCATCCTAGCGCCGACCGGAAGTGGAAAGACACTCGCGGCGTTTCTATGGGAGTTGAACGCGCTCATCACGGAGGGCCTGGAGGGTCCGCTCGCGAACGCGGTGCATCTACTCTACGTCTCCCCGCTCAAAGCGCTCAACAACGACATCCAGCGCAACCTCACGCTTCCGCTTACGCAACTCAAATCACGCTTCCAAGCCCAGGGGGAGAAGTTCCCCGAGATTCGTGTCGATGTCCGCACCGGGGACACGCCGCAATCGGCACGGAGTCGGATGATCCGCAAAGCACCCCATATTCTCATCACGACACCGGAATCGCTGCACATCATGCTCACCACGCTGCGTGGCCGTGGAATGTTCAGCGGCGTGCGCGCGGTGATTGTCGACGAGATTCATGCCATTGCGGGAAGTAAGCGCGGTGCACACCTCGCGCTGACACTAGAGCGGCTCGAGCACCTTGTGGATCGCCCGGTCCAACGCATCGCGCTCTCCGCAACACAGCGGCCGTTGGACGAGGTCGCCCGCTTCTTGGGCGGTGGCGACGTATCGGCGGGAACCTGGTCGCCACGGCCGGTCAGCATCGTCGACTGTGGACTGGTCCGGCGAGCGCAGCTGCGTATCGTCTCGCCTGTAGAGGATCTGCGTCATGTCGGTGAGTCAGTCTGGCCGGCGATCTTCGAGCAGATCGCGCAGCACCTCCAGCAGGCACGTACGACTCTCGTCTTTTGCAACAACCGCGCGCACGCGGAAAAGATTGCGACACGCGTGAACGCCCTCGCTGGATCAGAGGTGGCGCACGCCTATCACGGTGCGCTCTCACGTGAACGGCGCTTGCACCTGGAGCAGCGACTTAAGGCCGGAGACCTCCGTGCCCTCACCACAACGAGCGCGCTGGAGCTCGGTATCGACATCGGATCGGTGGACCTCGTCATCCAGATCCAGAGTCCCAAGCGCGTGACGAGCGCGTTGCAACGTGTTGGACGTGCCGGTCACTCGTTAGGTGCAGTAAGCCGCGGCATCTTTCTGCCGACCCACCTCGACGACGCCCTCGAAACGCTGGCCATTACAGCCGCGGCTCGCGAAGGCGATGTGGAACCGACGCAGGTCCCGCAGAATCCGCTCGACGTCCTGGCGCAGATTGTCGTCGCCACTGTCGCAGCCGACCCGTGGCACGCGGACGATCTCTTCGTGCTCGTCCGTCGTGCCTATCCGTTTCACCGACTCACGCGCGCGGCGTTCGACGAAGTCCTGGCGATGTTGTCAGGGAAGTATTCTCCGGAACTTACCGCGGAATTAGCCCCGCGAATCTTGTGGGATCGCACAACCGGACGGCTCGAAGCGCTTCGCGGCAGCCGTCAGACAGCCATCGTCTCGGGCGGAACGATTCCCGACCGCGGCCATTACGCTGTCTTGCTCGGCGATCGCACGCGCATCGGCGAGCTCGATGAAGAGTTCGTGCTCGAGTCGCGCGTTGGCGACGTCTTCTTGTTAGGCTCCACGACCTGGCGCTTCAGTGCCATCGAGCACGATCGGGTCATCGTGACGCCAGCGCCCGGCGCCCCTGCACGCATGCCTTTCTGGAAGGGCGAGTACATGGCCCGTTCGGCTCACGTCACAGCCCGCATCGGCGCGCTGCGGCGCACTTTCGCTGAGCTCGACAGCGACGACCAGGCAGCCGTCGAAGCGCTCGCCACGTTGTTAGGCTGCGATGCCGGCCTGGTGTCGGCGCTTTCCGGTTACATGCGTGAGCAGCGCGCCGTCGCCGGCGTCGTTCCGGACGATCGCACGCTCCTCCTCGAGAGTTTCCGCGACGAAACCGGGGCAGCCTATCTGATTCTGCATTCGCCATACGGCGGCCGCGTCAACGCGCCGTTTGCCATGGCGCTTTCAGCACGCTTGCGCGCGCGCTTTCCCACAATTCAACAGCAGGTACAGACAACGGATGACGGAGTGCTCATCCGTCTAGGTGACTTCGCCAGTGATCCACCGACGGACGTCGCGTTCGCGCTTCCATCGGCAGAAGCAGAACAGTCCGTGTTGCGCGAGGTTGGCGGCTCGCCGCTTTTCGGTGCGCACTTCCGAATGAGCGCCGGACGCGCGCTCCTGCTCCCGCGCGCAAGACCGGGGAAACGGATGCCACTATGGCTCCAGCGTCTCAAGGCGCTCGACCTTCTCGACATCGTGCGCGAGCACGCGTCCTTCCCGATTCTGCTCGAGACGTATCGCGAAGTGTTGAACGATTCATTCGACGTCCCCGCGTTCCGCCAATTGTTAGACACAATCGAGCGTGGAGGTGTGCGGCTGCGCACGGCTGCGCTGTCGCAGTCTTCGCCGTTCGCGCGCAGCGCTCGGTTCGTCTTCGTCATGGATTGGCTGTATGTCGACGACACGCCGCACGCGGAGCGCCGTGTCGCCGAGTTGTCGCTTGACACTACGCTGCTGCGTGACTTGCTCGGCGCCGCGCCCGTCGAGGACGATACGTACGCCGCACTGCTCGAACTGGTCGCAGAACGACGCGGCACCGCTGCGAGGTTTCAGGCGCGCGACAACAATGAGCTCTTGCTGCTTCTGGGCCGCGCTGGCGATCTCACGCGCGCAGAGATCGACGCGCGCCTAACAGTGGAAGCTCGGCATGCCGCTGTGGTGGAAGACCTCATCGCCGCCGGTCACCTGGCCGTCGTGCGTATTCCGACGGCGAGTGGCCGTGAGCTGCGATACACCCTCCCTGAGTTGGCACCGGAGTATCGCGCAGCGTTCGCGCGCAAGGGACGCATCGCCGCACGCGAACGCGCCATGCACGCGGCGCTGATCGTCCGGCGCTTCCTCGCGACGGCAGCGCCAGTCAGCGTCGACGAGTTGCGTCAGCGCTATGCGCTGCCGCGTCTCTGGGTCGAGCGCGTCCTCTCTGACGCAGAAGCAAAAGGTGATTTCGTCCAGGGCAGGTTCCCGCCAGGGGACGAGTCACGCTGGTGTGCCCGGCGCCTCTTCGAGCGCGCGCGCCGGCGTGCCTTGGCGAAAGCGCGTCGTGCCGTGCAACCGGTGCCGCTCCCTGCGTTTGTTGCGTTCCTGCAGCGTTGGCAGCATATCGACACGCGCGATAACCTCGAGAGCGCGGAAGGGTGTGAGACCATCGTTAGGCAGCTTGCTGGAGCGCCCTTGCCGCCAGAGTCGCTCGATCGGGAGATCCTTGCGCCGCGTCTCGTCCACTATGACCCCACGTGCCTGACGCGCATGTCCAGCACCGGCGAATTGGTCTGGTCTGGAGTTGGCCGCGTACGTAAAGAAAGCGGCATGCTGGCGCTTGCTGCGGTGCGTCTTGTCCAGCGTGGCCAGGAGGACGTATGGCTGACTCCAGCCGCTGGCTACGAGGATGCGTTAGGTGACAATGCACGTTCGGTCCTTGCCGCGTTACGAACGGCAGGTGCCCGTTTCCTCGCCGATCTTCAGCGCGACACCAAGTTGACGGGCCACGCGTTGCGCGAAGCGCTGCGCGAGATGGTCGCCGCCGGTCTCGTCACCGCGGACGGCTTCGACGCTCTTCGTGAGGTTGCTCGCCTACGACCTCTGCACGTTCGCGATCGCGTGCGTGCGGACCCTACGCGCTGGCTTCCCGCCGACTTCGAGCGCCAGTCCCCCATCGGCCAACGCCGGCCGAACGTGGCACGCCTGCCTCGCTGGCAACGGCCGGACCGGCCGGGACGTGCCGACGGCTGGGCTGGGCGCTGGGCTGCGCTCAGCGTGCCTAACGAGCCGCCGCCGCCGCGCTCCGAAGCCGAAACGGCGGCGGCTCAGCTCGTCGCACAGGCGTGGCTCGACCGCTACGGCATTGTCGCGCGCGACATCCATCGCCGAGAACAGCCTAACGTTCCGTGGCGTGCAGTCTATGAACATCTGCGCGCGATGGAACTGCGCGGTGTGATCCGCCGCGGCTATTTCGTGCAAGGTCTATCGGGCGCGCAGTTCGCCCTCGCTGATGCAGTGGAACGATTGCGTGGCGTCGCCGCTGAGGTCGATCCGTCAGCGGTTTGCATGAACGCGCGCGATCCGGCCAACGCCTTTCGCTGGGCCCGTGGCACACAGCTCGAAAAGGGTGACGCGGCGCGCGGGCCGAACCCCGCTCGCGCCCTCCGAGCTCTCCTTGTGACGCGCGCTGGACGACCCATCTTCGCTGTCGAGGGACGCTTGGAGCGCATCCGCCGCTTGCCTAACGCATCGGACGCGGACGTTGTAGCCGCCGCGCTGGCGCTCACGCGACACCTCCGCCGTGCTCACGCCCAGGCCGTCCGACCGCGGGAGTATCGCATCCGTACGATCGACGACACAGCGGCCGTGCGCAGCCAATCCGCCCCTGCCTTCATCGCCGCGGGATGGCGCCAGGTTGGCCTTGAACTCATCTTCGACCCTCGGCGCGACTCCACGGCAGCTCTACGAGAGGGAACGACATAGAGCGAGTCTCGGCGGCTGCGCTGCAGATCGCTCCTTCATCGGATGGGACAGCAGTGGCCGAGACCTCAATGCGGTACCTCAAACGCTGGATAGCAAGCGGAATTGTCGCTGCGCTGACATTCGCTGTTGCATGCGGCTCTAATGGAGACGGCCCGTCCGAACCCCCTCCACCCGCGACGGGCGCACTAACAATCAACATCTCCGGACTGCCATCTGGAGTTACCGCCGCCGTTACAGTGACTGGTCCCGGTGGCTTCTCGCGCACCCTGACAGCGAGCGAGACAATGGCCTCCCTAACGCCCGGTGCGTACACAGTGGCCAGCGCGAATGTGACGACCAGCAATGGTCGCTATGCCGCGTCGCCCGGCTCGCAGCCGATCACAGTCACGGCGGGGCCCAATCCAGTCGTTGCGGCGGTAACGTATGCCCTCGCTACCGGCGGGCTAACGGTGAACATCGCGGGGCTCGCAGCCGGAGCTACTGCACACGTGACGGTCACAGGCCCTGGTTTCACACGAGCCCTGACGGCTACTGAAACATTTCCCGTTCTCGAACCGGGCACCTATACCATCAGCGCCACCGAGGTTACCGCATCAGAAACTCGTTATGCCGCGCTCCCGCCAACGCAGTCTATTGCAGTTACGCCAGGCGTCGTGTCAGCCGCCTCGGTCTTGTATACAGCAGCGACAGGTCAGCTCGCGGTTACGATCCTCGGGCTGCCCGCGGGGAGTCCAGCGGCGGTGACAGTGAGCGGGCCTAACGGATTTACCCGCACCTTGTCCGCGACCACAACGCTCACGCTGCTCGTGCCGGGCAACTACACGGTGACAAGCAGTGACGCGCAGGCTGGCAACTTCACGTACCGCGGCGCTGGAGCCGTGACACAGACGATTCCGGTTCCCGCTTCCACGAATGCGGCCAGTACAACTGTGCGCTATCAAGCGATTGATGGTGCGCTTTCCGTTGTGATTGCGGGCTTGCCGAGCGGCGTCTTGGCAAACGTGACGCTCACTGGACCGGCCGGATTTACGACGACAATTCAGCAGAACCGCACCCAGCAACGCCTGGCACAAGGTGTGTATACGGTTACAGCCAATGCCGTGAACGCCGGTACGTCGCCTTACGCCGCCGCACCAGATGTGCAAGTAGCAACAGTGAGTGTAGGTGCCACTGCCAGCGTGACTGTCAACTATGCGCCGTCAATCTCCTTGCGTCTCGAGCCAGTGTTGAGCGGTCTGTCGCGGCCTGTACAGCTCGTGTCGCCACCAGGTGATCCCTCGCGCATGCTCATCCTGGAACAGACGGGGCTCGTCAAGCTCGTGAAGAATGGCCAGCTCCTCGTCGCGCCATTTCTCGATCTGACGACACGCATTCATGTTCCGCAAGGGCCGGACGACGAACGTGGCGCGTTAGGCATCGCCTTTCATCCGCAGTACAACGCGAACGGGCAGTTTTTCGTGTATTACATCGGCTTTGGACAGAACATTGTTGTCGACCGCTTTCAAGTATCTGGCAATCCTGATGCAGCGTTCCCGAACGGCACGCCGGTGCTCACGCTTCCCAAAACCGATCCACGTCACAATGGCGGCGCGATCGCGTTCGGTGCGGACGGCTACTTGTACATCGGCATCGGCGATGGCGCCTGCTGCAACGATCCCGACGGCAATGGTCAGTCGACGAACACGCTGTTCGGAAAAGTTCTACGCCTCGATGTCGACACGCCGCCGTATTCTATTCCGCCGACGAATCCGTTCTTCGGTCAGCCCGGCCGACGCGGTGAGATTTGGGCCTACGGGCTGCGCAACCCCTGGCGTATCGACCTAGACGCGACCGCAAGCATCGTGTACATCGCCGACGTCGGCGAAAGCGCCTTTGAAGAAGTCAACGCAGTCAGCGCCTTCCAGGGCGGTTACAACTTCGGCTGGAACGTGATGGAAGGACCGCAGTGCCGTGCGCAACCGACGTGCAATACGCAGTTCCTAACGCCGCCTGTCATTTCGTACGGGCACTCGCAAGGATGTTCGGTCACGGGTGGCCATGTGTATCGTGGCGTCCAGATCCCCGAGCTGATCGGGCATTACTTCTACTCGGACTTCTGCCGCGGTTTCCTGCGCTCGTTCCGCGTCGCAAACGGTATCGCTACGCAACAGCGCGATTGGGGCATCCCGTCTCCGGGTTCCGTGACTTCCTTCGGCAAGGACGCCTTCGGTGAGTTGTACGTCTTGACGCTCGCCGGCGGCGTCTTCAAGATCGTTAGGCAATAGTCAGTGCGCTACCGCAACGGCGTTACGCTCACCCTATTGGTTGTCAACTCGGCGGCGGTCGCGCAGCCTGTTGCGACGCTGCAGATCGAGGAAACGACAGTCGCGGACCTGCAGACCGCGTTGCGTGACCGCCGCCTAACGTGCCGCCAACTCGTCCACCACTACCTTCGCCGCATCGACACGTACGACAAGAACGGTCCAGCCATCAACAGCATCGTAACGGTCAACCCTCGCGCAAGGGAAATCGCCGATTCCCTCGATGCCGTGCAGCAGCGCGGCGGCACGCTCGGTCCGCTCCACTGCATCCCCATCATCGTCAAAGACAACTTTGAGACCGCGGACATGCCGACAACGGCGGGCTCGTTGTCGTTGGCGGGATATTTGGCTGCCACGGACGCCTTTCAAGTGAGGCGCGTCCGCAAAGCAGGAGCAGTGATTCTGGTGAAGTCCAATATGGCCGAATACGCGTTCTCGCCCTTCGAGACGGTGAGCTCGATTCTCCCCGGCTACTCGAAGAACCCATACGCGCTTGACCGCGTCACCGCAGGTTCCAGTGGCGGAACAGCGGCCGCGGTGGCATCCAGCTTCGCCGCTCTCGGACTCGGCAGCGACACTGGAAACTCGATTCGAGGCCCGTCGGCTCACCAAGCACTTGTTGGAATCCGCTCCACGATGGGCCTAACGAGCCGCGGGGGTGTTGTTCCACTTTTCATGGGCGCTGATATCGCTGGTCCGATGGCGCGCACTGTCGCCGATGCCGTCGTTGTGTTTCAGCTGATCGTCGGGGAAGATCCTGATGACAGTGTCACAGCGAGAAGTCGCGGCCGGCCTGTGCCTAACTACAGTCAGTCGCTCGACTCCGCCGGGCTGCGCGGCGCCCGCATCGGCCTCCTCCGCCAGGCGTATGAATCGTCCACGACTGATGCCGAGGTCGTGCACGTATTCAAACGCGCCGTTGATGACCTGCGCAAAGCGGGAGCCACCATCATCGATTCGGCAGTTGTTCCGGAGCTCGACTCGCTGCGACGCATGCAGACGGGCGCTTGCAATACGTTCAAACACGACCTCAACTCCTTCCTCGGCGCACGGGCTGCACGCGTTCCGGTCAAGAGTGTCGAGGAGGTCCTACGGTCACGCCGTTTCCATCCGAGCATCGAGAAGCGACTCGAAACGGCGCAGGCCGTAGAGGGCACGCCTGACGAGAACCCTGCATGTCGCAGTCGCGACGCCTTTCGCGCCGCACTACGGCAAGCTGTCGTGAGCATGTTAGAGCGGTTGCGGCTGGACGCGGTCGTTTATCCGTCCTGGTCCAATCCACCGCGCCTCATCGGCGATCTCAATACGCCGGCCGGTGACAATAATCAGCTCTTCTCGCCTAACACGGGATTTCCGGCGATCACAGTGCCGATGGGATATCTGCGCGGGGGGGTGCTCCCCGCCGGCTTGCAGTTTTTCGGTCGCCCTTGGAGCGAGCCAACGCTAATCAAGTTTGCATACGCATACGAACAGGCGACACATCACCGTCGGGCACCGACGAGCGTCCCGCCTCTACGCTAACCCCCAGCACGTTAAGAGCTCAGGACGAAGACCTAACGCCTTAGGACACTCCTCCCACCACCCGCTTCACAAGTTTGCCGGCGCGTAGCGTGGTCCCTGTCGGCGCATCGTTGAGCAACATCACGTCCTGCGGCGATATCGAGCTCGGGTACGTTTGGATGAACGTGTCGATCGTCATGTCGCGCGGAAGCGTGACCAGTTCGATCCGCGCCGGCTGCGCGTTGAGCGCTGCAGGATCTGTCAATTGACTGAACGAACCGATACTCGCGCGGAATACGTTCTGATACGACGCATAGCGCTGCTGCGACGAGTAGCCGAGGATGCCGTAGGTCGTGTTGCCGTAACGGATGAATGCCATCATCCCACGCACCACGCCACTTTGTGTCTGTGCGTCGAACTCACCTAACGCGGCTTGATTGCCATTGATCGTCGTTGTCCCAGCCGACAGCTGCTGAATCCCTTGTTGTGCAAGGAACCCGCGCAATGCATCAGCCACTGATGCAGTTTGACTCACCTGCAGCTGGATCACGGCGTCCTTCTGAGGCGACTGCCCGACCACAGCGTCAGGCAAGTTTGCCGTCTGCCAGCCGTTAGGTAGCTGCCACTCGAACCGGAGATCGGGATGCAGAAAACGAGTCCCACGGAAAAAGCCAAGTCGCGGGTTCTCGCCATACACAATCCCGTTGAGCAGGCGCAGATAGCTCTCTTCGTTGACGACAAGACCGGTGAGCGATGCGGCAGGAAGTGCTGCAATGCGCTGGCGTGTCTGAGCCAGTCGATTCCCCGGATCCGGGTGCGTGCTCTGCCACTCAGGAAGCTTCCCGCCTGCTCGCGATCGCGATCCAATCGCCTGCAACATTTCGTAGACGTCGATCGCTTCGCGCACGTCATAACGCTGATTGAGCGAATACTTGAAGCCTAGGTCATCGGCTTGGATCTCGTCATCGCGTCCGAACTTGAGAAAAGCAAGCGTGAGGCCGGTCTCCAGCACGCTGCCGACCGCACGCACCGTTCCGGAAAAGATGGATCCTACACCCAGCCCCAGCGTCGCCAGCTGCGCCTTACTCAATTGCGACACGCTGTGCTTCGCCGTGACGTGGCCGATCTCGTGCCCCACTACCTGTGCCAGTTCCGCTTCGCTGTTGAGATGCGTGAGCAGGCCACGCGAGACGAAGATGAATCCACCAGGCAGCGCAAATGCGTTCACTGCCGGATCGTCGAGCGTATGAAATTCCCACGGCAGGTTGGGGCGTTCCGACGCGCGCGCGATGCGAAGGCCCATCTGACTCACGAGCGATTTCATCGCCGCTTCCGGGATCTCGGGCATGCTCTGCAGCGTCTGCCGCGACGCCTGCCGCCCCATCTCGATCTCTTGCGATTCCGAAATGAGCGAGAGCTCGCGCCGGCCCGTGACGGGATTGGTCGC
>JBQTIF010000203.1:0-18678 GCA_052388395.1 Gemmatimonadaceae bacterium | reverse complement strand
AGCGATGCTGCGCGCCGAGCCCCATGGTGGAAGGTTCGGGATGTTCCGAGTGACGTTTGTCCATGTCTGCCCGTTGTCGCGCGTGAGCTGCACGAGTCCGTCGTTCGTCCCCACCCAGATCAACCCTCTCTCGATCGGCGACTCGGCGATTCCGTACACAGTGCCCGCGTACTCGACGCCGATGTTGTCTGGCGTTAGGCCACCGGAGCTGACCATGCGCGAGCGGTCGTTCAGCGTTAGGTCCGGAGAGATGACTTCCCATGACTGGCCGCCGTTTGTCGTGCGATGCACGTGCTGGCTGCCGACGTAAATCGTGTTGTTGTCGTGGGGCGAGATGTGCAGCGGCGAGTCCCACACGAAGCGATAGCGCACGCCCTCGGCGGGTCCATTCGACTGTTGCGGCCACACTTCGACGTTGCGGAACTGACGCTTGTCTTCCTCGAACTTCACCACGATCCCGCCGACCATGCCGGAGCCCGAGGCCGTCGACCAGACGATGTTCGGATCCTTCGGGTCAGGCGTCGCCCAACCGCTTTCGCCGCCGCCGACAGAGTGCCACATGCCGCGCGAGATGCCCGCGCCGCGCCCGCCGTACACACGCGAGTTCGACGGTCCGCGGTACGAGGGCTCGTCCTGCTTGTTGCCTAACACGTTGTAAGGAATCGCGTTGTCCACGGTGACGTGGTACATCTGCGCGTTGAGCAAGCGCTGGCGATACCACGTCTGCCCGCGATTCTGCGTGATCGAGAGTCCCTGATCATGTGCGACGATCTGGCGATGCGCATTGGTTGGATCGATCCAGATGTCATGGTGATCGCCGCCCGGTGCGCGGCCCTGGCCCTGCACCTGAATGGTCGTTCCGCCATCGACGGACTTCGAAAACGAAGCCGTGAGGAAATACGTCTCATCGGGATCGTCAGGCGCCACGGCCATGCGCGAGTAGTAATGCGCGCGTCCCATGGCGTTGCGGTCGCGCGTGATGAGTGTCCAGCTCTCGCCGTCATCTTCCGTGCGCCACAGCTGACCGCTCTCCGTCGGCTCCCCGTTCCACGGAATCCCGTCACCCGTTTCAATGAGCGTATAGACGCGATCCGGATTGGATGCTGCAATTGCGACAGCGACTTTTCCGACGGGCTTTGTCGGGAGCCCGCGTTCCCCCCCCGTTAGGCGTTGCCACGTCGCGCCGCCGTCGCGTGACCTGAAGAGTCCACTCCCGGGGCCACCGCTCACACGTCCCCACGTCTTGATGTCGAGCTGCCACATCCCCGCGTAGAGGATACGCGGGTTCTTCTGGTTCATCGCGACGTCGGAGCACCCCGTGTTCTCGTCGACGAACAGGACTTTCGTCCACGTGGTGCCGCCGTCAGTGGTGCGGAACACGCCGCGCTCTGGCTGCGGCCCATACGCGTGGCCTAACGCGCAGACGAGAACCGTGTTCGGGTCTTGCGGGTGGATGACCATGCGCGGGATGCGGCCGGTCTGCTCCAGCCCCATGAGCTTCCACGTCTTGCCGGCGTCGAGGGATCGGTAGACGCCCTGACCGATGGAGATGTGCGAGCGAATCTTCCCTTCGCCGGTGCCGGCCCAAACGATGTTGGGATCGCTGCGCGGGATCGCGAGCGCACCTATGGATTGAACGGGTTGGTCGTCGAAGAGCTGCGTCCAGTTCGTGCCGCCGTCGGTCGTTTTCCAGATGCCTCCGGACGCCGCGCCGACGTAGTACGTAAGGTGATCGCCCGGAATCCCCACGGCGGACGAGAAACGGTTGCCTTCGGGTCCGATTGTGCGCCACGGGAGATGGCCGTACACGTCGGGCTGGATGCGCGACATGCTGGTCGGCGTGCCACCAGTCCGGGCAGGCGTTTGGGCGCCGACGGTGGGGATGGCGAGGAGGAACGCGACGACGGCGAGAAGACGGGAGCGGAGCATTGACGGCCTCTGGGATCGACAGCGCAATCGTATCCTGCGTCGGGACGGACGTCAAAGCGGTGAATAGGATCCGTGATTTCGCAGCTACGGGCATCGGCTACTGAGTCTGCAATGCCTTGAGGCTAACGCGGACGTTGTCGATGTAGAACGTGAACGGAGTTTCAAAGCCGAGCCGAACTCCTACAAAGACAATTATCTCGCCGGCGGCACTCGCTTGGACGGTCCGAACGAATCGTTTGTGGCGCCAGAGCGCGTTCCCAATTGATGCAGCGCTGCTGTCATCGCCAGCGCCGGGCGCGTAAAGCGTCAGGTTACGCGCCGTAAGTTCGTCAGGCGATGTCGATCGCGAATCAGCGATAACGAAGAAGCGATTGGGCGATGCGGGATCATAGTCGATGCAGCATATCGCGAACTCGATCGTCACTTCGTACAGCTGCTGGGGTTTCGTTAAAAACGACCGCTGCAGCCACAGCTTCGTGAAATCTGTTCTGTTGTCAGCGTAGAGCTGCATGGACCAGGTGCCATCGCGCACTCGCGTGGACGCTCTCGTTACCGCCCACGGTCCGGCATCTGCCGCGCGGGCGAGCCATCCCTCGGTGCCGCCTTCGAAAGATGACCAATAGACGCACCCGCTTGTCGTGCACAAGTCGTTAGGCGGCGAGTCGGTTTCGGAGTGGCCCGTCGCTTGGGTACATCGCACCGTTCCGACGACTGTGATGATGGAAATTGAGAACCCGAGGAATCGTCGGAAGCGCATAACGAGTCAGGACAGGCATGCAGTCAACACTAGAGTCTCGCTAGCGTGGTGCTGAGCTTGAATCCGCCGCGCACGAGGGTTGGGCAGCCCGACTCAACTGTACTATACTGCGCCGTGAACGAAAGCATGCGCGGACGATAACCGGGCGCGGTGACCGTAAGTTCGTACAGTCCTTCGGTCGATCCGAAGCCGCAGATCACAACACATCGCACGACGTCACCTTCAATGGTCGCTTGTCGCACCGGGGCGCGCTGTGGATCGACTAGGGCGGGGGGCATAAAGGATAGTCCGCTAATGCGAACGTCGCTGACGAGTATTACGGGCACGGGTGCTCCAGAGGCAGAGTCAGAGACACCTTGAAACGTCACCAGCGGCTCGGCGAAGCGGACCGCACATGCGCTGTCCCCATTCCCCAGGCTGCAAGCCGCAATTCCGGCTGCCGCCTACAACTAGCGCATGGCATCTCATGGTAGACCTCCACGCTGTACCGCTACGAGACAGCCACATCTAGCAGCTCGTTAGGCTTTGCCGTGTCGTTCCTCAGACCCAACTCGCAGGCGATCCAAGCAGTCGTGGCTTCGCTCCACGATGCGCTCCGCGAGCGATTCCACGATCTGTGAATTCAATCCCTGCGCGACTGCACGTCGTGCTACTACCGACGCTGCGTCCGGAATGCGCGGTAGCAGGGCTTCCAGTCTGCCGAGGACGTAGTCCGGCGTTAGGCGAGCTTCGCTCGCGAGAGCTACCCAATGGCGACGTGCAATCTTACGGATGAAATAGTCGCTCCCAATCGTCATCGCCATTTTGATGTCGTGCAGCCGGCGATCCGTGTATGGGAGGTAACTCACAATGTCATAGAACGGGGCTAAGCGTACTCCGCCTCCAGGGACATGAATGAACGCGTAGTTCTTTGCATGCGCATCGGTCGCCGCCAACACCCAATTCAACCCGACAACATCAATAAACCTCGCGAGGTCAACTTCCGGATTGAGGGATGCTTCTTGGATGAGCCCCACGATCGAAGCGATTCCCGGTCCGCCTTCGTTTTGATACTTGCCCCACGGTAATACCGATAGTGCCTGACACATGTCTTCCTGGTGCAGGCGCCTGTAGCGATGCTCGTTAGGCCGCCGGTCAAAACGCTCTACCACGACGGCGACTTCGTCGTCAAGCACTCGGATGGTTGAAGAGGCTGCGCTGAGTCCCAGCTCTTCTGCCAAATCCAAGCACAGATGCTCGTTTTCCGCAAAACCAGTGAACTGGTTCGATGGTGGCTTCAGGATATGAGTTGTTGGCGTTCTTCCGAGCGGCCTCCCCCATTTTCCGTTCTTGTGAAAAAGCGCGATCTTCGGTTGCGCGCCTGCAAGACTAAATCTTCCGATGGTGCGTCGGTCGTGACCGGCGAGTCCGGTTTCTTTAGCTGAGCGGAGTTCTCGCGCCACCTCCGCTTCGTCAATCCAATCGACCTGAACTTTCTTGTTCGGCCCTTCAAGTTCAGAAAGCCTGTCTGGTGGCACGAATTGAACCGCACCGGCGCAATCCGCTCCAATGTGTTGGAGTAATGAAACGGGATTGCGTGGCGATACACTAAACGTTCTACCGTAGTGCTCGAGGGTGCGCTCGTTGTCTGGAAGAAGTCCCCACAGATACGCGTGTATTGCGGGATGCCTGTGTTCTCTAGCCGTCAGCGGCATCGACAGAGAGAGAGGATAACTCGCCTCGTCCGCTCGCCACGACTCCTCATAAACAAACCGCAGGTTCGAGTGCGTGTCTTGGTACACCGTGCCAACGACACGACCATCGAGCAACGCTACAAGCCGTGCCTGAGTCCCCGCTGGTCTTTCTGGTGATGGGCTCATTCTCGGCGGCGCCGGTTGGGGTCAACTAGTGTCGCAATCTCCACTTCGGCGGCTGACACTGCACGTTGCCTAACGTGCATTTCCAAACCCAGCGCTCGTAATGCGCGAAGCAAAGTGCGCATGTCCGCACTGGTTTTCGCTGTTTCGATCTGTACAACCCAGCGGCGGTTCACCCCAACGATCTGGGCAAGTTGAGCTTGCGTCATTTGTCGCTTCGCACGAGCCTCTCGTATAAGCAGGCCAAGATCTTTTCGTGTTCTGACTCGCATGTGAGGTGAATGCGGGGACGGTGGGGTGCACGTCATTTGGCTACCTATGATGTGATCTATTGATCACTTCATGTGCGTAATGTTACTTTTAGATCACTTCTGTCAATGATCTATAGATCACCTCCATCCGAAGCGATCTAAAGATCACTCGCGAAACGAAACAACATGCAAGACGCCCTTCTTCAGTGATCAATCGACGGCGCTCCTGTTGACATTCGGGAGGAGAGCAGCAACGCTTCCTCCTGACATTCGGGAGGAGAACTCTTGGCCAAGTCCACCAGCAATGAGCAGGTACTACAGGGCACCCTCGACCTGCTCATCCTCAAAACGCTCTCGCTCGCACCGATGCATGGGTGGGGACTCACCAATCGTATCGAACAGCTCTCGCAGGACGCGCTTCAAGTAGGCCAAGGCTCTATCTACCCAGCACTCGTTCGCCTCGAGCAGCGTGGGTGGATCGACACGGAATGGCGCGTGACAGAAAACAGCCGTCGCGCCAAGTACTACCGGCTCACTCCCGCCGGACGACGAGCGCTCGGAAAGGAAGTCGCGTCCTGGGAGCGTTTCGTGAGCGCCGTCGGTCTCGTCCTCGCGGCCGAGAGCTGACGAATGTTGCACACCGTGCGCGCCGCGCTCGTGCGCGCTCGCGGGTTGTTCCGTCATCGCGCGCGCTACGACGTCGAACAGGACGAAGAGTTCCGTTTTCATATAGAAATGGAAACAGCCGAGAACGCGCGTCGGGGCATGAATGAACTACAGGCACGCCGCGCTGCGCTCGTTCGTTTCGGCGGCCAGCAACGCTTTCGTCAGGCAACGCGCGACGCTCGCGGTGTCGCCGCCCTCGATAACGTCGCACGCGACGCTCGCTTCGCGCTGCGACGGATCCGCCGCGCGCCGGCATTTGCCGCCGGCGTCATCGTCACGCTTGGCATCGGCATCGGTGTTGCCGTCGGCATCGGCGCGATCGTGTACGGTGTCTTGCTGCGCGACCTGCCTTACGAGGATCCAAACGAGCTTGTTCGCGTCGGCTTCCATACCGACGGCATCGGCGCGCAAGGCGACCTGCACTCCGCGGCCACGTATTTCCACTTCGCAAAAGGCGCGCGGTCCTTCACTGAATTGGGTGTGTACTGGACTGATAATGCGTTCAACATCACCGACGGCGACGCAGCGGAACGAGTGACCGTCGCCTTGATGACGCCTAACGTGTTTACGCTCCTTGGAGCGCGGCTGCTGCTCGGCCAGCTCTTCGAGCCCGGCGACACGTCGTGGTACGGCGCGCGCAACGCGATCCTCATCTCACAAGAGTTGTGGGAGCGGCGTTATGGCGCCGACCCGTCAATCATCGGGCGACGCATTGACCTGAACCGCGGAGATCGCACGGTCATCGGCGTGTTGCCACGCACGTTCGACTTCCCCTCACCGTCAGTCAGCGTCTGGTATCCCGCGGCGATTCCAGTGCGCCGGCCGAGCATAACGAGTCGCACCGGCACCGTGGTTGGTCGTCTGCGCGAAGGCACCGACAGATTCGCGGCAGAGGCCGAGCTGAATGCGCTCGTGCCGTCGCTCGCTGAGCGCTTTCCTGCGATCACTCCCGAGTTGCTGCGGGAGAGCCAAGCGCGCGCGTCTGTTGTTTCACTCAGGTCAGCGATTGTCGCTCCCGTGCGGACGCATCTCGTCCTTCTCGGAGCACTGCTCGCCGTTGTGCTTCTCATTGCCACGACGAACGTGGTGAACCTGTTCCTGCTGCGCACCGAACGCGCCAGCGAGGAGATCGCCATCGCGCGTTCGCTTGGCGCCAGCCGCGTTAGGCTCGCGCAGCGGTTCCTCATCGACGGTATCGTGCTTGGACTCGTCTCCGCCTTCGTTGCACTACCAGCCGCCGCTCTCGCGGTCTCAACAAAGCTCGGGTTCACAGAGCGCGAAATTCCGCGCCTCCATGAAGTGACGTTCACTGCGGGAATAGCTGCGCTGATCGTAGGCGCGGCGATGGTCATCGGTGCGGTAGTTGGAATAACGGCGCTGACGCGCGCCGCTACAACGCGGTTATTCGACCGCATTCGCGCAGCACGTTCGACGCCGAATCGTGCCTGGCGTAGCGCACAGAACGGCCTCGTTGCGTTCCAGGTTGCGATCGCGCTCACACTCCTCGTCGCCGCAGGACTCCTCGGCCGCAGCTTCTGGAACCTGCGCAACGCGGACATCGGATTCGAGCCAGAAAACGCGACGACCTTCCATGTGTCCCTGCCATGGGGACCGAGCGGGTACGGCTCGTACGCCGCAAACGCGGGGTTTCACGCGAAGATGATGGATCGCCTAACGACGATTCCCGGTGTCACCGGAGTTGGCGTCGCATCGTACCTGCCACTGATGCCTGGGTTCGAGATGCAAGTTGTGGCTGCAGATGAGGCGGGGCGTGCGCCGGTGACGTCGTCGAGAAACACGGCGAGTCCCGACTATTTCCGTGTGATGCGGATTCCGCTGCGCGATGGGCGCAGCTTCTGGTCTGGTGACCTGCGCGGCATTCCCGCCGTGGTGCTGAGTGAGCGCCTAACGAGGAGTGTCTTCGGCACCAGCGACGTCGTTGGGCGCACGATCAGGAGACTCGAACCCGATGGCTCGCGCGGGGCAACGTTCAGGGTTGTGGGCGTCGTGGCCGATGTGCACGGAGAACGCATCGAGGACGGCTACATGCCGATGACGTATTTCCCTCTGCTGCGCGACGGCGACGGCGTCCCGGAGGACAGCATGCCGGTGGGCGAGCCGAGGGACGTCCAGTATGTAGTCCGAGGTGCGCTACTCTCCGCGCCGATGATTCAGCAGATCGTGAAGGAGCTCGATCCGCGCGTGCCCGCGAGCAGCATTCGTACACTCGGCTCACTCGTGAACGACGCGACCGCGCGTGTGCGTCTCACTCTGCTCCTCATCGCGGTCGCCGGAGCCGCTGCGCTCATTCTCGGCGTGATCGGCGTCTACAGTGTCGTGTCGTATGCGGCCGCGGGACGCCATCGTGAATTCGGTGTTCGCCTTGCGCTCGGTGCCGCGCCTAACCGTGTCGGGTCGATGGTACTCGGCGACGGATTGAAGGTCGTCACTGTTGGAACAGTCGCCGGACTGCTCGCGGCAAACGCTGCAATGAGGTTCTTGCGGGCGCTTCTATATGAAGTGAAGCCAACGAGCGTCGCCGAGTTCGCGCTGGCCACGACGCTGCTGCTCGTCGTCACCCTAATCGCGACGCTGATTCCCGCTCGTCGCGCTGCACGCACGCATCCCACGGTGGCGCTCCGCGGCGAGTAGCGAACTCGACGCGACGGTCGCTCTTGTACGCGTCCTCCTTCGCACCGTCTCGGGCGCAACGTTAGGCAGCGACGACAACGACCGTCGCGTTCGTGCAATTGTATGCCGCATTTTTGCGCTAGGCAGGCTACGGCAGTCCTATCAATTTGCTGGGATGAAAGTCCGAGACATCGTGCGACTCTTGCGCGACGACGGATCGTGGACGCCCTGACCGACGGAGATGTGCGATCGAATCTTCCCTTCGCCGGTGCCGGCCCAAACGATGTTGGGATCGCTGCGGGATCGCGAGCGCGCCTATTGATTGAACTGGCTGGTCGTCGAAGAGTTGCGTCCAGTTCGTGCCGCCGTCGGTCGTTTTCCAGATGCCTCCGGACGCCGCGCCGACGTAATACGTAAGGTGATCGCCCGGGGATCCCGACGGCGGACCAGAAACGGTTGCCTTCGGGTCCGATTGTGCGCCACTGAAGGTGGCCGTATACGTCGGGCTGAATGCGCGACAAGTTTGCCGGCGTGGCAGCGGTCCGCGCCGTCACTTGGGCGCCGAGCGCAGGGTGCGCGACGAGTAGTGCGACGATGGCTAAGCGACGGGTGCGCAGCATGGAGGTCCTCTTGGATCGACCGCGCAATCGTATCGCAGGTCGGCACAGGCGTCAAAGCGCCGCGACCTGACTCAGCTTCTGCGGCGCCTAACGGCGTTGCAGCCGGCCAGCGCATAGCGGCGATACCTCTATCGGGCAGTCCCTCGCTCGATTTAAAGCTGCGCCAAGAGCCTGCTCCAGTGGGCGACGCCGAGCCGGAACCCTCCCATGCATATTGCCCATGCGCGCACCTGAGGCATGACCCGCCATTCGCGCGCCGCGGGCGCGTAGCAGGCTCCGTCGTCCCCGGCCCTCAACTCGGGCAGGCCGTCTTAGGAGGGCAGTAGCATGAAGGCCTCGAGCAGCTTCACAGACCGACCCGCACCGTGCCGCCGACGGAGAGGTGGCGAGCGGTACGAGGACCGAGACGGCGCCACGCTCATAACTCAGCTCGTCCTCTTTTCGTGTGGCTGTCGGATCGTCCACCACGAGTACCACGACGGATGTGTCGGCCGGACGGTCGTTCGGCATGACGGGACGGTGATCCTCCACGAACTTCTGGCCGCTCAATGAGCGTCAGCGTGCATCATCACCTACCTAAACTGCGTACACCCGAACATTGCCGTACCTCGAATGGGCGGGTCTCAACTCAGCAAAACGGCAACCCGGAGATACCCCGAATTGGCGATGCGCACGCGTTGATGCTGCTTGCTTCGTCAACACGCGCCATCAGCGTGTTAGCCATCAGGACGAGACCTAACGAGCAACTCGAGAGGATAAGACAAGAAAAGTCATAGTCATCGGCGGTACCGGGCTTATCGGCTCCAAGCTCGTCGCGAAGCTGCGCGGCAAGAGCCACCTGCGTTGCGCCGCGGCTTCATAAGACTGGACTGATTGCGCGCAACTGCCTAACGGCGCGATAGGTTAGATCGGCACGATAATGGTTTGCCGCGTCGCGCGGGCCGACGCACGCCATCGGCGTTATGTGCCTAACGTGCTACTGTTGGGGGACCGGCGCAGGTCCATTCGCCGGCGCAGCGTCTGAGTTGGCGCACGTCGGCGGCAGGGTCGGTAGCGCGACCAGGCGGCGTGCGCGCCAGTCACTCAAGTTCCATGTGCGCCAGCCACCGCGGCGTTCACCACTCCAGCGCTCTTCGAGCATGCGTGCCGCGCGGCAGCGTTCAGCTTCGGGGAGCCTGTTGAGGCGCGCAACGATTACGGGCACGGCGTCCGCGCTGAGCGAGCGCAGGTAGCTGCCGTCGTATTCCTTGCCGGCCGCGGCGCGGTCGATGTTGACGCGCGCGATGAGCGCGTGCGGGTTGAGCACGTGCAGCGCGGCGATGCAGACCAGGCCGGCGACGATGGTGCCTAACGCGAAGCGCGCGTGCCGTCCGCGCAGCACGGTGAAGACCAGCCAGCCGAGTACTGCGGTGAGCCAGACGATGATCATGCTGACAGTCACGCGCTGCTCCGTGAGGCCGTATGCGTCCTGGTAGAGCTTCATGCGATACGCCGCGGAGGCGATCACGCCGAGGAGCAAAACGACGAGCACGAGCATCGTTGTGCGCAGCACGCTGCGCGAGCGCGATTCGACCGGTGCGACGGCCCAGTCAGCGAGAAGCAGGATAGGCACGACGAGCGCGGTGGTTGCCACGAGCTCGAAGAAGCCGCGACGCGCGTATTCGGCGTAGCTGAGGCCGGCCGTCACTTCGACGAGATTCGCGCCGCCAAAGAGGTAGCGCAGCTGGACTACCATGAAGGCAAGGAACAGCAGGTTCAGGATCCACAGCGCCACGGAGACCTCGGCGGCTGCGAGCGCCGGTTGCGGGACTCGCAGCTGATCCATGATCTCGTCGTCGGGCACCAAGAACGCGCGCAGAAGGCCCGCCGAAAACCACGCGATGACTGAGGCGAACCCGACGTGCTCAATCAGTGGTTCGAGGTCGATTTGAAATACGTCCGTGATCACGCGCGCGAATACAGGGTCGGCCGACATCAAGAGGGCGCCTAACACGAGCAGCGCGGGCAGCGCCATGAGAGTGCCGCGCAGGAGTGTGCGTCCGCGCGTGGTCCATCCCGAGGCGCGAGAGGCAGCACGGGGGGCAGCTCGGCCCCAGCCTAACGGGCCGCCGGCGATTAGTAGGCCCACGCGTAGGGCTGAGAAGGCGACATCGCTGATTTGCGCGCGCGCCGCCCATGCGGTTGCTGCACGACCGGCGGCCATACCTAGGAGCACGATGCCGGCGAATATGCTGAACGCGGCAAGTGCTTCGGAATCGCGCAGCATGAAGGTGATGGCGAAGAGAAGTGCGCCGATGACGAACCATTGTGATTCGCGTGCCGGGGGATCAGAGCGGCGTTGCGACAGCAGAACGAGCGCGGCGACGCCCGCGAGCGCCCACAGCGTCATGTTGAGACCTGGACGGCCGGGCGCGCTCAAGAGCGCGTCGCCAAGTATGCCTAACGCCATCGCGGTGAGCAGCGCTGGACTGCGCGTAGCGGTGCGGACGCTCATGACGCCGCCGCCGCGGCTCGTGCGAGCCTCTTTCGGCCGCGGCCATCGGCGAGTGACGAGCATAAACTGGCTGGTTTGCGCATGAGTGCGCTGTGGTCGGGTTGGACGATGCTTGGACAAGTACTTTGTCATACAAAGTACTAGGCCGGAGCCCAGGGTCAAGGCACTTCGGCGGCTTTGTGATAGTCAGGACCGGGCGCGAGAACGTCCTAAGGGGAACTCTGCGTGATCTCGTCGGGCCTTTCGTGTAGCCTGCTGTCGCAACCTCGTGTTGGTCGTTAGGCGGAGTGCGCGAGCGCACTGAGACGCCTTCACTTCTTCGCGAGGTCTCATTCAATCCTTTCGCGCGGAGACGATCCGCGCGCATAGCGAGATGAAACGCGATCTCCTGATCTACCTCCTGTTCGACGCGCTTCGGCGCGAACGGGAGACGGAACACCCGGCGCCATCCCGGTGGCCGTCCCGGACTGCGGTCCGTCATGGGATCAGGCGCGGCCCGCGTTAGGCGACGTCGCGCGCAGCGCGGCCGCGATGGCTTCGGCGTAGCGGTGCCACGTTGGCGCCTGGGCGCGGAACTGCGCGCGTCCGGCCGCAGTCAGCTTGTAGAACTTGGCGCGTCGATTGGAGTCGGAGACACCCCACTCTGACTGCACCCATCCTTTGCGCTCGAGTCGGTGCAGCGCCGGATAGAGCGTCCCTTCTTCGAGCGAGAGCGCGTCGTCCGTCGCCTGCTCGATCCATTCCGCGACGGCGTAGCCGTGTCGTGGCCCCCAGCCGAGGGCCTTGAGGATGAGCAAGTCGAGCGAGCTGCGCAGGAGATCGATTTCAGTAGCAGCCATAGTCTCCCCTTGTGACACAAGGGAGGGTAAAAACGTTGCCATGGTCTCACAAGGGGTGCGCGCGCCGAAACCGCCGAACGCGTTAGTACCCGCGGCTGCGACCGCCACGAGGTGTCTAGAACCCGCTTCACAGAAGAGAAAAGCCTGATGAGCCCCTCACCGCGATCGCTGAGCGATCGATCAACATCGCAATCGGCCCGGCCTATCGACCGACGCGTCCGCGCGCACCCGCGCTTCGGCTTCAGTTCCGAGGGCGCGAGCGCGGCGCGCAACCAACGTGTGGCCGGATCTTGAGAGCCTGTATATACAGCTGTATATTCATAAGTGCGGTTTGACTGGGATCCGGGCAAGAGCCTCTGCAATTTGGTTGAGCGCGGTTTTGATTTCGCCTTTGCCACGCTCATCTTCGATGGACCGACACTCGAGCGCGTCGATGATCGACAGGATTACGGCGAGCCGCGCGTTATCGCCATCGGACGTGCCGGTGCCCTTGAACTGACAGTTGTGTATAGCGATCGCTCGAAAGGCGCCAAAGCAAACACTCGTCGCATCATCTCAGCGCGACGCAGCAGTCGCCAAGAACGGAGAGCATATGAAGCAGCCCTCAAAAAGAGTTAGACTGCCGACACGCGGCCGCGCGGACTTGCCGCGTCTGCGCCGAATGTCTGATGCGGAGATTGAGCGGACGTCGTCGCCAGAGCTCGCGGAGTTGCCGTCCGATTTCTGGGAAGACGCCGAACTGGTGCTGCCGGCGCCCAAGCACGCCATTTCGCTTCGCGTCGATGAGGATGTCCTCGAGTGGTTCAAGCGCCAGGGCCCGCGGTATCAGTCACGCATGAACGCGGTTCTTCGGAGTTATGTGACTCGCATGAAGTCCACGGCAAAGTCACGTCGCGTGCGCCGGGCTGGATAACTGCACGCGCTTTCCGGCGTTAGGCGCGCCGCACATCGATCGTGATGGCCGTTGTGGAACCTAACGCGAGTGAGTTACGGCGAGCACTACGCCGGCGGTCTTGTTTAGCCGCTCCGAAGTCGCACGCGCCTTCTCCTTTCTTCCTCGGCTGCCCTGTGCATTGGCAGCAGCCTCCCGCCAAGGTGCGATTAATCCTCTCTCAACACGATAGCCGGAGCCACGCGCGCCGCGCGCCGGGCCGGTATCCAGGTAGCGAGCAGACTCACACCCACGAGAAGCACCGTCACGCCCACGTATGTCGCGACATCGAACGCCGAGACCGCGAACAGGAACGCAGAGATGTATGGCGTCAGCAACAGCGACGCGCCACCGCCAACCGCAATGCCAAGTACGATGCCGGCGATGGTCGATGCGATCGCGAGGCGCATCACGGCGCCAGGCTCGGCGCCGAGCGCCATGCGAATCCCAAGCTCTCGACGGCGATGTGCGACCGCGCGTGCAACAACTCCATACATCCCGGCGCCGGCCAGCAGCATCGCAATCGCGCTGAACAGGCAGATCAACGCGCTCCGATAGCGTTCGTGCGCAAAGGAACGTTCGACCAGATCGGGCATCGCGTCGACGCGCATCAGCAGCGCATTGGGGTCCAGCTCACGCAGTGTTGAGCGCAGCGCGCTCTCGAGGACGCGCGCGTTGTCGCGCGTACGAATGACGAGACTCATCCACGTTTCAAGACGCTGCGCGAATGGCGTGTATAGCGTCGCCTCCGCTTCCGACGACAGTTTCCTGAACCTTACGTCGCCCACAACGCCGATTATTTCCCGCCACTGACCCTTATAACGGATGCGATTCCCGAGCAGCGACTCACTGGGCCAGTCGCGACTCGCCATCGTCTCGTTGACGATGACCACCAGCGGGGAGCCGAGTCGATCGGCGTCGGTGAAGTCCCGGCCGGCTCGAAGCGGGATGCCCATCATGCGAAAGAATCCTGGTAGAACGACGCGCTGCTGTGCTTCCCGCGATTGTTCTTTCGGCGCGCCGACGTCCCGTTCGCGCTGCACAGTGCTGCTGCTCCAGCTGCCCGTGAAGGGCAGGTTGCTGCCCGCCGTCGTGCTGACGACGCCGGGGAGCGCCGCGAACCGCTGCGTCGCCTGGACATAGAAATCGTGCATCGCGAACGAATCGCGCGGCACAGAAAACTGCACCGACAACAGATTGTCGCGCTGGAACCCCGGATCCACGGCGGAGAGACGCAGCGTGCTGCGTGTCAGCAAGCCCGCGCCGATGAGCAGCACGATGGACATGCTCAGTTCCACGGCGACCAGGATCGGTTGTAATTGCGTCGCACGGTGTCCCGACTGGCCGCGCCCCCCACGACCACTTTCGCCAGTTCAGGCGGCCGAGGCGCCGGTCCGCCTCACCTTGCGATCGGAGGCCAAGGCTTATTTCGCGCCGCCCTAACGAGCTGGAGAGCTAACGCTTTCCTCTGCGGGATGTGCGAAGCTTTCCAAGTACGGGCACGGGGTGAAACCCGGCCGTCGCGAAGTGACGGTCGAGCGTCAGCGCGTGTGAGATCCCACGCGACTTCATAACCGCGAAACTCACGGCGTCGGCGAATGAAAAGTCCTGGTCGTAATAACGGGCGATCCAGTCCTCCAGCGCGCGCCGTTCAAGCTCCGCCGTCGACCACACCAGAACCGTCGGCGGCTCAACGACAGTTCGCGCAAACATTAGTGCGACCTGACGGCCCGCGCGCTGGAGCAGGAGTGCATGCGTTTCAGCAAGGAGGAGGTTCGTTGTCACCAGCCGCGCTCCCGCCCGCACCGCGTTGTGCAGCGCCGCGGCCACGTCCGCATGGGCTGGGTGTGAAGCCACTATCGCCGGATACCACGCAGAAGTATCGACGAACAGCTCAGCCACGCTTCCGCCGCTTCCCCGCACCATAACGCGGCGCCGCTTCATGAACCTCAGCCAGGAAACGATCGTGCTCCCGCGCCACGTCATATGTGATCGCGCCCGGGGTCTCCGTCACGCTGCCGACGAGTCGCAGCACCGGATGAGCGTCCGGATTTGTTGTTTCACGCTCGAGTGCCAGCAACCCTCGCCGCAGAACTTCTGACTTTGTTGTGCCCAGGCGTTCGGTGAGTTGGTCGAGCCGCTGGCGAGTTCGGACGTCAAGGTAGACCTGCACCGGAGCCGCTTCGGAAACCCGTTTGAGTGCCATAGTTTCATGAAATTGGGTGTGCCTTCATGATAGCTGCTCATGACAGGCACGTCCAGGGCTAGGTCACGCGAGGCGGCCCCGCGCGACGATGGCAATCGTTGTCGACGATCGTTGCCGCCGCGACGATGCCGAGGCTTGAGAGAACGCGCACTACGCTGCGCGAAGGCGTGGCGGGTGTGGGCACGTCCCAAGACGAACACTTCGCTCCGATGGACACCGACCGAAACACGTTCGGTCGCAGCTCACGAGTGGCACTTCCCGTGCTGGCCATGGCAGCGGGTTGCTCCACCAACGCCGAAGCCGAACGCGACAGGTTTGCAAAGGTCCTGTCTCCGCGGCGCGGGGCTGCAGCGCTCGAGAGCCTAACGCCAATGACCCTGTTCCAGCACGAACGCGCCCTCTACCATGCCCGCAATCCTGCCGCCTGCACCGCAACGATCGAGGCCTATCGCCGGAACGGCGTGGGGGAAGCTCCGAATATCGTCGCATATCACAATGTCGTGCACGCGAAAGAAATCCTTTCGGATACAGCGATCATGCGCTTCGTCCCGGAGCCTATTCGCAGCAACTGGAACGTGGTGCTTGATTCCGACATCTACCCCCCGCTCAAATCGGTGCTGCAACCGATGGTGCCGCTCTATGCGGAAAATGCACGCCTCCTATATGAAGCAGGCGTCGTGCTGTTAGCGGCGACCGATGTCGGGATCCCAGCTGTGGTCCCCGGCGTGAGTCTGCACGAAGAGTTGGCGTTGCTTGTCGAAGCCGGGCTCACGCCGCTCGCGTCGCTGCAAACCGCCACACTCAATCCGGCGCGCGTCCTCGGCATGTCAGACTCGCTCGGTACAATCGAAGTCGGCAAACTGGCCGATCTCATACTCCTCGACGCCAACCCGCTGGCCGATATCAGGAATACGCGACGCATTCGTGCTGTCGTTGTTGATGGGAAGATTTACACCAGCGCTGAGTTGGAGCGGTTCGCGGCGGAGGTCACTAGGTCACTGCAGCGCCCCAAAGACCGCGAGTAGTTAGGTCCAGCTTTTGTGCAGGACCCGCTCCAGCCCGAAGTCGAACGACACGTACGCAGAACGCGCGGGTTTGACACGCGCGCCCGTTCCCGCAATACTTGCCTCCAGCGCGCCTGACAGGGCGCCACCACCCGCGGCAAGGGAAGCATTCCCACCTGTCATGGTCTGACGCGCGACGCGTTGCACCTTCTTTCAGCCTGATTCAGCGGGTACAGGCGATTTGAAAGGAGGCGCCATGTCCGCTGTTAGAGATCTTCCCGCACGCCCGTCGCTCGACTCCCTTCGCAAACAAGCGAAGAAAATTGCACGCGACGCCGCCGCCGGAAACGGCGAAGCCATCGCTCGCATTCACGCGCAGCTACCGCGGGCGACGCTTCCACTCTCGAACCGCGATGCGCAGCTCCTCATCGCGCGCGAATACGGATTCGCCGGCTGGCAAGATCTGACGGCCGAGGTTGAGAAGCGCCTGGGCCGCGGGCTCGAGGTGGCTGCCTCGCAGGCGAAGGCCGCGATCCATAACGAGGACCACGAGCGGCTGCGCGCGCTATTGGCTGAATACCCCGCGCTGGTGTCGTGGCGCGACGAGAGCGACCAGACACTGCTCGATTCCACCACGTCCTACGCGATGGACTGCTCTGACCCGGAGCGTGAGCGCCTTTACACCCGGCCCGTTGCGGCCGAGATGCTGATCGACGCGGGCGTGACCGTCGAGCGCAAGACGTGGGAGAACGTGATTAAGCCGGGCGCAGCGGGAATGCTGCAACTCTTCGCGCGGAAAAACGCGTTGCCGCGGGATCTCCTCGTCCTCGCAGCGTTAGGCGACGATGAGGCAGTTCGCGCTCGACTGGATGAATCGATCGATGACTCGATCACCATCGGTCGCGCGTTGATCAGCGCATGTCGCTTCAAGCACGTGGGCGTGGCGCTCAGGCTGCTCGAGCGCTCGATCGCGCTCGATCCGGATCTGGGCCGCCGCATCGATCGCAGGCAGGGAGGGGGCCGTCAGGCGTTCGTCGAGTTCTTCATCCAGCATCCAGCCATGTGGGAGGAACCGAAGCGCACGCCGTGGGAGGTATTCGTGATCCAGCAGCTGGCTAACGCCCGCAATCACGGCAATCTCCCCGCGTTCCTGCGCTGGCTGGACGAAGAACCGTGGGTGCTCCAACCCGCGTTCGTTCACGTCGCGGCTGGGTTGATCATGCCAGCCTGCTACCAGAAGGATCGCGAAGCATTCATCGAGGCGTTGCTCGAGCGTGATCCGGCGCTCCTCCATGCCGATCCTCCGCCGGCTTCGTCCTCCATCGTCCAGGCGCTCTCGTACGGAAACGCACATCTCATTCCACTGCTCACGCGCATCTGGCCGCTGCCTAACGATTTGCCGCATGCGGCGGGAAGCGGCAACGGCCCCCAGGTGGCGCGCTGGTTCGACGAAACCGGCCAGACCAATCTGGGATCGCTGGCGCACCACTATCCCCACAGCGATCCGCAATTCCCCCGCGCCGACCTGCATTGGGGACCGCCGACGACGCAACAGGTCCTGGACATCGCGCTCGCGTGGGCCGTGCTGAATCGACACTTCGAGATCGCGTCATTCCTCCTCGAGCGCGGGGCCAATGTCAACACCAGCTGGGCCACGCACGAGCCGGCGAGCATCCTTCATGAAGCGGCTATCCAAGGGAACGAGGACGCCGTCAGGTTTCTCATCGATCACGGCGCCGATCTAACGATCAAAGACTACCGCTACGACAGCACCGCCGAGCGATGGGCGCGGTACGGGTCGCACGACGAACGGATGGCGGACTTACTCGCTGCGGCCGCCACGAACCGTAATCGGGAGAACGTTTAGCTTGCGCAGTACGAAAAGGTCCTGCATCCAAAGGAATTTGGAGGACAAGCGATGAACGATCGACCGGGTTATGGAGAGACCGAGGCAAAGCGGATCATCGAACGCGCCGCCGAGATCGATGCTGAACGCGTGCACCGTGTAAACGTTCCTGCTCTACGTGAGATTGCGGCGGAGGCGGGAATTTCCGCATTGGCAATTGATCGCGCGATTCAGGAGCACGAGTCCGCATCAGTGCAGGTTCCTTCGTGGAAACGCTATCGCACTCTACTCATCACCGCTGCTATTGTTGCCGGGCTGCTGCTCTACGCGTTCTTACGTCGCGTCGTCGCGCCACAATAGTGAACACTGGGCGTCCGTTGTGGTCACCTAGCACTCATGCCGATTGGCGCGCCGCGCTGACCGCGACGCGCGCAATCGACAATGAGCGGCCCTACCGCAGCGCCACGGTGCGTGTGGTCTGCAGTGTCATCTTCGTACCGGCTGGCAGTACTCCTTCAACATCACCGACGCCTAACGAGATCGCTGTACCGGCGGCCGCACCTAACGCGCCGCCTATCAGGATCTTCGACAATTCGCCCCCGCTCAATACCGCGCCGAGCACCGCACCAGCGGCGGCACCGACGCCGG
>JBQTIF010000202.1:0-3680 GCA_052388395.1 Gemmatimonadaceae bacterium | reverse complement strand
TGACACGCCCACATCAGACAAGGGCATTGCAGCAGAAGCAAGAGTGGACGACACGGCGACATCCTCGATCACCCTCGTACACTAAACCACGGGGAGATCGGCGTCTCACTCATATTGGCAGAGAGGGCGATAGCTTCAGCAAAACAGCCGGCGTGCGCGTCGATGCGTCGACCCGGATCGACTACATGCACATGGCGAAGCGGAACGGCCGCTGGGTGATCGTAAACGTGTTGTGGTAGCTGCGACCGCAGTTGCACACCAAGCAACGGGTAACCGTGTGAGAACAACGGCTGTGCAAAGCGAGTCCGTCATGACGGAAGCTCACTAACCGCGGCGCCAACGGAATCGGTGTGCGCGCCGGCGTCTCAATCGGATGCTTGGGAGGGCCCCGTCATTCGGTGTACCTACGCGGCAGTTCGCAACTGACAGCGCGTGCTACCTGTTGTAGTCCGATCTGAATCTCTCCGCGAACCAATCTGATTCTGCGAGATAACGCCGAAGGTGATGTGCGTCACTAGTGTTAGCTGCCTGTCCATGATATGGATGGTCGGAATCCACACAATGAGGAGCACTGTGAACGCGAAACTCGTTAGGCGGCATTTAATTCGTGATTCGCGCGGCGGCCAGCGTGCTCAGCAGGGCACTCGCGCGACAGTTACTGCGGTCCTGCTTCTGAGCTCGGTTGCATGCGGAGAGATCGACGGGACACGACCATCAGCACCGGAGCGTAGTACAGCACGTATTCTGTCAGCCACCGTAGGTAGTGCCCAGAGGCCAAAAACGCTTGACGAAAAATTCAGCGAAGTGGCTCAACAGGTGCCTGGATTCGGTGGTCTATTCTATGACGAAGTTACGGGCGTCCCAACCGTCTATTTGACTGACACTTCTACAGCATTGGCGTCTCATGCCGCCATTGAGGCGATCTTTCATGCGCATCCTCGTTCAGTCGGGATGTCACCAGGGGCCCCTGGTCGAGTATTAAAAGCTTCGTACAGTTGGGAAAGCCTGGCCGCGTGGCGCGATCAACTTGACCGCAGCCTCTTAGCTCGTGCCGAGGTTATCGCTACCGATGTCGACGAGCGCGTCAATCGGGTAAGAGTCCTTGTGGCAAGCGCGGCGCAACAAAGAGTCCAGGCCGCCATTGCTTCGTTAGGCATACCCGCTGGCGCAGTGATACTGGAAGTGAGTGCCGGAATCGAGATGAGCAGGGCAGCTGCCGCGACTGCTCCGGTGTCGCTCCTCGACCGGTGGCCTAAGACTCCGGGAGGTGTTCAAATCGATGACCGCATCGGGCTCTGCACGTTGGGCTTCAACGCCTATAAGACCAGATATCAATTCTCTGGTCCTAACGGCCCGTACGATTTAACGCCGTACTTCGTGACGAACGCACACTGCACAAACAGGATGGGTGGAGAAGAGGGTACGTTCTTCTATCAGCCATCACACTCGATGGACTTTGTTTCCTTCGGGAACGAAGTACGAGAACCGCCTTGGGACGTCGCCTCATACGGGAACTGCTTCTCGGCTGGATGCTCGCTCGCCGATGCCGCACTTGTTCGGTACTCGCAGACTGCAAGGGACTGGGAGTACGGCCGTATCGCTCGCACAAACTCCCGTGGCTCCGGCGGCACTGCTGGGTCTGTTATCGTTAATCAGAATAGTCCGTATTTCCGGATATCCGATACAACGGAGTCTTCTGGTGTATTTGGGCAGATTGTCAACAAGATGGGTGCGGCTACTGGCTGGACAGTTGGTGGGATCGTTGTCACATGCATGAACCATTCGATTTCTGGCACTGGGCTAACACTGCTGTGCCAGGACGGTTTTGACGCACGGAATGACTTTGGCGACAGCGGTGCACCGATCTTTTGGTGGGGTGCGGGAACGACTGTGACGCTTGCTGGTATCCTTTGGGGTCGCGAGAGGGTCGGCAATCGCAGCTATTTCAGTCCGTATGTGTACGTACGCTGGGAACTGACACGCGAAGATCGGCCTCTGTACTGCCCAGGAAGCCATTGTTGGCTCGGTCTTCAAGTCTCAACTCCTTTCTAGCCTAACGAATCATTCGGTTCTGGGTGCTCTATGAATCTCGCCTTGTCGCCCGCAATTAGCCTTTGCATTCTCTCGGTCGCTTGTGCACCGGACGAGAGTCGCCAAATGCCTTTTGGTGTAGAGGGAACCCCCTCTCAACAGGAGGGCTTACAATACCGCGCACAATCGACGGTCTCAAACGCGCAGACTCGGATCATTACAACGATTGTCACGATCAGGAATCCAACGACGACGGATGTTGAAATCAGCGTCTCGAGATTTTGTCCAGTCCAGATCGAAGTGTTCATTTCCCCTGAACGCACTGGGCCGCCACGTTGGGCTGGCCCGGACCGCATCTGTCCATCCGCCGGTCGTACAGTGAAAGTTGCGCGACAAGGCGTGCAGGAGCTCAGCGTGGAAATCCCGGCTCAAAAGATCCTGGGGGACTCACTGCCTGCCGGAAAGTACTATGTAGTAGCTATCGTCAGTCGCAGTGGATCAGAGGTGCGAGCCGTTGCGGGAGACGTCAACCTAACGAGGCCGTAAGTCACGGACCGGCGGTAGCGGGTGTTCGTGACACGCATAACCGCTCGCTGACCAGCGTTCGCGGCTTGGCGCGCTGATTAGTCGTCAGGCACACCGTTAGCAACCTCCGACAATCCCGGGGCGATTCACTAGCGACTACCGCCCCGATATCACATCGCCAGCCGGCGAGTGCTCCCACGAGCTAATTCGCGGCTGTAACCGTTCAACTCTGACGTGGTGATTCGAGGATGTGGGCGAGCTACAATGCTGCGCATGTCCGAGACTATCGCTCCTTCAGACCAGTTGCCGCGAGGACGTTCACGTCGTCGGCGGCGCTGGAGCGCAGCCGAGAAGGCGCACCAGCTCGCTGCCTTCGAGAAACGCGGAGTGAGTATCAAGACGTTCTGCGCGGAGGCAGGTATCCCGCGCTCGAGCTTCAATCTCTGGCGCCAGCAAGCGCGCATGGCGGCCAGTACGAAGGTCGTTAGCTCCAGACGCTCATCGCCGCCCACGTTTGCTCAAGTCGAAGTTGTTCCGGCCGCAGCACGACCTGGGATGATCACGCTGCGAATCCGTACGACTCAGGGCGTCGCTGCGAAGCTGGCCGGGCTGGATGCGGCGGCCGCTGTAACGCTCGTACGCGCTATGCTGGAGAAGCGTGGGCGGTGATTGGCCTAACGGGCGGGAGGGCGATCTTTCTTGCCACCGGCGTCACCGATCTTCGGCGCGGCGTGAGCGGTCTGTATGCGATGATCCTGGACACGCTTAACGGAGAGCCGCTGAGCGGAGCGGTCTATGCTTTTTGCAATCGTCGCCGCGACACAGTAAAGCTTTTCTGCTATGACGCTGGCGGGGTGTGGCTGTGTGCCAAGCGTTTGGAGCAGGGGACGTTTCGCTGGCCTGGGGTGGGCGAGCGGACGGTGCGGCTGACGGAGACGGATTTGACGTTATTGTTGAGCGGGATCGATCCGGCGCGGACGCGGTTACGGCGCTGGTGGCAGCCGGTGGAGCTGAGCGAGGCGGCACGTTAGGCGTTAGGCAAGTTCCCTCTTGCACACAGGGTTGCGCGCGTGTACGTTGGGCGCGCGATGCCGCCCACTCACGCCACTGACGTTGTGCCCGCG
>JBQTIF010000201.1:0-6910 GCA_052388395.1 Gemmatimonadaceae bacterium | reverse complement strand
AGCCCGTAGCGGATGTCGACGCCGGCGCGCGCGCTCGTATTTGTTGCGTCGACGAGCGCGTTGGTCTCTCCGCTCGGCAGGCGAGTGAGCTGCGACGAGACGTACGGCAGCACTTCCAGGCGAGCGGGAACGCCTAACGAATCAATACCGATCAAGTCGCCAAAGCGTGAGACGATGCCGCGCTGTGTCGGCGGCATTGGCGCCCAGTGAGACTCTTCACCAAGCCGGGCGATCTCTCGAGCAAACTGGATACCCCAGCGCCGTGTTTCGCCTGGGGGAAGGTGGCCATAACGCAATTGTGAGAGCGGAATGCGCAGCTCGGCTGTCCACCCGCCTGAGTCGATGGTGGCGGCACTTTCGAACACCGCGTCCCAATTGTCGTCGTCGTCGGTGTCGTTGAAGTGGATGGCGTCGCTCTGCACGCCGGCTGGCGAGACGGAGAAACGGAATGCCGTGCGCCGATCGAAGTAGCTGTCGATCGCGACATGGAATGCGTCCGTGAAAAGATCGTCCGGGTCGCGACGTCCGAGCTGCGCGGCGATGCGCATTGGCTCGGTGTCGAAGAGTCGAGCACCGACGTACAATGCGCCCTCGTCCACCAGCACTCGCACCTCGGTGACCTGCGACGCCGGTTCGTTAGGCTCCGGCTCGCGCTGGAGGAAGTCGCTCGCGACCGCGGCGCGACTCCAGTCCGACTCGCTCAGTCGGCCGTCGACGTGGATTGGGCTGGTGCGCGGAAAGGCTCGCAGTGTCTTGCGGACCGTATCACGCTCTTGCGCAGGGCCAACCGTTGAATGCACGAGGGTGAACAGCGCCGCGATGACGACACTCCAGCCATGTCGACTACAGGTGACCATGAGCTCCGGGGGTTAGCGGATCAAAAGGGGTCAGAGTCGATTGAAAACGGGGAGACATCACTGGCGCAGTTGTACAATTTTCAATCGACTCTGACCCCTTTGGTCGCCGGAAAATACTACCGCAGATGTAAAAGGAGACACGATGCGCCGTTTCAGTTTATTTGCCGCCGCTGTCGTATTGGGTTTGCCGATGGTCGGATTGAGTCAGGCAAGGCCCTCCGCGCCGCAGCTTCCTTCGGTCACGCTGCCGCCTGAGCTTGACCGGGTGCTGCGAGACTATGAAGTCGCTTGGCGAGCATCCGATGCCAACGGTCTGGCCCAGCTGTTTGCTGACGGGCGAGTGGTCATGACCAACAGCGGTCGGGCCGTGTCAGGGCGGGAGGCGGTGCGTCAGGTGTACTCCCGAGGTGGTGGTCCGCTGAGCCTGCGGGCGATGGCATATGCAGTCGACGATACGGTCGCGCACATTATTGGCGCCTATGCGACTCGGCCGGGGGAAGAGGATAGCGGCACGTTCGTGCTCGCGCTCGTTAGGCCCCGCGCTGGGAAATGGTTGATCAGTGCGGATATGGACCGCGCCCACAGGCAATAGGCAGACCGTGGCTCGACGCGTGGTCGATGCGAGGGAGCCGGGGGCGGCGCAGTTTATTCCGCCGCGCCTAACACTTTCGTCGCTCAAGAGAGCGGCGCGTGACTGCAAGGGGTGCGACTTGTACTTGCATGCCACGCAGACGGTCTTCGGTTCAGGGAAGAAACACGCGCGCGTCGTCCTGGTCGGCGAACAGCCTGGGAACGAAGAGGATCTGCGTGGCGCACCCTTTGTGGGGCCCGCTGGCCGTCTTCTGGACCGTGCCCTCGAGGAGGCTGGAGTCAATCGCGACGAGGCGTATGTGACAAACGTGGTGAAGCACTTCAAATGGGAACGGCGCGGGAAGGCGCGCATCCACAAGAAGCCTAACGCGGAGGAGATCCGTGCCTGCCGCCCCTGGCTGAACGCCGAGCTCGAGGTGCTGCGACCGAAGGTACTCGTCTGCCTCGGAGCGACAGCCGCGCAGACGCTCTTGGGGCGGCAATTTCGAGTTACGGAGCAACACGGCCAGGTGCTAAAGACGGACCTCGCTGAGCACGTCGTGGCGACTGTGCATCCATCATCGGTGTTACGCCAGCAAACCTCGGAGGATCGCGAGGCCGCGCTGAACGAATTGATTGCGGATCTCCGGGTCGTCGCGAAACTGCTGAACGCCTCATGACGCGTCGCTTAGCAGTGGCTGGCGCCCTTTGGCTAGGGACTGCAGCGGCGGCCGCAGCGCAGGTGATGGAGACGAACATCGCCGTGCCGATGCGGGACGGCGTCGTGCTCCGCGCCATCGTACTGCGTCCTAACGCGAACGGGCGCTTTCCTACGCTTGTGTACCGCACGCCATACGGCGCGTCCGACGCGATTCGGGACTACAGCACATTCACGCGAGCTGTAGATCGTGGGTACGCCGTGGTTGTGCAGGACGTGCGCGGACGCTACGAGTCGGCTGGGGAATTCAATGCGTACGCCCAAGAGGGGCGCGACGGCTACGATACGATCGAATGGGCAGCTGCCCAGCGCTGGTCCACGGGAGATGTCGGCACGTTTGGACTGTCGTATCCCGGCGCGGTGCAGTGGCTCGCCGCGGTCGAATCGCCGCCGCACCTCAAGGCGATGGCCCCCGCCATGACCTTCTCGCGGGCGACCAACTTTTGGTATGCGGGTGGGTTGCCCGATCTCTCCTGGCCCGCCTGGATCTGGATGAACATCGCACCAGACGTTAGGCAGCGGCGCAACCTGCCGGGACCGCGCACGTCCCGCGAGGCGCGCGAGGCCTGGCGCGAGTTGGAGGGGCCGCTTGTCGCGAGACTTCCGATCACGAACGTGCCGGAGCTGCGCAGCGTCGCTCCGTGGTATCTCGAATGGCTGTCGCATCCACCGAATGATCCGTGGTGGGCGTGGGCCGACCTAACGGCTCGCTACAGCCGCACCTCAGCGGCGGTGCTGAACATCTCGGGCTGGCACGACGAGGCGTATGGGCCGGAAGGCGCCCTAACGAATCATCGCGGCCTTGAGCAGGCGCGACACGGATCGGCCGACGCGCCCTCCTTCCTTATCCTCGGGCCCTGGGTGCACGGCGTCGACGCGATCGACAACCGCAGCAAAGAGGCCAAGTCTGGCGAACGCTCGTTCGGAGGAGCAGGGGGGCTGGACTACGACGAGACCGTCCTGCGTTTTATGGACCGCTATGTGCGCGGCAGGAACAACGGCGTCGATCGCGAGCCGCGCGTGCGAGTGTTCGTCATGGGAGAGAACGTCTGGCGCAGTGGGAATGCGTGGCCGCTGCCGGGAACGACACGACGTACGCTCTCGTTAGGCCGCGTTGGACAAGGGCGCGGGTCGTTGACGTGGGATACGTGGCACACCGACGGCAGCTGGACGATCTTGTCGGATCCGAGCAAGCCGATCGTAGACCAGTACGACGGTGCCTACGGCGCGCACGACTATCGCGCGCTCGCGGCGCGCCCTGACGTGATGCTGTTCGAGACCGCTCCGCTGGCCGAGGACCTTCGCGTCGTCGGCAATATCGTCGTGCGGCTTTTCGTGAGCGTCGACGCACCCGACGCCGACATCTACGCGCGTCTGTTCGACGTCGCGCCCGACGGTACCGCGTGGAACTTGATGAGTCCGGGGTTGGAGGTGCAGCGCCTCAGCACGCGCCGCGACGTCGCAGCGGTCGTGCCTAACGAACCGACCAAGGTCGTCCTCGACAATCTGCTGACCGGAAACCTGTTCCGGCGAGGTCACCGGCTACGGCTTGTCATTATGCCCAGCTTTCACCCGCATTTCAGCCGCAATCTGCATACGGGCAAGCGCGAAACAGAGACTGCAGAGGTGCGCAAAGCGAGAATAACGGTGCACTTTGGGACCAAACTCACGTCCACGATCGACATACCGGTGCTACGTTAGGTTCTCCCCATCCGTGATCATGCTCACCGGTCGCGCGCAGAATGGATTCGCGCCGCTCGGCAGCGTCAATCCCTGCCCAGCGCTGCATGATCCGCCGGGCGAGCGCGGCGTGGTCTGGCTGTCGAATGAGCAGCAACGTGCCGGGCAACTGCCTAACGATCACCCAGCCTCGCTTCGCGCGGGAGTGTCGGCTGGCGCACGGCGCAAGGTCATGAAGTGCAGCGTCGCGAGCGCGACCGTGATCGCTAACGTGATTCCTTCGCGCATTGTCATGCGCGTCGCGAGGAGCAACGAGAAGACCACGCTGAGCCAGGCGAGCGCGATGCCTGCGGGGGCGCGAAAGCGCGCTGGTCCGACCGCACCGTGCGCCTCTTTGGAGCGCAGTGCCGGGAGCGCAGCACAGACGAGCCCATACACGAAGAGTCGCACGACAGAGCTGAGCGTCAGGTTCTGCAGCAAACCAGCCTGATTCGCCAGCGCCCACGATACAACGGCGAATATCAGAATGGAAACCCAGGGCGTACGCCACACAGGATGCACGCGACCGAAAAACGCCGGAAGATCGCCACGATGCGCCATGGCCATCGTTAGGCGTGGTACAGCCAGCATATTGCTCGAGAGCCAACCGTACACTGAGATCAGCGCTGCGACGCTGATTGCAGCGGCGCCGCCAGCGCCGAGCATAACGCGAGCCGAAGCAGCCAGCGGACGGTTCGTCGCGCCTGGGTCGGAAAGAGTCGCGAGCACGGTGAGTTGCGCGGCGAGGTAGACAAGCGTAACGAGGCCGAGACCGACGAGCAGCGCGAACGGCGCGTCGCGCTGTGGGTCCTTCGCTTCGGCGAGGGGCATCAGCGCGGATTCGAAGCCACCAAACGCAAACATGAGAAGCAGGAGCATCTGCAGCCAGCTCGCCGGTGTCAGGTCGGAGGGCGTCGGACCGGCTCCGGCCCCGCGCGATACCAGCCACGCCACGCCTAACACCCCAAATGCGATCAACGAGAGGGTTTTGACGAGCGCTAAACCGTTGCTGAGGCGAGCGCCGGAAGCCACACCGCGGAGATTCACCACAGCGAGTAATCCGATGAATACCGATGTCACCGTTAGGCCACCGATTCGCGTCGCGGCCCAGGGAACGAACTCGGCGAAGTAGCCGGTGAAGAGGTTGGCTTGTGCCGCGGCCGCGGTGGCGCGGGAGACGTAGGCGAGCCAGCCGATCTGGACGCCCGTGTAGCGGCCGAACGCTGCTTGCGTGAAGAGATATGCCCCGCCGGCGACGTTGAAGCGCGAGGCGACCTCAGCGAAGCAGAGGATCATCGCGGCTGTGAAGAGCGCGGCGAGGATCCATGCGGCCATGCCTAACCAGCCGAGCCGCGCAGCGGCGGTGCCGGGCAGGATGAAGACACCGGTGCCGATGATTGTGTTGAGGACGAGCGCGGCGAAGCTCCAGCGCCCGATCGAACGAATCAACTCATGCGAAGGCCCGCTACGTTCGGCCGACACCGAGCGCATCCGCGACGCGATTGATGTAGTTGAACCAGCTGGCGATGAGCGTGATCTGCAGGATACCGCGATCATCGAAGCCGACGGCGTGCAGCCGCTCGTGATCCGCGGGACCGATGCGCGTCGCGTCGTCGCAGATCTGTACGACATAGTCGAGCATGACGCGATCTGGTTCGCCTAACGGCGCCGTGCGGTAATCGTCGCGCAGCGCTGCGACCAGGGTTTCATCGAGCGTGACCCGACGCAGAAACTCTGCGTGCGAATCTATTCAATACTTACACCGATTCGTGACGGAGACGACGGTGCTGATCATTTCATGCTGGCGCCGCGAGAGCGGGAGGTCCTGGGCCATGAGGGCGCCGAAGGTAGAGAAGGCGTGTCGCAGCGCGTCCGGGATCAGGCTGTGAGAGGCGACGATGCCTGAAGTCCCGTCGCCAGTAGGATGCACGGGAGTCGCGTACTCGATGGGGTACATCGCGCGCTGGGCTTCGACGGCGGAACGAACTTTGTCGTCGTCGTTCGGGGAGACAGTCTGGATCCAAGTCATCGCAAGGTTTCGACCGAGGCGGCGCTGGTTTGGTGCGCAAGGGTCAAAAGCGGGAGCGCAGATTCACGCAGTTCAACAACACGAAGATGAACGCAGATCAAAACTTCCCAGAATAGGAACTAAAGCGGGAGCGCAGATTCACGCAGAAAGTGACGCAGATACACGAGGACTTTCCCGAGAAGGAACTCACACGCGAGATAATCGCGGCGTTCTACCGCGTTTACAACACGCTTGGCTACGGCTTTCTCGAAAGCGTTTACCAACGTGCCTTGGCACACGAGCTAACCAAACGTGGCATTCACGTCGATCGCGAATACGTGAGCGATGTCTACTACGATGGCATACGAGTGGGACACTTCAAGTCGGATCTCGTAGCCGAACGAAAGGTTGATATCGAGACGAAGGCGTGCGAACACCTCATTGCCGCGGACCGAAAGAAACTGATGAACTACCTGCGTTCTACAAAACTAGAGGTAGGTCTCCTGTTGCACTTTGGCCCCAAGCCGGCTCACTACCGAGTCGTTTACAGCAATCGGTTCAAGCCCTGGCTCAAGGAGCCTTAGGCGTACACGGAGCCATCCGCGTCTTTTTTTGCGTTGATCTGCGCTACCGTTTTTGAGTTTAGCGTCCCGGCCACACGACACCCTGGTGGCCCCTGCGCACCGAACCCAGTCCCTTGTACACGAACTTCTGCAGCCGTTTTCCTTCGTAAGTCTCCGTCGTATAGATGTTCCCCTTCGAGTCGGTCACGATGCTGTGCACGCCGAAGAACTGACTTGGCTGGCGCCCACCTTCCCCGAAACTCGTTAGGATGTCCAGCGACTGCCGGTCGATCACGTAGATCTTCTCGTTCTTCCCGTCGGCCAGATAGATGTACTTCTGCTGCGGATCCTTCGAGAAGGCGATGTCCCACACCGAACCGTCCCCGCGCGTGCGCGGCGCGATCTGCTTCTCCTTCACAAACTTGCCGTCCTTCTGGAACACCTGAATGCGATCGTTAGGCCGATCGCAGACGTA
>JBQTIF010000200.1:0-3185 GCA_052388395.1 Gemmatimonadaceae bacterium | reverse complement strand
GGTAAAAGAATGCCGTGCGATTCGACACGCGGGCGGCCTGCTGCAGGTTGTGCGTGACTATGACGATAGTCAATTCCGCTTTGAGCTCGTAGAGCAACTCTTCGATCTTCTGCGTCGCGATAGGATCCAATGCGCTGCACGGCTCGTCGAGCAGAAGCACCTCCGGGCGGTTGGCGAGCGCGCGTGCGATGCAAAGTCGCTGCTGTTGACCGCCGGAGAGACCTAACGCGGACGCACGAAGCCGGTCTTTCACTTCGTCCCAGAGGGCGGCGCGGCGCAGCGCCTCCTCGACCATCCCGTCGAGCTCCGCTTTCGGCGGATCGACGTTGATGCGCGGTCCATATGCGACGTTGTCGTACAGCGACTTGGGAAACGGATTCCAGCGCTGGAAGACCATCCCGACGCGCTGGCGCAGTTGCACGCTATCGATGCTGCCGCCGGTAATGCTCTCACCGTCGAGCTGGATATCACCAGCGGTCCGTGTGTTGGGGATGAGAGCGTTGAGACGGTTGATGGAGCGAAGGAACGTGGACTTACCACACCCGGACGGGCCGATGAGCGCCGTAATCGCGCGTGGCGGGATATCGAGCGTGATCTCGAAAAGCGCCTGATTGTCCCCGTACCAGAACGAAAAGTCGCGAGCGGCGATGGCGCCGACGGACGGTGCTGCCGCAGCGGGAGCCGATACTGTTGCTGTCATCCGAAGCGCCCGGTGATGTAGGCCTCGGTGCGTGGATCGTGCGGTGACGTAAAGAGCGCCCGAGTTGGCGCCGCTTCGATCAACTCACCCATGAGCATAAACGCCGTCGTGTCAGAGACGCGGGCAGCCTGCTGCATGTTATGGGTGACAATGACGATAGTGATCTCGCGCCGCAGCTCATAGACGAGCTCTTCGACTTTTTGTGTACTGAGCGGATCGAGGGACGCAGTCGGTTCATCGAGCAGCAGGATGGCCGGTCGCGTAGCGATCGCGCGTGCAATACACAGCCGCTGCTGCTGACCGCCTGACAGGTCGGTGGCGCCGCTCGTTAGGCGATCTTTGACCTCGTCCCAGAGCGCAGCGCGCCGCAGCGCGGATTCCACGATCTCGTCTACCGCAGCGCGATTTGGCATACCGCCTTCGGCGACTTTGAGCCCGGCGGCGACATTGTCGCGTACGCTCATCGTGGGAAATGGGGTCGGCCGCTGGAACACCATTCCGATGCGGCGCCGAACCGCGATAGGGTTGACGCCGCGTGAGTAGATGTCCCGGTCGTCGAGCAGGACCTCGCCTTCAACTCGCGCGTTAGGCACCGTTTCGTGCATCCGATTGAGGCAACGCAGCAGCGTCGACTTACCGCAGCCCGATGGCCCGATGACGGCGGTGACATCGCCATCGACGAGGTCGAGTGATACGCCGCGTACGGCGTGTGTCGCAGCGAAATACGCGTCCAGGTCACGCGTGCGCATGCGCACACGGCGTTCTTGCGGTCGCGCGCGGACGGCTTCGCTGGACGCCGGAGTAACGATCGGTCGCAGATCAGTCACCACCGGAACCGAACCTCGATCGCGTCGCCGCACGCGCGGCGAGCGAAATCGCGAAGACAACGCCGATGAGCACGAGCGCGCCTGCCCACGCTAAGCGGTGCCAGTCGTCGTAAGGGCTGATGGCGTACGTGTAAATCTGAAGCGGAAGCGCAGCAATCGGTTGGTCGAGCGTGAATGACCAGAATTGATTGCCGAATGCCGTAAACAGAAGCGGCGCCGTCTCGCCGGCAATGCGCGCAATGGCGACCAGGGCACCGGTTACGATGCCCGGCAGCGCAGTACGTAGTACGATCGCGAGCGATGTGCGCCAACGCGGATAGCCGAGGGCCAACGCCGCTTCCCGCAGCGCGACGGGGACGAGCCGTATCATCTCCTCGGTGGTACGCGAAACGAGCGGGATCATCATGCCGCCTAACGCGACGCCGCCGGCGAGGGCAGAGAAGTGTCCAAACGGACGCACGAGCACTTGCCACGCGAAGATTCCGACGACGATCGACGGCAGGCCATTCAACACATCCGCCAGGAAGCGCACGATCGTGGCCAGCTTGCTATCACGCCGCTCGGCGAGAAATAGCCCCGAACCGATCCCAATGGGCAACCCAATCGCCGCGGCGATGCTGATGATTATCAGCGTCCCGACGATCGCATTCCCCATCCCCCCTCCAGCCTCCCCAGGATTCGGTCCCAGCCGCGTAAAAAAGTCCAGGTTGATGCTCGTCGCGCCTTGCACCAGCAGATGGCCGAGGATGAAGAGCAACGGCAGCGTTGCGACGACTGCCGCGAAATAGGTCAGCGAGACCATCACGTGGTTCGTGATGTTCCGCCGGGGTAGCGAGCGACGTTGCACTCGAGCCGTCACGCGTGTCCTTGACGTGCGACGCGCCAAACAAGCCAACGCGCAATGATGTTGACGAGCAGCGTCGTGATCATGAGGACTGCACCGACGGCCATCAGCGCCGAGATGTGCAGATCTCCAGTCGCCTCGGTGAACTCGTTGGCGATGACCGACGCCATCGTGTAGCCGGGCGCAAACAGCGAGGATGAGATCTCATGGCGATTTCCGATCAGCATCGTCACCGCCATCGTCTCGCCTAACGCGCGCCCGAGACCGAGAATAACCCCACCGATGATACCGCTGCGCGCATACGGTATCACTGCGTCACGGATGGTTTCCCATTTGGTGGCACCAAGCGCCAGTGCGGCTTCGCGCTGCGAACGCGGGACGGCCAACAGCACCTCACGCGCCACGGCCGACGTGTAGGGCAGGATCATGATGGCCAGTATGACGGAGGCCGACAGCATGTTGTAGCCGTAGTCCGGCCCCGTGAACAAGGGAAAGTTGCCTAACCCCAATGTCTCGCGTATGAACGGCGACACCGTCGTACGCAGAAACGGAACGAGAACGAAGACCCCCCAGAGTCCATACACGACGCTGGGCACGGCAGCCAATAAATCGACGAGAAAGGCCACGGGTTGGCGCAAGCGCCGCGGCGCGAACTCAGCGAGAAAAACGGCCACGCCTAACGCGAACGGCGTTGCGATCAGCAGCGCCAGCGCTGAGGACACGAGCGTGCCAAAGATCATCGGCGCGGCGCCGAAGTCGCCGCGCACAGGGTCCCACGCACTAGAAGTGACGAAACGGAGGCCGAAGCGTTGGA